>NZ_JBMKJF010000005.1:118276-305539 GCF_049236945.1 Enterobacter cloacae complex sp. SHL020
TCGTAGCCGAGTACTCTATCCAGCTGAGCTACGGATGCATCGGGAAATGCTTTTAGAAACAGTAAATGGTGCATCCGGGAGGATTACTCGGCTGCGCCTCGCCCTGCGGGCCGTTGCTGAAGCAACGTTATCCTCCCTGGTGCTTGCGATTAACTCGCAGACCTTGAAACAACAGCGTGGCTATTATCTCGGAGAATATGGTGCATCCGGGAGGATTCGAACCTCCGACCGCTCGGTTCGTAGCCGAGTACTCTATCCAGCTGAGCTACGGATGCATCAGGGTACTGCTTTCAGAAATAGTAAATGGTGCATCCGGGAGGATTCGAACCTCCGACCGCTCGGTTCGTAGCCGAGTACTCTATCCAGCTGAGCTACGGATGCATCAGGGTACTGCTTTCAGAAATAGTAAATGGTGCATCCGGGAGGATTCGAACCTCCGACCGCTCGGTTCGTAGCCGAGTACTCTATCCAGCTGAGCTACGGATGCATCGGGATTTACTACTGTACTGCTCGATATTCATATCACTTCTAAAGCAATATGAAGTAATAGATGGTGCATCCGGGAGGATTCGAACCTCCGACCGCTCGGTTCGTAGCCGAGTACTCTATCCAGCTGAGCTACGGATGCAAAATGGCGGTGAGGCGGGGATTCGAACCCCGGATGCAGCTTTTGACCGCATACTCCCTTAGCAGGGGAGCGCCTTCAGCCTCTCGGCCACCTCACCACACAACGCCTCTTTCGAGTGCTTCGAGTTACTCATTAAGAGCTTCTCGTCGCTGCGTGGCGCATATATTACTTTCTGGGACTTATAAGTCAAACAATTTTCCAAAAGCTTTTATCGTTTGCACAAATCACACGCAATTCGCATGTAAAAGCCGCAAAGAGGGTGTTTTATAAGCGGATTTTGCAGGCATCTTCACAGAAAACCTATGCAGAAATGGCGGCGTAGGGGCGAGTTTAGGGTAACAGAGTGGTTAAAAAGAGAGCGTTTGAATTTAAACGGTAACGTTGAGCAGGAAAAATGACAGGAGGGTTGCGTCTCGCCCGACAGCGAGACGCGACAATATCAGTAACTGGACTGCTGGGATTTTTCAGCCTGGATACGCTGGTAGATCTCTTCACGGTGGACAGATACTTCTTTAGGAGCGTTAACACCAATACGTACCTGGTTACCCTTTACCCCTAAAACTGTCACGGTGACCTCATCCCCAATCATGAGGGTCTCACCAACTCGACGAGTCAGAATCAGCATTCTTTGCTCCTTGAAAGATTAAAAGAGTCGGGTCTCTTGTATCCCGGCATTATCCATCATATAACGCCAAAAAGTAAGCGATGACAAACACGTAAAGTGTAAGCAGTCACGGCATCACATTCTGTTAAACGTAAGTTTAGCCGATATACACAAACTCAACCTGACTTTATCGTTATCGATAGCACAGTGAACAAGACGCCATAACGTTACCGCTATGGCGTCTGCTTGTGCTTTGTAGTTATTACAGTTTCGCGCTTACCCAGCTTTCAACGCTGGCCAAAGCTTGCGGAAGTGCCGCCGCATCCGTACCACCGGCTTGCGCCATGTCCGGACGACCGCCACCCTTGCCGCCCACCTGCTGAGCGACCATACCAATCAGTTCCCCTGCTTTTACGCGGTCGGTCACATCCTTAGAGACGCCCGCAATCAGAGAAACCTTACCTTCTGCCACTGTCGCCAGCACGATAACGGTAGAACCAAGCTGGTTCTTGAGATCGTCGACCATAGTACGCAGCATCTTAGGCTCAACGCCCGCCAGATCGCTGACCAGCAGTTTGACGCCCTTAATGTTTACAGCCTTGCTGGAGAGGTTTGCACTCTCCTGCGCCGCAGCCTGCTCTTTCAGCTGCTGCAGCTCTTTTTCCAGCTGACGCGTGCGATCCAGCGCAACGCGCACTTTCTCGCCCAGGTTCTGGCTATCGCCTTTCAGCAGCTGCGCGATGTCGTGCAGCTGATCGCTCTGCGCATGCAGGCTGGCAATCGCACCTTCACCGGTCACCGCTTCAATACGACGCACACCTGCCGCCGTTCCCGACTCGGAAACAATGCGGAACAGGCCGATGTCACCGGTGCGCGATGCGTGCGTACCGCCGCACAGCTCGGTAGAGAAGTCGCCCATGCTCAGCACGCGAACGCGCTCGTCGTATTTCTCACCAAACAGCGCCATCGCACCTTTTTTCTTCGCGTCCTCGAGCTCCATGATGTGGGTCTCGATTGGCAGGTTACGACGGATCTGCGCGTTCACCAGATCTTCCACCGCGCGGATTTCAGACGGTTTCATCGCTTCAAAATGCGAGAAGTCGAAGCGCAGCACTTTGTCGTTAACCAGAGAACCTTTCTGTGCAACGTGGGTACCGAGCACGTCGCGCAGGGCTGCGTGCATCAGGTGGGTTGCAGAGTGGTTCAGACGAATGCGCGCGCGGCGAGCTTCATCCACGTTAGCCTGTACGCCCTCGCCCACTTTCAGAGAACCGGAAACCAGTTTGCCCTGGTGACCAATCGCCTGACCGTATTTCTGGGTGTCGCTGACGCTGAAGCTGAAACCGTTGCCTTTCAGTTCGCCTTTATCGCCAACCTGACCGCCGGATTCCGCGTAGAACGGCGTTTTGTCCAGAATGACAACCGCATCCTGGCCCGCGCTGATGCTGTCCACGGCTTTACCGTCAACAAACAGAGCGGTCACTTTGCCGGTCAGTTCCAGCGCGTCATAACCTTTGAATTCTGACGCACTATCAACGCGGATCATCGCGTTGTAGTCTGCACCGAAACCGCTGGATTCACGCGCACGACGACGCTGCTCTTCCATCGCGGCTTCGAAGCCCGCTTCGTCAACTTTGATGTTGCGCTCACGGCAAACGTCTGCCGTCAGGTCAACCGGGAAGCCGTAGGTGTCGTACAGGCGGAAAGCGGTTTCGCCATCCAGCGTGTCGCCCTTAAGTTTCGCCAGCTCTTCGTCCAGCAGCGCCAGACCGCGCTCCAGCGTACGCGCAAACTGCTCTTCTTCGGTTTTCAGAACCTGCTCTACCTGTGCCTGCTGGCGTTTCAGCTCATCACCGGCAGCACCCATCACGCCAATCAGTGGCCCAACGAGTTTATAGAAGAAGGTGTCCTTCGCGCCCAGCATGTTGCCGTGACGGATGGCACGACGAATAATACGACGCAGCACGTAGCCACGGTTTTCATTCGACGGGATAACGCCGTCGGCAATCAGGAACGCACAGGAACGAATGTGGTCCGCGATAACGCGCAGCGATTTGTTGTTCAGATCGGTCGCGCCGGTAACGTCCGCAACGGCTTTGATCAGGGTGCTGAACAGATCAATCTCGTAGTTGGAGTTAACGTGCTGCAGAACCGCGGCAATACGCTCCAGGCCCATACCGGTATCGACGGAAGGCTTCGGCAGCGGCTCCATCGTACCGTCAGCCTGACGGTTGAACTGCATGAACACGATGTTCCAGATCTCAATGTAGCGATCGCCGTCTTCTTCCGGGCTGCCCGGAGGCCCACCCCAGATGTGGTCGCCGTGATCGTAGAAGATCTCGGTGCACGGACCGCAAGGGCCGGTATCACCCATCTGCCAGAAGTTGTCAGACGCGTATGGCGCGCCTTTGTTATCACCGATGCGAATAATACGCTCGCGCGGGATCCCGACTTCTTTTTCCCAGATTTCGTAGGCTTCGTCATCGGTTTCATAGACGGTAACCCACAGACGCTCTTTCGGCAGGTTGAACCAGTTTTCACCGGTCAGCAGTTCCCACGCATATTGAATAGCATCGTGTTTGAAGTAGTCGCCGAAGCTGAAGTTACCCAGCATTTCGAAGAATGTATGGTGACGCGCGGTGTAACCGACGTTTTCCAGGTCGTTGTGTTTACCGCCCGCACGCACGCAACGCTGTGAGGTTGTGGCGCGGGAATAATTACGCTTGTCGAGACCAAGGAACACATCCTTGAACTGGTTCATCCCGGCGTTGGTAAACAGCAGAGTTGGATCGTTGTTCGGTACCAGGGAGCTGCTGGCAACAACCTGGTGTCCCTTACTATGGAAAAAATCGAGAAACGCCTGACGGATCTCAGCGGTGCTCTTGCTCATAATTATCCTGAAATCAAGCTAACGAAATGTCGTAGCCAGCCTGTATCGGTAAACCGTTGGACAGACCAGCTACTGGAAAAAGTGGGAATAAGATAAGTTTTCTTTAGTGGGAAGTAAAATCCCGCATGCGTTCAATCGGCAAAATTACGCCAGATATCCTGAATATCTTCCATCAGAAAGCCGCGGTAGAGCAAAAAGCGCTGGATTTTGACTTTTTCTGAAAATTCACGCGGCAGCGGTTCGCCGTATTTACGAATCGCCTGTTCTCTGGCCAGCTCGCACCAGTCAGTATCGCATTCGCGCATCGCTTTTTCGATGGACTCCCGGGCCACCCCTTTCTGGTTCAGCTCCTGCCGGATGCGCGCGGGCCCATATCCTTTACGGCCGCGGCTGGCGAGAAACCGCGAGGCAAAACGCTCGTCATCAAGATAACGATGCTCGTAGCACCAGGCAATTACGCGGTCATAATCCTCCGCGGTGGCATCAATCTCTTCCGGCCCGTTTTTACTCATTACCGGCGCCGACAGTTTTCGCCGCAGCTCCTGTTCACTGTGGTCACGAACGGCCAGGATGCGCACCGCGCGGTCAAGTAAGCGTGCATACGCGGGTCGACGTGTTGTCGGTTCACTCATAAAAAAACCTGCTGGTTCAGAAATGCAAAAAGGGCCGCATCAGCAGCCCTTCATTTTTAAACGAAAGAATTAAAAGTCTTCGTTAGTTTCTTCAGCATCCGCGGCATCCACCACGAAATCAGGTTTGGAGTCCTGGTTGTTCAGCAGAAGCTCACGCACCTTCTTCTCAATCTCTTTCGCCGCAGCCGGGTTCTCTTTCAGCCAGGAGATCGCGTTCGCTTTACCCTGACCAATCTTGTCACCGTTGTAGCTGTACCAGGCGCCTGCTTTTTCAATCAGCTTCTCTTTCACGCCCAGGTCAACCAGCTCGCCGAGGAAGTTGATCCCTTCGCCGTAGAGGATCTGGAATTCAGCCTGTTTGAACGGCGCGGCGATTTTGTTCTTCACAACCTTCACGCGGGTTTCGCTACCGACCACGTTCTCACCCTCTTTCACCGCGCCGATACGGCGGATATCCAGACGGACAGAGGCGTAGAATTTCAGTGCGTTACCACCGGTAGTGGTTTCCGGGTTACCGAACATCACACCAATTTTCATACGGATCTGGTTGATGAAGATCAGCAGCGTGTTGGACTGCTTCAGGTTACCCGCCAGCTTACGCATCGCCTGGCTCATCATACGTGCCGCGAGGCCCATGTGAGAGTCACCGATTTCACCTTCGATTTCGGCTTTTGGCGTCAGTGCGGCAACGGAGTCGACCACGATAACGTCAACGGCACCAGAACGCGCCAGCGCATCACAAATTTCCAGCGCCTGCTCACCGGTGTCCGGCTGAGAACACAGCAGGTTGTCGATATCCACGCCCAGCTTGCGAGCATAAACAGGGTCCAGCGCGTGCTCGGCATCAATAAACGCACAGGTTTTACCTTCGCGCTGTGCCGCGGCAATCACCTGCAGCGTCAGGGTGGTTTTACCGGAGGACTCTGGCCCGTAGATTTCTACGATACGGCCCATAGGCAGACCGCCAGCGCCCAGCGCGATATCCAGAGAAAGCGAACCGGTGGAGATGGTTTCCACATCCATGGAACGGTCTTCACCCAGGCGCATGATGGAGCCTTTACCGAATTGCTTTTCGATCTGGCCCAGTGCTGCCGCCAACGCTTTCTGTTTGTTTTCGTCGATAGCCATTATTACTCCTGTCATGCCGGGAGAAGCGACTGTGCTTCACCGTGGATTTCTGTTCTGTTGGTGCAATTATACTGTATGGTCATACAGTATCAAGTGTTTTGTAGAAATTGTTGCCAGAGCGTTTTTAACGCATAAACGGTTGCCTGACGACGCACGCTTTCGCGATCGCCGCTGAAGCACTCCCGGCGGGTGATCCCTTCCCCTTTGGAGGTGGCGAACCCAAACCAGACGGTGCCGACAGGCTTCACGTCACTGCCGCCGTCCGGGCCCGCAATGCCGCTAATGGAAATGG
The DNA here is from genome assembly GCF_049236945.1 of Enterobacter cloacae complex sp. SHL020. NCBI lineage: Bacteria > Pseudomonadati > Pseudomonadota > Gammaproteobacteria > Enterobacterales > Enterobacteriaceae > Enterobacter > Enterobacter cloacae complex sp. SHL020. The sequence goes on from NZ_JBMKJF010000005.1 coordinate 124,451, forward strand.
CGTAATCTGCCCGCGCCTCTTTGAGCGCGCCAATGGCCATCTCGATCACCACCGGTTCGCTGACCGCGCCATGCTGTTCAAGCGTGGATTCACGCACGCCAATCATCTGAGCTTTAGCTTCGTTACTGTAGGTCACAAAACCGCGTTCAAACCAGGCTGAACTGCCGGCAATATCGGTAATCGCTTTCGCCACCCAGCCGCCGGTGCAGGATTCCGCGGTGGTGATTGTCGCGCCACGCTGCTTCAGCGCAAGGCCAACGATCTCGCTAAGCTGCATCAATTCATGGTCAGTCATTCTCGCTCCAGGCATCAGAAAAACGTGCTGCACAAGATAGCACTTTCTCGTCAGATGTGGGGATGCACTTCAGGTTTTACGAGGGGGCTTCAGAAAAAAGCCGGTACGGACGCACCGGCGGTGGAAAGGTTATTTCATGCTCTCAGCGAGGGTGTTCACATTGTGGCGAAACGCCTTAACGTAGGTGTCTGCCACCCCACCTTTTGCCGACAGCGCTTCGGGGTAAAGCTCCCCCCCGGGCTGTGCGCCCGTCGCCGACGCAATCTGTTTCACCAGACGCGGATCGAGTTGATTCTCCATAAACCAGGTTTTCACGCCGTCGGCTTTAATCTGATTGATAATCTCGGCGACCTGCGCCGCGCTGGCTTCGCTCTCAGACGACAGCCCCTGCGGCGCCATAAACGTCACGCCGTAGGCGCGGCTGAAATAGCCGAACGCGTCATGGCTGGTCAGCACGTGACGCTTCGCCGGCGGGATCTGGCTAAAGCGCGTTTTGGCCCAGTTATCCAGCTGGTTAAGCTGCGCGATATACGGTTTACCGGAGGCTTCCAGCGCGGCTTTGTCCTGCAGATCGGCTTTCACCAGCCCGTTCAGAATATTTTGTGCATACAGCGCCCCGTTCGCCGCGCTGTTCCACGCGTGCGGATCGGTCACAGTCTTTCCATCTTCCTCAAGCGTGTGGGTTTTCACCCCTGTTGAGGCGACAACCAGTTGCCCTTTGAACCCGGAGGCTTTTACCAGACGGTCAAGCCAGCCTTCCAGCCCCAGGCCGTTCACCACCACCACATCAGCCTTGCTCAGGGCCGCGCTGTCTTTCGGCGACGGTTCAAAGGTGTGCGGATCGCCGTCCGGACCGACCAGCGTCGTCACGTTCACATGGTCACCGCCTACCTCCTGCGTGATATCCCCCAGAATCGAAAAGCTGGTCACCACATTCAGCGTTTTCGCCATCACGCCGTGCGACATCATCCCCAGCGCGAGCGCCACTACAAATCCTGTACGTTTCATCGTTTCCCCTTGCGTTAAAAATACGCCCGCAGGCTGCCAGCGAGCCTGCTTCGCGTACCCAGTAAAATGGAAATAAAGAACAGCGCGCTGGCGGTGAGCACGATGGACGGCCCGGCCGGGAGGCTCATCGCCCAGGAGAGGCTCAGCCCCAGCCATGCGCAGAAAATACCGCTTATCCCCGCCATCAGAAGTAAGGCTGGTAGCGTGCGCACCCAGCAGCGTGCCGCCACGGCCGGAAGCATCATCAGCCCGACGGCCATCAGCGTGCCGAGCACCTGAAAACCAGCCACCAGGTTAAGCACCAGCAGCGCCAGAAACAGTCCGTGCAGCAGGCCAGGCAGCCAGCGGGCGTTCACCTGCAGCCAGGCAGTATCAAACGCTTCTGTGACCAGCCCGCGATAAAACAGCGCCAGTGTGATAAGGGTGAACATACACACGCCCGTGACAAACAGCGCGGCGTCCTTGTCCACGGCGAGGATAGAGCCAAACAGCAGATGCAGCAGATCGACATTCGACCCGCGCAGCGACACCAGCGTGACCCCCAGCGCCAGCGAGCCAAGATAAAACCCGGCAAAGCTGGCATCTTCTTTCAGCGGCGTGCGTCGACTGACCAGACCGGCCAGCAGCGCCACGGTAATTCCCGCGATAAAACCGCCAATACTCATCGCCAGCAGCGACATACCGCTGAGCAAATACCCCACGGCGACACCCGGCAAAATGGCGTGAGAAAGGGCGTCGCCCATCAGGCTCATCCGACGCAGCTGAAGAAACACGCCGAGCGCGGTGGTGCTGACGGAGAGCGCCAGGCAAACCACCAGCGCGCGACGCATAAAGCCGTACTCAATGAACGGCTGAAAAAAGAGATGCCAGATCATGCCACCCTCACCCGCTCGGTTTTCCACCGGGGAACGTCAGCATCCAGCCGCAGCGTCTGCGGAAAATGGCGCGACACGCGCTCGCTGTCGTGCAGTACCGCGAGCAGCGTTTGCCCCTGCATATACATCTCCAGCATCAAATCCATCAGCACGCTGCAGGTGGCTTCATCGACCCCGGTAAAGGGTTCATCCAGCATCACCAGCGGCGCCTGCTGCACCAGGACGCGGGCAAACAGCATGCGCTGAAACTGACCGCCGGAGAGTTCATCGATGGTGGATAACGCCATGGACTCAAGCCCGACGCGCTCAAGCGCGCTGGCAATGCGCAGCCGCGTTTCGCGACGAAACCCGGAAAAAAGCGAAATGCCCGGCCAGCAGCCCATGCTTACCACGTCCTGTACGGTCAGCGGAAACTGCGCCTCCAGGGCGTGACGCTGTGCCAGCCAGCCGATGACCGGGCGCTTACCCTGCCAGCGGAAACCGCCGCTGACGGGAGGAATAAACCCCGCCAGCGTTTTCAGCAGCGTGGATTTCCCGCAGCCGTTAGCGCCGATAATGGCGGTCATGCTGCCGCGTTCAATGGTGCCCGAGAGGGGCCGCGTAACGGGCAGGCGTTCATAACCCGCGACCAGTTCGTTCATCACGATCATGGCAATGCCACCGCCCAGCGCACGGCCAGCCCGATAAAGACAACAAGCACCAGCGCCAGCAAAAGCCGAACCATAGCAGACAGAGAAAAAAGGGACGTTGACATGTCGACACCACATTAAATGTTATAACATAACAATAATGAAAGGCGGTTAATATGTAAATGGCGGGTTTGAAAAGGGAGTGTGGCGAAATGTTTCTGAGAAAACCAGGACGGGCGCGAGGTACCCTCTCCCAAAGGGAGAGGGTGGAATAAGATGACTTACTGACTAAACGGCGACGCCGCCGGAACGCGCGCCTGAGACACTGCCAGCCCCAGCTGCCACACCGCCATTGCATAATGGGTGCTGTGGTTATAGCGGGTAATGGTGTAGAAGTTCGGCATGCCGTACCAGTACTGATAGCCGGTTCCCACGTCCAGGCGCAGCAGGCTCACCTGATCGACATTGCCCAGCGGCTGGGTTGGCGTTAAGCCCGCCGCCGTCAGCTGTGCGACGCTGTATTTGGTTTTGAAGCCGTTTTCCAGACCAAACGCCTCGCCGTTTGCCTGAACGGCAACCTGACCGCCCGGCGTCCAGCCGTGCGCTTTGAAGTAGTTCGCCACGCTGCCGATGGCATCCACCGGATCCCACAGGTTGATGTGACCATCACCGTTAAAGTCGACGGCATACTGCTTATAGGAGGACGGCATAAACTGACCGTAGCCCATCGCGCCGGCAAACGACCCTTTCAGATCGAGCGGATCGTCCTGCTCGTTGCGTGCCATCAGCAGGAAGGTTTCCAGCTCGGAAGAGAAATACTCCGCGCGCCGCGGGTAATTAAAGGAGAGCGTCGCCAGCGCGTCGAGGATGCGGGTTTTACCCATCACGCGGCCCCAGCGGGTTTCCACGCCGATAATCCCGACGATGATTTCAGGCGGTACGCCGTAGACCTGCCACGCGCGGTTGAGCGCATCTTCATACTGATTCCAGAACACCACGCCATTTTGCACGTTGTCCGGGGTAATAAACTGTTTGCGATAGCGCAGCCACGCGCCGTTTGGCCCGCTCGGCACCTGGGCGGTCGGCGCCTGCCTGTCCATCAGGCGCAGCACGTAGTCCAGGCGCTTGGCCTGAGACAAAATTTCGTGCAGTTGCTGTCTGTCAAAGCCGTGCTTGCTCACCATTTTATCGATGAACTGCTCGGCCGCCGGGTTATTCGCGAAGTCGCCGCCCATCTGCATCATATTGTGCTGCGGCTCCAGCAGGAATCCTCCGGAAGGCGCGCCCGCCGTTTGCTGAACGGCTTCGGTCTTAGGTTTGCTACTACAGGCAGACAGCAGAATAAGCGCAGGCAACAGCGCTGCATAACGACGCTTGAACATGAGACATCCATTTAACGGGTTCGATAAGAACCCAGTATGGTAAAGCATCCGCAACACCTCAAGGAAGCGGTACGCGCCTCCCCCACGCAAATCCGCGCTTTTTTCCACCGAAAATCATTCGCCCCGCCAATAAACTTTCAAAATAATCCTTTTTTCTTTCATTGTGAGATCTAATTAACACTTTAAAACCTTTCAAAGTGATTATTATTAGCCCAGTCAGACAAAAACAAAAAAGCCCCACAGGAGAGAAGAATGATAGAAACCATCACCCACGGCGCCGAGTGGTTCATCGGGCTGTTTCAGAAAGGCGGAGAAGTGTTCACCGGCATGGTGACCGGGATCCTGCCCCTGCTGATCAGCCTGCTAGTGATCATGAACGCGCTGATCAACTTTATCGGCCAGCAGCGCATTGAACGCTTCGCCCAGCGCTGTGCCGGGAATCCGCTGTCCCGCTACCTGGTACTGCCGTTCATCGGTACCTTCGTGTTCTGCAACCCGATGACCTTAAGCCTCGGCCGCTTCATGCCGGAAAAGTACAAGCCGAGCTACTACGCCGCCGCCTCCTACAGCTGCCATTCGATGAACGGCCTGTTCCCGCACATTAACCCCGGCGAGCTGTTTGTGTATCTCGGGATCGCCAGCGGTCTCACCACCCTTGGCCTGCCGCTCGGCCCGCTGGCGGTGAGCTACCTGCTGGTTGGCCTGGTCACCAACTTCTTCCGCGGCTGGGTGACCGACCTCACCACCGCCATTTTTGAGAAAAAAATGGGCATCCAGCTTGAACAGAAGGTCCATCTTTCAGGAGCCACAGCATGAACCGGATCCGCATTGAGAAAGGCACGGGCGGCTGGGGCGGCCCGCTGGAGTTCGACGCCACCGAAGGCAAAAAGATTGTTTACATCACCGCAGGCACGCGCCCGGCGATCGTCGACAGGCTTCGCGAGCTGACCGGCTGGGAAGCGGTCGACGGCTTCAAAGAAGGGGAACCACCGGAGGCGGAAATCGGCGTGGCGGTGATCGACTGCGGCGGCACGCTGCGCTGCGGCATCTATCCGAAGCGCCGCATTCCGACGGTAAATATTCACTCCACCGGAAAATCCGGCCCGCTGGCGCAGTACATCCTTGAAGACATTTATGTCTCAGGCGTGAAGGAGGACAACATCACGCTGGTGAATGACACTGCCGCGCCGCAAAAAGCGGCCCCGCGCGAGTATGACACCACTAAGAAAATCACCGAGCAGAGCGACGGCCTGCTGGCGAAGGTCGGGATGGGCATGGGGTCCGCCGTGGCGGTGCTGTTCCAGTCCGGGCGCGACACCATCGACACGGTGCTGAAAACCATTCTGCCGTTTATGGCGTTCGTCTCGGCGCTGATCGGCATCATCATGGCGTCCGGCCTGGGCGACTGGATTGCCCACGGCCTCGCCCCGCTCGCCAGCCACCCGCTCGGACTGGTGACGCTGGCGCTGATCTGCTCCTTCCCGCTGCTGTCGCCGTTCCTCGGCCCGGGCGCGGTGATTGCCCAGGTCATCGGCGTGCTGATTGGCGTGCAGATTGGTCTGGGGAACATTCCCCCGCACCTCGCCCTGCCCGCCCTGTTTGCCATTAACGCCCAGGCGGCGTGCGATTTCATCCCCGTTGGGCTGTCGCTGGCGGAAGCTCGCCAGGACACCGTGCGCGTGGGTGTGCCGTCCGTGCTGGTTAGCCGCTTCCTGACGGGCGCGCCGACGGTGCTGATTGCCTGGTTTGTCTCCGGCTTTATTTATCAATAAGAGGTTCCTGCGATGACCGTCATTTACCAGACCACCATTACCCGCATCGGCCAGAGCGCGGCCGACGCGCTGAGCGACCAGATGCTTATCACCTTCCGCGAAGGGGCGCCTGCGGATATCGAAGAGTTTTGTTTTATCCACTGCCACGGCGAGCTAAAGGGCGAGCTGAAGGCCGGGAGCCAGCTTGAGCTGGGCGAGGCGCGCTATGCCGTCACCGCCGTCGGCGACGTCGCCGAGCAAAACCTGCGCGAGCTGGGCCACATCACCCTGCGTTTCGACGGCCAGCCGCAGGCGGAATATCCCGGCACTGTTCACGTAGCGGGCCCGGTTCCGCAGGCTGTCACCCCAGGCTGCACGTTAAAATTTGTTGCGTAATTAAGGAGAAACACATGAGTCAGGTTGCCGTTGTCATTGGTGGAGGACAAACCTTAGGCGAGTTCCTCTGCCGTGGGCTTGCCGCAGAGGGCTACCGCGTGGCGGTAGTGGACATTCAGAGTGAAAAAGCCGCCCGCGTGGCGGACACCATTAACACCGAGTTTGGCGAAGGGATGGCGTACGGGTTTGGTGCCGACGCCACCAGCGAGCAGAGCGTGATGGCGCTGGCCCGCGGCGTGGACGAGATTTTTGGGCGTACCGACCTGCTGGTCTACAGCGCGGGGATTGCGAAAGCGGCCTTTATCAGCGATTTCGAGCTGGGGGATTTTGACCGTTCGCTGCAGGTGAATCTGGTGGGCTATTTCCTCTGCGCCCGCGAGTTTTCCCGTCTGATGATCCGCGACGGCATTCAGGGGCGCATCATTCAGATCAACTCCAAATCAGGGAAAGTGGGCAGCAAGCACAACTCCGGCTACAGCGCCGCGAAGTTTGGCGGCGTGGGGCTGACGCAGTCTCTGGCGCTGGATCTGGCCGAGTACGGCATTACCGTGCATTCGCTGATGCTGGGTAACCTGCTGAAATCGCCGATGTTCCAGTCCCTGCTGCCGCAGTATGCCACCAAGCTCGGCATCAAGGCTGAGGAAGTGGAGCAGTACTACATCGATAAAGTGCCGCTGAAGCGCGGGTGCGATTATCAGGACGTGCTGAACATGCTGCTGTTTTACGCCAGCTCGAAAGCCTCGTACTGCACCGGGCAGTCGATTAACGTCACCGGCGGGCAGGTGATGTTCTGATCGAGCGGGCTGATGCCCTCACCCTAACCCTCTCCCACGGGGAGAGGGAACAAAACAAGGAGCCGATATGGTCACCGCACTCATCACCATCGCCGCCCTCGCCTGGATCTGCCAGATGGCGTTTGGCGGCTGGCAGATCCACCAGTTTAACCGCGCGTTTGACGCGCTGTGTCAGAAAGGTCGCGTCGGCGTCGGACGATCCGGCGGACGCTTTAAACCGCGCGTCGTCGTGGCTATTGCGCTGGATGAAAACAATCACGTCTGCGATTCCCTCATCATGCGCGGCATGACCGTCTTCGCCCGTCCGGTGAAAATCCAGGCAATCAACGGCATTTCGCTGCAGGAATTACGGCCTGATGTGATCTTTCCCCATGATCCGCTCTGTCAGAATGCACTATCATTAGCGCTTAATCTGAAACATGGATAATTTCGTTGTGAAAGCTATAGACTTGCGAAATTATCATTTCGCAACCTAAGGAACGAAGCGCCTATGAAACCTCGTCAGCGGCAGGCGGCCATTCTCGAGCATCTGCAAAAGCAGGGAAAATGCTCGGTAGAGGATCTGGCCCACTACTTTGACACCACCGGCACGACAATACGCAAGGACCTGGTATTGCTCGAAAACTCTGGCGCCGTCATTCGAACCTACGGCGGCGTGGTGCTCAATAAGGACGAAGCGGACCCGCCTATCGACCACAAAACGCTGATCAATACCCACCAGAAAGCGCTGATTGCCGAAGCCGCCGTAAAATTTATCCACGATGGCGACTCCATCATTCTGGATGCAGGCAGCACCGTCCTGCAGATGATCCCGCTGCTCAGCCGCTTTAACAACATCACGGTGATGACCAACAGCCTGCACATCGTCAACGCCCTGTCGGAGTTTGACAGCGAGCAGACCATCCTGATGCCCGGCGGCACCTTCCGCAAAAAATCGGCGTCGTTTCACGGCCAACTGGCGGAGAATGCCTTCGACCACTTCAGCTTTGATAAACTGTTTATGGGCACCGACGGCATCGACCTGAACGCCGGCGTTACGACGTTCAACGAGGTGTTCAGCGTCAGTAAAGCCATGTGCAACGCCGCGCGGGAAGTGATTTTGATGGCAGACTCGTCGAAGTTTGGCCGTAAAAGCCCCAACATTGTCTGTAGCCTTGAAAGCGTTGATAAGCTGATTACCGACGCGGGTATCGACCCGGCGTTCAAAAAAGCGCTGGAAGAGAAAGGAATCGACGTGATCGTAACCGGAGAGAGAGATGAGTGATTTTCTGTTAGAAACGGGCCGCCAGACGCTGATGCTGGAACTGCAGGAAGCCAGCCGCCTGCCGGAACGTCTGGGCGAGGATTTTGTCCGCGCCGCCAACACCATTATCCACTGCGAAGGCAAAGTGATCGTGGCGGGCATCGGTAAATCCGGCCATATCGGCAAAAAGATTGCCGCGACGCTCGCCAGCACCGGCACCCCGGCGTTCTTCGTGCACCCTGCTGAGGCGCTGCACGGCGATCTGGGGATGATTGAAAGCCGCGACGTGATGCTGTTTATCTCCTACTCCGGTTCGGCCAAAGAGCTGGACCTGATTATTCCGCGCCTGCAGGAAAAATCGGTCGCCCTGCTGGCGATGACCGGGAAATCCCGCTCGCCGCTGGCGCTGGCCGCCAAGGCGACGCTGGATATTTCCGTTGAGCGTGAAGCCTGTCCGATGCACCTCGCCCCGACCTCCAGCACCGTTAACACCCTGATGATGGGCGACGCGCTGGCAATGGCGGTGATGCAGGCGCGCGGCTTTAACGAAGAAGATTTCGCCCGTTCGCATCCGGCGGGCGCGCTCGGCGCACGCCTGCTCAACAAGGTTCACCACCTGATGCGCACCGACGATGCCATTCCGCAGGTCAAGCTCGATACCAGCGTCATGGACGCGATGCTGGAGCTCAGCCGCACCGGTCTTGGGCTGGTTGCGGTGTGCGATGACGGCGGGAGCGTAAAGGGCGTGTTCACCGACGGCGACCTGCGCCGCTGGCTGGTGGGCGGCGGCAGGCTGGAAACCAAAGTGTCGGACGCCATGACCAAAGGCGGGCTGACGCTGAACGCCGAGAGCCGCGCCATTGAAGCCAAAGAGGTGCTGATGAAGCGCAAAATCACCGCCGCACCGGTGGTGGATGACGCCGGCAGGCTGTGCGGCGCCATCAACCTACAGGATTTCTATCAGGCCGGCATTATCTAACCCTTCAGCCCGAGACGCTTCGCCAGCCTGTGCAGGTTGGCGACGTCCACCTCCAGCGCCCGCGCGCACGCCGCCCAGCTGCGGTTATTCTGCTCCAGCGCGCGGGTAATCATCTGACGCTGAAACGCCTCCGTGGCTTCACGCAGATTTTCATTCGCTATCTCGGGTACTGCCTGGGCGATAGCCGGTGCGGTTTCATCCTGCAGCGCAAAATGCCGCGCGTGGAGCACCACTTCATCACCCGAACGCGTCGCCCGCGCCAGCACCACCGCGCGGTGAATCGCATGCTCCAGCTCGCGCACGTTACCCGGCCAGCCGTAGCTCAGCAGATGCGACCGTGCCTCCGGGCTCAGCACCACGCGGGAAAGCCCCATCCTGAGACGGCACTGCTCGCAGAAAAAGCCGGCCAGCAGCACCACATCGTCCCCACGCTCGCGCAGCGGCGGCACGGTAAGCGGGAACACGCTCAGGCGATGGAACAGGTCGGCGCGGAACTGTCCTGACAGCACCGCTTCGCGCAGGTCACGGTTGGTGGCCGCCAGCACGCGAACGTCCACTCTGTGGCTGCGGTCATCCCCCACGCGCTGGATGTCGCCGTACTGCAGCACGCGCAGCAGCTTGGCCTGCAGCGACAGGGAGAGCTCGCCGATTTCATCCAGAAACAGCGTGCCGTTATCGGCCATTTCGAACTTGCCGCTGCGGTTGCTGATGGCCCCGGTAAACGCCCCTTTAACGTGACCAAAAAGCTCGCTTTCCGCCACGCTTTCCGGCAGCGCGGCGCAGTTGAGGTACACCAGCGGATTGACCGCGCGCGGCGACGCTTCGTGAATGGACTTCGCCACCAGCTCCTTGCCGGTGCCGGTCTCCCCGAAGATCAGCACGTTCAAATCGGAGGCGGCGACAATCTCAATCTCTTTTTTGAGCTGCGCCATACCCGGAGAGAGGCCGATCATCTCCGTGTGCGTTACCTGCTCAAACGCCGCCGGGCTGCCGGGAAGGATGTTCTGGCTCTCCAGCTGTTCAATCAGCAGGGCATTGTTCAGCGCCCCGGCGGCCAGGGCGGCAATCAGGCGCAGCTCTTCGTCGCTAAAGGTGTCGAACTGGTCCGGCGAAAGGCCGTCGAGGGTCAGCGCGCCAATCAGGTTTTGTCCGGCAAATAAAGGCAGGCCGATACAGGCATGCACCTTGAGGCTCTCCTGTCCGGGAATAAGCCCGTCGTACGGGTCGGGCAAGTCGCTGTCCGCCGGGAAACGCACCACGTCACCAGCGCGGGCGATGGTTTCCAGACGCGGATGGCCCTCAAGGGTAAAACGCCGCCCGAGCACGTCCTTCGCCAGCCCGTCAATAGCCAGCGGAATAAACTGCCGCCCCTCGTAGCGCAGTAGCGCGGACGCATCGCACTCAAGCACGTGGCGCAGCGTGGAGATCAGCCGCTGAAAGCGGTCCTGATGGCCGATACCGGTCTGCAGCTCAATGGCGATCTTCGCCAGCACGTCTACGGAAAAGCTCATAGTGACCTCGCTGTCATTTTGACAATGCATATTGTCATATTGACACTTCTTTTGATAGTCATAATGACTACCCATTACGGTTCATGGAAATATTAATTAATTAAAATCAATAAATTAAGAACTGGCACGCAACTTGATATAGGCAAACCATCTTATTTGAAAATGCTGTATTACGTAGAGGTTGCTATGTCTATTCTGGTTAAAAATAACATTCATTGGGTGGGTCAACGTGACTGGGAAGTGCGCGATTTCCACGGGACGGAATACAAAACGCTGCGCGGCAGCAGTTACAATAGCTATCTCATCCGCGAAGATAAAAACGTGCTGATCGATACCGTCGATCACAAGTTCAGCCGCGAGTTCGTGCAGAACCTGCGCAGCGAAATCGACCTGGACGCCATCGACTACATCATCATCAACCACGCGGAAGAAGATCACGCCGGCGCGCTGACCGAGCTGATGTCTTACATTCCGAACACGCCGATCTACTGCACCACCAACGCCATCGACTCGATCAACGGCCACCACCACCATCCGGAGTGGAATTTCCACACCGTGAAAACCGGAGACGCGCTGGATATCGGCAACGGCAAGCAGCTGATCTTCGTGGAAACCCCGATGCTGCACTGGCCGGACAGCATGATGACCTACATGACCGGCGACGCGGTGCTGTTCAGCAACGACGCCTTCGGCCAGCACTACTGCGACGAGCGCCTGTTCAACGACGAAGTGGACCAGACCGAGCTGTTCGAGCAGTGCCAGCGCTACTACGCCAACATCCTGACGCCGTTCAGCCGCCTGGTGACGCCAAAAATCACCGAGATCCTCGGCTTCAACCTGCCGGTGGACATGATTGCCACCTCCCACGGCGTGGTATGGCGTGAAAATCCAACCCAGATTGTGGAGCTCTACCTGAAATGGGCGGCGGACTATCAGGAAGACCGCATCACTATTTTCTACGACACCATGTCCAACAACACCCGCATGATGGCGGACGCCATTGCTCAGGGCATCAACGAAGTGGACCCCAACGTGGCGGTGAAAATCTTCAACGTGGCGCGCAGCGATAAGAACGAGGTATTGACCAACGTCTTCCGTTCTAAGGGCGTGCTGGTGGGCACCTCCACCATGAACAACGTGATGATGCCGAAAATTGCCGGTCTGGTAGAAGAGATGACCGGCCTGCGTTTTCGCAACAAGCGCGCCAGCGCCTTTGGCTCCCACGGCTGGAGCGGCGGCGCGGTAGACCGTCTGTCTACGCGTCTGCAGGATGCGGGCTTTGAGATGTCTCTCAGCCTGAAGGCGAAATGGCGTCCGGATATCGACGCCCTGGAGATCTGCCGCCAGCACGGCCGCGACATTGCCCGTCAGTGGGCGCTCGCTCCGTTGCCGGAAGCGGCGGCAAAACCAAGCGGAAAGCAGGACGCCTGCCCTGCCGCGGAAGCCGCCGATCCCGGACCGCGCATGCAGTGCAGCGTCTGCCAGTGGATTTACGATCCTGAGCTGGGCGAGCCGCTGCAGGATGTCGCGCCGGGCACGCCGTGGCGCGACGTACCTGACAACTTCCTCTGCCCGGAATGCTCCCTCGGAAAAGACGTTTTTGACGAACTGGGTACGGAGGCAAAATGAGCAACGGAATCGTCATCATCGGCTCGGGCTTTGCCGCCCGCCAGCTGGTGAAAAGCATCCGCAAGCAGGATGCCAGCGTGCCGCTGACGGTGATTGCCGCCGACAGCATGGACGAGTACAACAAGCCTGACTTAAGCCACGTGATTAGTGAGAATCAGCGCGCCGAAGACCTCACCCGCCAGACGGCGGGGGAGTTCGCCGAGCAGTTTAACCTGCGTCTGTTTCCCTACACCTGGGTCACCGACATCGACGCCGCCGCCCACGTGGTAAAAGCAAAAGAGAAGACCTGGCAGTACGACAGGCTGGTGCTCGCCACGGGTGCCTCTGCGTTTGTGCCTCCGGTTGAGGGCCGCGAGCTGACGATCACCCTCAACAGCCAGCAGGAGTATCAGGCCAGCGAAACGGCGCTTCGCGACGCACAGCGCGTGATGATTGTCGGCGGCGGGCTGATAGGCACCGAGCTGGCGATGGATTTCTGCCGGGCGGGTAAATCCGTGACTCTGGTCGACCACGCGGCGAGCATTCTGTCGTCGCTGATGCCCGCAGAAGTAAGTAGTCGCTTACAGCATCGCCTGACCGACATGGGGGTGCATCTGCTGTTGAAATCGCAGCTGCAAAGCCTGAGTAAAACCGAAGGCGGCATTCTTGCCACGCTCGACCACAGGCGCAGCGTTGAAGTGGATGTCGTGGTTGCCGCAACGGGCCTGCGCCCGGAAACCGCGCTGGCGCATCGCGCAGGCGCCGAAATACAGCGTGGCGTGAAGGTAAATAGCTACCTGCAAACCACGCAACCTGATATTTACGCGTTAGGCGACTGCGCTGAAATTAACGGTCAGGCACTGCCCTTTTTACAGCCAATTCAATTAAGTGCGATGTATCTGGCGAAAAACCTGCTCGGCGGCAACGCGCCGCTGAAATTACCCGCCATGCTGATTAAAGTCAAAACGCCGGAATTACCGCTGCATCTTGCCGGTGAAACGCAACGTCAGGATCTGAACTGGCAAATTACCCTCGAACCGCAGGGAATGGTCGCGCGGGGCGCGGATAACGAGGGTCAGCTTCGCGCTTTTGTGGTTAGTGAAGACCGGATGAAGGAGGGTTTCGCTCTGCTGAAACAGTTACCTGCCTAACCCTCGCTTTGCCGGGCGGCGCTTCGTTTACCCGGCCAACAACGAGTCTACGCAGAGTTAACCTTTGAATTTTATTATTCACCGCCCCGATATTCCGGGGCTTTTTCTTACGCATTCTATTCATCAAATAAATACAAAGCAGATATATCATCGCCATCAATCCCTTATTTATTATTTTCGTAAATGCTTTACTATGAAACAGCTTAAAAACATCATCCAGTTTTATTATTGGCAGCCAACTCAGTCTGAATAGATATCATCAGCAGGAGGCAAATCATGGCGAATTTTTATAAATAACTCAATTATCTTTATCGCTATTTCACACAAGCGAAGAATGCGGAATATATTTTATTCCGCAAAAGTCCTATATTTTCAGCATCTTTTTATCGGTATGCCGCTATGCGCCAGCCATCGAGGAAGTCGCGGAGGTTGCGCCATGCAGGAGCCGGTTCAGGAACGTACCACCAGCGCGTCGTAGCCGCGCCAGCGGTAGTTGACCATGGAGATCAGCCAGCAGGCGACAAACAGCCCAACCACCACAAACCCGGCGTTGCCCAGATTGTCGTTTACCGTGCCAATCAGATCCCACACGCCGCCGCTGAGGGCAAATTTGTCCATCAGCAGACCCAGCGCTTCCAGCCCGCCGATAAACAGCGCCACCACCACGGAGGTGCCGGTGATGGTTATGTTGTAGTAGAGCTTGCGCTGCGGCTTGTTGAACGCCCAGCCGTAGGCGCCGACCATCAACAGGTTATCGAGGGTATCCACCAGCGCCATGCCGCTGGCGAAGAGCGCCGGGAAGACCATGATTGACCACACCGACATCCCGCTTGACGCGCTGGCGGCAGAGATCCCCAGCACGCCAATCTCGGTGGCCGTATCAAAGCCGAGGCCAAACAGGAAACCGACCAGGTACATCTGCCAGCTTTTATTCACCAGGCGGAAGGTTTTGCCAAACAGCCAGTTCATGACGCCACCCTGGGCAGGGAGCGTGATGTCGCCCTGCACGGGCCTGCCCTGCTTCAGCGCCTGAAAACTGCGCCAGACGCCGCGCAGGATCACCATGTTCACCAGCGCCATCGCCAGCAGGAAGGTGGCGGACACGGCGGTGCCGATCAGGCTGCCGGTTTCGTGGAACCATTCCATGTTTTTCTGAAACGCCGTCGCGGTCGCTGCGATAGCAATGGAGGCCAGCACTACGATGGTGGAGTGCCCCAGCGAGAACCACGCCCCCACGCCGGACGGACGTTTGCCCTGCTGCATCATCTTACGCGTCACGGTATCAATGGCCGCAATATGGTCAGCGTCCACCGCGTGACGAAGCCCGTAGCACCACGCCAGCAGGCTGGCGGCCATCAGCGCCGTGCTGCCGCTAAAAGCGTGCCATGCCCATCCCCAGGCCAGCAGGTTTGCCATTACCAGAGCCAGCAGCAGAAGCGCGGCGCGAGGTTCATTGCGTAAGAGTCGTAACATTTTAAGTCCTTTGTGAACATGACCGGGCAGCGGCAACCACCGCCTGCCCGAAGGAGATCGCTCCGTCACCTGCGGGCAGGCGCGAAGGAAAAAGAAGCGTAAAGTCAGAAAGATAATGACGCAGGCGCGCGCGCAGCAGACGGTTGTGCAGCACGCCGCCGCTGAGACAGATTGTCGACAGCGACAGTCGTCGGGCATGGCGCGCGGCGAGTTCCGCCAGCCCTTTTGCCAGCGCGTCGTGAAACGCCCACGCGCGCTCGCAGGGCTCAGCCTGCCAGGCAAGCCACTGCTGCCAGAACTGCGCGAGGTTATACACGTTCAGCGTCACCGGATGGTCGACGCCCGCACACTGCGAAGCCAGCGCTTCCAGCCGGCAGGCCGCTTCACCTTCCCAGGATTGGGTTTCAATACCCAGCACGCAGGCGACCGCATCAAACAGGCGACCACAGGACGAGGCCTGCGGCGCGTTGATGCCGCGCCGGATCGCCGTTGCCAGCAGCGGCCAGTTTTCACGCTGAACCGCGCGCGTTTCCGGGTACTGCTGCCAGTCAGGGACAAACGCCAGGCAGTGGGCGAGCAGATTGCGCCACGGCTGCCGCGCCGCCAGATCGCCCCCCGGCAGCGCAACGGCAGGCAGCCCGCCCAGACGCTCGCACGCGAGATAGCTCACCCGCAGGCACTCCCCGCCCCACAGCGCGCCGTTCTCGCCCATGCCGATCCCGTCCAGCGTCAGGGCAATCGCGTCTCCGCCGTTCAGCGGCCAGCCGTTCTCCGCCAGGCACGCCGCCGCATGGGCGTGATGGTGCAGTACGGTTTCGACCGGCAGCCCCTGCGCCTGCGCCCATCGTTGTGTGTGATAGCCCGGATGGGCGTCGCACACCACGCGCCTCGGCTGGAAGGCGTAAATTTTCTGCATCAGCGAGAGCGCGCCTCGCCACTGCGCTTCGACGCCCTCGTCACCGAGATCGCCAAAATGCTGGCTCAGCACCGCCTGGCTGCCACGCACCAGGCAGAAGGTGTTTTTCATCTCCGCGCCGGTGCACAGCATGGCGGGGATATTCTCAAAACCCGCAGGCAACGTGACGGCATCGGGCACAAAACCGCGCGCGCGGCGAAGCATCGTGCCGTCGCGATCCATCACTGAATCATCCATCCGCTGCAGGATATCGCGGTTATGCAGCAGGAAGCCGTCCGCGATGTCGCCGAGCTCATCCAGCGCCTGCTGGTTGGTCATGGCAGGCGGTCTGCCGCTGAGGTTGCCGGAAGTCATCACCAGCGGGCGCTGGAAGTCCATCATCAGTAAATGTTGCAGCGGGTTAGCGGGAAGCATGATGCCAATACAATCGAGTCCCGGTGCAATCCCTTCGGGAAACCCGGGAAGCGAGGCTTTTGGGGTCAGCACAATCGGCGCTGCGGAGGAGCGCAACAGCGTCTGGATCGCCTCCGGCACGCCGTCCGCGTTTGGGATCATCACCGCCAGCGGCTTCGCGGGACGCTGCTTGCGTACCCGGAGCGTCGCGACCGCCTGCGGATTACGCGCGTCGCAGACGAGATGAAAACCGCCCAGCCCTTTGACCGCGACTATGCCGCCGCTTTTCAGCATCGCCACCGCCGCGCGCAGCGCAGCCTCGCGGGAAGCGGTGTTGTCGCCCGCGCGCCATTCCAGCGCTGGCCCGCAGTCCGGGCAGGCTACGGGCTGGGCGTGAAAGCGGCGGTCAGCAGGGTTACGGTACTCCGCTTCGCACGGCACGCAGAGGGGAAATGCGGCCATTGACGTGGCCGGACGGTCATAGGGCATCGCGCGGATAATGGTAAACCGCGGCCCGCAGTGCGTGCAGTTGATAAACGGATAGCGATAGCGGCGCTCGCCGGGGTCGCGCATTTCAGCCAGGCACGCCGGACAGGTCGCGGCATCGGGGACAATCTGCGTGTCCATCGTCCCGCCCGCGCTGTGGCGGATGGTAAAGTCCTCCGGCACCTGCGCCCAGGTAAACGGCTGCGTTTCCACGTGGTCAATGCGTGCCAGCGGCGGACAGTCCTGATGCAGCCTCGCGGTAAAGGCCCCCCCATTACCCGCGAGGCGCACCAGCACGCCCTCTCCATCATTGCAGACGTCACCGGTCAACTGAAGCGCCTGCGCCAGCTGCCAGACGAAGGGGCGAAACCCCACGCCCTGCACCTTGCCGCGCACGCGCAGCTGTACGCCGTTGCTGCACATAGGGTTCAGAACAGCAGCGATGACGACGTGTCGAATGCCGCGCGACGGCGCTTTTCGGCGCTCATCTGCTCAAGCTTGTCGCGATCCACGCAGACAAGCGCATGCGTCGGGCAGGCTTCCATGCAGGCCGGACCGGCGTCGCGGTGATAGCAAAGATCGCATTTGTTGGCTTCGGCTTTCTCCGCACGTACGCTCAGCCCCATGCCGCTGTTGCGTACAACCGGACGAACAACCACCTCCATCGCGCCGTACGGGCAGGCGACCACGCAGGTTTTGCAGCCAATGCAGCGCTCCTGCATGACGTGCACAAAGCCTTTCTCGCGTTTAATTGCCCCGTTCGGGCAGACGTTCGCGCACGGTGCGTCTTCGCACTGGCGACAGATGGCGGCGGTGGAAATATTCACGCCTTTGATGACGTGGATACGCGGCAGGAAGGTGTCAGGGGTAAGCGACGCGCAGTCCTGCTCCGCCTGATGGGAAACCACGCACGCCACTTCACAGGTACGGCAACCAATACACTTACTGGCATCGGCCATAATAAAACGGTTCATCTGCTTCTCCAGCATTACAGTTATGCGCGGAGATATTCATAAACCGTGCCAATAATTAACTTATTGATTTCATATGAATTTAAAAAATACGGAGGCGCTGTCATCGTCACTTATGACGATGACAGCTGTCGACATCAGCGGTGCGGGCCGTCAATAACGGAGTCGCGCAGGACAAGCTCGCCGGAGAAGGTTTGCTGATACTTAAACTCACCGCCGTCGAGCATGAAGATCAGGCGGCTGATGGTCTCTTTGATCATCTCCGTTACCGGGATGCGGACGCTGGAAAGCGACGGCACGATGTAAGGCGCGATAGCCACGTCGTCAAAACCGATCACCGACACCGCGTCCGGTGCGGCCACGCCGCTGTCGTGCAGCTGCTTCATGGCGCCGATCGCCATGTCGTCATTACTCGCCACCAGCGCCGTAAACCGTTCACCGCGAGCAAGCAGTTCGGCAACCGCCGCCGCGCCGCTGGCGGGGTTCCACTTCCCACGCGCAATAAGGCCCTCGCGCAGCGGAATACCGTGCTGCGCCAGCGCGTCCTTGTAGCCGGAGAGACGCTCAACCCCGGTGGGAGAATCCAGCGAGCCGGTGATAAACGCGATCTCCCGGTGCCCTTTCGCAATCAGCTGCGACACCGCCTCCTGGCTGGAGGCTTTATGATCTGACCAGACGCAGTGGCTGCTGTTTTTCCGCAGGCGACGGTTGAGCACCATGATGGGCTGCTCGCACTTCTCGACGATCTCATCCATCTCTTCCACGCTCAGAAAACGCGGATAGATAATCACCGCGTCGCAGCGCATATCGAGCAGGTACTGGATCGCCTCGCGCTCTTCATCCGCGCTGTGCTTGCCGTCCGCGAGGATCAGCTGCCGCCCCTTTTCTTCCGTCATGCGCGCGGCGTGAAACAGCAGTTCGCTAAAGTAGACGCCGTGATAGAGGGTGTTCGTCACCACCAGCCCCAGCGTCTGGGTACGTTTGGTTGCCAGGTTTCGCGCCAGCAAATTCGGGCGATAGCCGCTCTCTTCAATGGCCTGAAACACCCGGTCTTTGGTCTCCTGGCTGACGTAGCCATTTCCCGACAGCACCCGGGACACCGTGGCTTTCGAAACGCCTGCCCGCTTCGCCACTTCAAGCATCGTGGTCATGTTGTTATTCCATCTGAATCTGATGAAGCGCAGTGTACTGCACTGCAAAAAAATTGTCGCAGCGGTGAATTCACGCTTTCGATACCCCATTGAGATCTGCATCACGAAACGAAAAAATGGTCAAAAAGCGATCTTGTTTCATTCATAGAAACTCATGATGATTATGTGGAACCGGTTTCCTACATGTCTCACAACAATAACAGGATCACATCCGATGGCCAAAAACTACGCTGCGCTGGCGAACGACGTTATCAGCGCGCTGGGCGGCAAAGAGAACATCGTCGCCGTCACCCACTGCATGACGCGTCTGCGTTTCGTACTGAAAGACGAAAGCCTGACCGACGCTGCGCGCCTGAAAAGCATCAGCGGCGTCCTCGGCGTGGTGCGCAACGACAACCAGTGCCAGGTGATTATTGGCAACACGGTTTCACAGGCGTACCGCGAAGTGGTGAGCCTGCTGCCCGCTGACCTGCAGCCCGCAGTGCCGGAAGGTCCGCAGAAGATGACCTTACGCCGAATTGGCGCCGGGATCCTCGACGCGCTGATCGGCACCATGTCCCCGCTGATCCCGGCGATCATCGGCGGCTCGATGGTCAAGCTGCTGGCAATGATCCTCGAGATGACCGGTGTGCTGCCAAAAGGCGCGCCGACGCTCACTATTCTGACCGTCATCGGCGACGGTGCCTTCTTCTTCCTGCCGCTGATGGTGGCAGCCTCGGCGGCGGTGAAATTCAAAACCAACATGTCGCTGGCCATCGCCATTGCCGGCGTGCTGGTGCACCCGAGCTTTATCGAGCTGATGGCGAAAGCCGCACAGGGCGAGCACGTTGAGTTCGCCTTCATTCCGGTGACGGCGGTGAAGTACACCTACACCGTCATCCCGGCGCTGGTGATGACCTGGTGCCTGTCATACATCGAACGCTGGGTGGACCGCATTACCCCAGCGGTGACGAAAAACTTCCTCAAGCCGATGCTGATCGTGCTGATTGCCGCCCCGCTCGCCATCGTGCTGATTGGCCCGCTGGGGATCTGGATCGGTAGCGCCATCTCCGCGCTGGTCTACACCATTCACGGCTACCTGGGCTGGCTCTCCGTCGCCATCATGGGCGCGCTTTGGCCGCTGCTGGTGATGACCGGGATGCATCGCGTGTTTACGCCGACCATCATTCAGACCATTGCCGAAACGGGCAAGGAAGGGATGGTGATGCCGTCGGAAATCGGCGCCAACCTGTCGCTCGGCGGCTCGTCGCTGGCGGTGGCGTGGAAAACCAAAAACCCGGAGCTGCGCCAGACGGCGCTGGCGGCGGCAGCCTCCGCAATTATGGCGGGGATCTCTGAACCGGCCCTGTACGGCGTGGCGGTGCGTCTGAAACGTCCGCTGATTGCGAGCCTGATCAGCGGCTTTATCTGCGGGGCGGTCGCCGGCATGGCCGGTCTTGCCAGCCACTCGATGGCGGCACCGGGGCTGTTCACCAGCGTGCAGTTCTTCGACCCGGCGAACCCGATGACCATCGTCTGGGTGTTCGGCGTGATGGGGCTGGCAGTCGTGCTGTCGTTTGTTCTGACCCTGCTTTTAGGGTTTGAGGATATCCCGGTCGAAGACGAGGCTGAAAAAGCGCGCGCCCTGCAGACCGCACCGATACAGAACAACGCAGCAAAAGCATAAAATTGAAAGCGAGGTAAGAATGTCTGTTTTTCCACAAGGATTTTTATGGGGCGGCGCGCTTGCCGCCAACCAGAGTGAAGGTGCTTACCGTGAAGGCGGCAAAGGACTGACGACGGTCGATATGATCCCCCACGGCGCGAATCGCCTGGCGGTGAAGATCGGTAAGGAAAAGCGTTTCTCGCTGCGTGACGACGAGTTCTACCCGAGCCACGAAGCGATTGATTTTTACCATCGCTATAAAGAAGACATCGCCCTGATGGCGGAGATGGGCTTTACGGTGTTCCGCACCTCAATTGCCTGGAGCCGCCTCTACCCGAACGGCGACGAACCTTTGCCGAACAAAGAGGGCATTGCCTTCTATCGCGCAGTGTTCGAGGAGTGCAAAAAGTACAACATCGAGCCGCTGGTAACGCTCTGCCACTTCGACGTGCCGATGCACCTGGTGACGGAATACGGCTCGTGGCGCAACCGCAGGATGGTCGATTTCTTCGCCCGCTACGCCCGCACCTGCTTTGAAGAATTTAACGGGCTGGTGAAATACTGGCTGACCTTCAACGAAATCAACATCATGCTGCACAGCCCATTCTCCGGCGCGGGGCTGGTGTTTGAGGAAGGTGAAAACGAAGACCAGGTGAAATACCAGGCCGCGCACCACGAGCTGGTGGCAAGCGCGCTGGCGACCAAAATCGCCCACGAGGTGAACCCGGAAAACCAGGTCGGCTGCATGCTGGCGGGCGGAAATTTCTACCCGTACTCCTGCAAGCCGGAAGATGTGTGGATGGCGCTGGAGAAAGACCGCGAGAATTTGTTCTTTATCGACGTGCAGGCGCGCGGCAGCTACCCGGCCTACTCTGCCCGTGTGTTCCGCGAGAAAGGCGTGGTGATTGTGAAAGATCCGGGCGACGACGACCTGTTAAAGAACACCGTCGACTTTGTCTCGTTCAGCTATTACGCCTCGCGCTGCGCGTCGGCGGACATGAACGCGGGCAACACCAGCGCGGCGAACATCTTGAAGTCCCTGCGTAACCCGCATATTCAGGTGAGCGAATGGGGCTGGGGCATCGACCCGCTCGGCCTGCGCATCACCATGAACATGATGTACGACCGCTACCAGAAGCCGCTGTTCCTCGTGGAAAACGGCCTCGGGGCGAAAGACGAGATTGACGTCAACGGCGAGATCAACGATGACTACCGCATCAGCTACCTGCGCGAGCACATCCGCGCGATGGGCGACGCGATCGAGGACGGCGTGCCGCTGATGGGCTACACCACCTGGGGCTGTATCGACCTGGTGTCGGCCTCAACGGGCGAAATGAGCAAGCGCTACGGGTTTGTGTACGTTGACCGCGACGACGCAGGTAACGGCACGCTGGACAGAAAACGCAAGAAATCGTTCTGGTGGTATAAGAAGGTGATTGCGAGTAACGGGGCGGATCTCGAGTAGCCTGTCCTTACCCCTCACCCTAACCCTCTCCCCATAGGGGAGAGGGAACCGTTTGGTGCGGTTTTCACCCTCTTTACTCCGGGAATAAAGGACTGCTCGGCGCGGTTTTCACCCTCTCCCCTCTGGGGAGAGGGCCGGGGTGAGGGGTTCAAACCCGCCGTCCCCAACCCACTCCGCAAGCCGTGAATACACCACGTCCACCGCCTCTTTCACCGGCGGCGTCATCGGGTAATAAAACCCCACGATGTCCGGCTGAATCCCCAAAAACAGCACCTCGCCCACGTCGTCTTTAATCTGATCGACCAGGTAGTTCAGCGGCATATTGTGGGTGGTCATCATAAACATCTCGGCGATGTCGTCCGGGTCAATCAGGCGGATCTCACCGGGGTTGAGCCCCATATCGGTGGCATCGACGATTAACAGCCTCTCCGGGCGCAGCTCGCGGATGGCGACCACGTCGTTTTCCGGCGCGCTCCCGCCGTCAATCACCACCCAGTTGCCCTGCGGATTCGCGGCGCACATCTCTGCCAGCAGCGGGCCCGCGCCGTCGTCGCCCATCATGCTGTTGCCGACACACAGTAAAACGTCAGTCACGTAATCTCCTCACCATCAGGTAGATGGCGCTCTCCTGATGAATATCATGCAGCATGCCGAGCAGCGTTTTGCTCCACGCCTGCTGCTCGTGGGTTTGCCTGGCGAGCGCCGCGTCAAAGGCGTTGGCGAGCATCGCAATGTGGTTGGCGTCGATGACGATCTCGCCGTACTTCGGCACGCCCTCCATTTTGCGCCGCGCCGTGCTGCCCTCCTCCAGCGTGGCGATCCACGCCAGGTACTCGGGCCACGGGCAGCTCAGCGCGGCCTCCAGGCAGTCAATCACCCCGAGGTGATGCCCAATCGCCAGGCTGTAATAGACCACCTGCTGCGCCGCATCCGGCGTGGCATCGTTCTCATCAATAAACTTACGGCTCAGCTGGCTGAACACCACCGTTTCACTCATCGGATACGCGCCTCATCCACGATGCTGTTCAGGTTCGCCACGATCTCATTGAGACGCGGATCGTTTTCCGCCTCCAGCCAGCGCGCCACCTGATGGTCGCCCTGGCTCAGCAGGCGCAGATAATCATCGGCAATCTGACGCCCGTAACGATAGCCCGCCAGCCTGCGCGCCGTGCGGTCAATCTTCACCCGCAGCGGCTGCACCATGTCCGGGTGCAGAATGGCCGCCGGCCGGTTGTCCAGCTCGCCCGGCTCGCGCGCGTGGATTTTCTGCTCCAGCAGGCCAAGCGCCATCGCGAAGCCGTACAGCGTCGCGGCAGGCGTCGGCGGACAGCCCGGAATGTAGACGTCCACCGGCACAATTTTGTCGGTGCCGCCCCAGACGCAGTAGAGGTCGTGGAAGATGCCGCCGCTGTTGCCGCAGGCGCCGTAGGAGATGCAGATTTTCGGGTCCGGCGCGGACTGCCAGGCGCGCAGCGCCGGCGAACGCATGGCGCGGGTGACGGCCCCGGTAAACAGCAGAATGTCCGCATGACGCGGGGACGGCACCACTTTGATGCCGAAGCGCTCGGCGTCAAACAGCGGCGACAGCGTAGCGAAGATCTCAATCTCGCAGCCGTTGCAGCCGCCGCAGTCCACGCGGTAGACGTAGGCCGAGCGTTTGATTTTTTTCAGCAGCGATGCCTTCATGCTGGCGATGGACTCCTCCATCGTCATCGGCACCGGAATGCCGTTAGCGTCGCGCGGGCCCAGTAGGTTTTCCATCAGCTGGCCTCTCTCATATGGCGGGTGATATCAATGCGGTCGGACGGCAGGAGACACTTCTGACGCTTGCACTCCGGGCAGGTTTCAAAGCTTTCGCGGTGGTGCTCCGCGCGAGCGTCGCCGTTGTGCTGCAGCAGCGCGATGGCGTAGTCGATCTCTTTTTGCACGGCGAACGGGCGCCTGCAGACGCGGCAGCTACACAGGTCAAAGCGCGACTGCTGCAGAAAATCCTCTTTCTTCCACACCGCCAGCTCGTACTCCTGCGACAGGCGAATGGCGACCGTCGGGCAGACCTCCTCGCAGCGGCCGCAGAAGATGCAGCGCCCGAGGTTAAACTGCCAGGCCAGCTCGCCGGTTTTGAGATCCGTTTCCACCGTTAAGGCGTTCGACGGACAGGCATTCACGCAGGCCGCGCAGCCGATGCACTGCTGCGGGTTGTGCTCCGGCTTGCCGCGAAAGTTTTTATCCACCGGCATCGGCTCCAGCGGGTAGCTGCTGGTCTGCGTGCCGGTTTTGATTACTTTTTTGATAAAGGTAAACATGGCGAGTCCTTATTTCAGCGGCGAGTTTTTACGCTCGATGCTGTAGCGCTCAAGCTCTTTGTAAGGCACCACCTGGCTTTTCTTCTTGCGCACGTCGACCACGGTCATGCGGTCGGTGCACGAGTAGCACGGGTCGAGGCTGCCGATGATCAGCGGCGCATCGGAAACCGTGTTGCCGCGCAGCATATAGCGCAGGGTTGGCCAGTTGGCGTAGGTGGCCGCACGGCAGCGCCAGCGGTAGAGCTTCTGGTTGTCGCCGGTCATGCTCCAGTGGATGTCGTCCCCGCGCGGCGCTTCGGCAAAGCCGAGGGCGAAGCGGTTCGGAATGTAGGTGAAGCCCTCCACCATCAGCGGACCGCCCGGCAGGTTATCGAGGCCGTAGTCGATCATGTTCAGGGCAGTGAACACCTCGTTGATGCGCACCTTGAGGCGCGAGATGACGTCGCAGCCCTGCTCGCTGTGCACGGTCATCGGCAGCAGCCCGTAACCGACGAACGGGTGATCGGCACGGGTGTCGCGGGCGTGGCCGCTGGCGCGCACCATCGGGCCGACGTTGCTGAAGTCGCGGGCAATTTCCGGGTCAAGACGGCCGATGCCGACGGTGCGCTGCTCGATGTTTGGCGTGCTGAGCAGCATGTCCACCAGCTCCTGCACGTCGCGGCGCATCTGCTGCGCCAGCTGGCGGGTCTGGATCATGTCGTCCTTCAGCAGGTCGCGGCGGATCCCGCCGATCAGGTTCAGGCCGTAGGTTTTACGCGCCCCGGTGAGGATCTCCGCCATCTTCATTGACGCTTCACGCACGCGGAAGAACTGCATAAACCCGGAGTCAAAGCCGACGAAGTGGCAGGCCAGGCCGAGGTTCAGCAGGTGCGAGTGCAGACGCTCCACCTCCAGCAGAATGGCGCGGATCATCTGCGCGCGCTCCGGCACCACGATCCCCATGCCGTTCTCCACCGAGGTGGTGTAGGCGGTGCTGTGGGCGAAGCCGCAGATACCGCACACGCGGTCAGAGAGGAACGTGACCTCGTTGTAACCCATGCGGGTTTCCGCCAGCTTTTCCATGCCGCGGTGGACGTAGAACAGGCGGTAGTCGGCGTCGATGATGTTTTCGCCGTCGACGAACAGACGGAAGTGGCCCGGTTCGTCTGAGGTGACGTGCAGCGGGCCGATCGGCACCACGTTGTTCTTCTTGCTGCCCAGCTCGTTGATGAACTCGTAGGTTTCGCTGTCGGTGGTCGGCGCCGGGCGCTGGCGGTAGTCCATGCTGTCTTTGCGCAGCGGGTAGAGTTCGTCCGGCCAGTCGTCCGGCAGCACCAGGCGGCGCTCGTCCGGCAGGCCGACCGGCACCAGGCCGTACATGTCGCGCACTTCGCGCTCGCCCCAGACGGCGGCGGGCACGCGCGGCGTGACGGACGGGTATTCAGGCTTAGACGGGTC
The DNA here is from genome assembly GCF_049236945.1 of Enterobacter cloacae complex sp. SHL020. Taxonomy (NCBI): domain Bacteria; kingdom Pseudomonadati; phylum Pseudomonadota; class Gammaproteobacteria; order Enterobacterales; family Enterobacteriaceae; genus Enterobacter; species Enterobacter cloacae complex sp. SHL020. The sequence goes on from NZ_JBMKJF010000005.1 coordinate 150,313, forward strand.
GACTTCGACGCGCACGGTGAGCCAGCACTTCTCGCCCTGCTCCATCGACATCACGTAGTACACGGCGTAATTGCCGCACAGCTGGCGCTCGTCGTTGCCGAACAGCACCGACAGCCAGCCGCCCTGCTGGTAGTAGAGAAACTCCACCACTTCCGGCAGATAGTTCACCTTAATGGTGACGGTTACCTGGTCTTTGGTTTGCCAGGACTCCTCCAGCACCACGCCGGGGAAAGCCTGATGCAACGCGGCGAGATACTGCTGACCTTTCTTTTCTTCAGACATAAACACTCTCTTTAATCACGCCACCAGCAAGGAGACGAACGCTAAAAATGCAAAACCAAAACCGGCCCAGGTAATGCGAGACGTTTCCACAAAACGCAGACGCGCCATGCTGTTTTCGAACAGGGCAATGACCAGCACGCCGACCAGCAGCTTGAGGACGGCAACCACGACGGCCAGCAGCAGACCGCCCGCGGAGAAGTGCGTCATCTGCCCCCACGGGAAGAAGACGCCGACAAACATCTGCAGCACCACCAGCTGTTTGAGGCTGATGCCCCACTTCAGTACCGCAAAGCCATAGCCGCTGTATTCGGTAAGCGGCCCTTCCTGCAGCTCCTGCTCGGCTTCTGCCAGGTCGAACGGCAGTTTGCCCATCTCAATAAACGTCGCGAACGCGCAGGCGCACAGCGCCAGCACCAGCGGGATCGAGCGCGCCACCGGCCAGTGGTAAACGGTGTGGGTGATAAAGCTGATGTGGGTAGAGCCCGCGACCTGCGCGGCGACCCACAGCCCCAGCAGCAGGATCGGCTCCACCAGCACGCCGAGCATCGCCTCGCGGCTGGCACCGATGCCGGTAAAAGGACTCCCGGTGTCCAGGCCCGCAATCGCAAAGAAGAAGCGGGCGATGGCGAAGAGGTAAATCAGCGTGATCAGATCGCCAAGCACGGGCAGCGGCGACGCCACCGTCACCACCGGCAGCGCGGTGGCGATGGTCAGCATCACGCCCACCATCACGAACGGCGTCAGGCGGAAGACCCAGCCTGCAGCATCCGGGGCCACGCTCTGACGAGAAAGCAGTTTGAAGAGATCGCGATACTCCTGGAGCACCCCGGGCCCGCGACGGTTATGCATTCGGGCGCGTGCCACGCGCGTGATGCCCGACAGCAGCGGCGCAGCGGCGAACAGCACCAGCGCCTGAAGAATGGCCAGTAACAAACTCATGTCAGGCTCCTCGTGAAATCACAATGATCACCAGCACCGCCAGTTCGATCAGCGCCAGACGACGGAACACCATGGGCGCGGCGGCGCTCTGCCAGCCGGGTACCCAGTCCACCGGGTTCAGCCAGTGGCGCAGCTTCAGCACGACGGCGAAGTTCTCCTTCACCGGCATGGCGAAACCGTGGGCGGTGATGACCATCGACTGTTCGTGTTCGTAACCGCAGGCCCACGCCGCACCGCGCGAGCGGGAGGCGAGCCGGTCGCGTTTGAAGAACAGCATCAGCACCAGCGGCAGCAGCGGTGCGCCTATCAGCAGCAGCGCGATCATGGGCTGGGAAACGGTGGTATTCGCCACGGTCAGCGGCAGCGGAATGGCATTGCCCAGCAGCGGCAGCAGCCACGGCGCGGCGACGCCGCCCGCGATGCAGCACTGCGCCAGCGCGACCACGCTCACGCCCATCAACAACGGTGCGCAGCAGGCGTTTTCCGCTTCGCGGGTGCGCGGCGCGCCGAGGAAGGTCACGCCGTAGACTTTCGCCATGCACATCACCGCCAGCGCCCCGGTAATCGCCAGACCGACCGCCAGCAGCGGGCCGAGCAGACGCGCGATAAAGACATCGCTCTGACCGAGCGCGAAGAAGGACTGATAGATCACCCACTCCCCGGCAAAGCCGTTCAGCGGCGGCAGCGCGGCCATCGCCATCAGCCCGACCAGCATCGCCAGCGAAATCACCGGCATCTTTTTGCCAATCCCGCCGAGCTTTTCAATATCCCGATGGCCGGTGCGGAACCAGACGCTGCCCGCCCCGAGGAACAGGGTGCTTTTAAACAGGCTGTGGTTGACGAGGTGATACAGACCGCCGATAAACCCGGCGGCAATCAGCGCCGGATGATTGAGCGCCAGCCCGGTCACGCCCGCGCCAATGCCGAGCAGGATGATGCCGATATTCTCCAGGGTGTGGTACGCCAGCAGGCGCTGGATATTGTGCTCCATCAGCGCGTACAGACCGCCGACGAACGCGGTAATCATTCCGGCGACCAGCAGCACGACGCCCCACCACAGCGGCGGTTGTCCGCCGGTCAGCGTAATCGCCAAAATCCCGAACAGACCCACTTTCATCACCACCACAGAAAACAGCGCGGCGGCAGGCGCGGAGGCATTGGCGTGCGCCTGCGGCACCCAGCCGTGCAGCGGGATGATGCCAGCGAGCAGGCCAAAGCCGAGCACGCCCAGCAGCCAGACGTCGTTCCCCAGCGGATGCCCGTTGAGCGCAGCGAAGTCCAGCGTGCCAAAGCGGTGCCACACCATCCAGCAGGCCAGCGCCAGCAGCAGCGTGCCGAGGCGACCCAGCGCAAACCACAGCTTGCCGGAGGCGCTGCAGCCCGTCAGGAACACGCCGCACAGCGCCATGATCTCCGCCATCACCACCAGCGCGCCGAGGTTGCTGGCGATAACGGTGCAGACCGCCGCCGCCATCAGCAGGTTAACCAGCAGTCCGTTAGCCCTGACGTGCGGATGGCGGTGCCAGTCGATATTGAACAGGCTGATAAACACCCCGCACAGGCCAAACGTCACCAGCCAGATGGCGTTCAGCGGCGTGATCTCAACCGTGTGGCGAATCAGCGGCATCACGGTCTCTGCGGACTGGCCGCCGAGCAGGACAACGCCGCCTGCCGCCAGCGTCATCAGGCTAGCGGCCGCCCCGCCGATCCCGGCGATCGCGCCGCTGAGCATTTTATGGAATGAGAAGATCAGCGCCAGAACAGCGGCGGCAGCAAAACAGGCTACCGCGCCGGTAATCATCATCGCCGCGTTCATTTCGCCCCCTCGTTAAGCGCCTGTAGCAGAGAAAGGTCGCCAAAATCACTGTTGATGGTCAGCTCGCGTTTACGCTTGCTGGTACGGGCGATGTCGCGAATGTTAACCAGAATCAACGCCTTAGTCGGGCAGGTGCGCACGCATGCCGGGCCCTGCTCATCGAAGCTGCACAGGTCGCATTTCACCGCAACGGCACGAATGCCGGGCACCCAATCCAGCAGCGTGCTTACGCGTGCAGGTGCCGGGGGCGCGGGCGGGGCTTTTGGCGAGTTGGCGTTCGCCGGAATATGCAGCGGACGGCTGCCGGAAAATTCAATCGCGCCGAACGGGCAGGCAATGCCGCACAGCTTGCAGCTTACGCACAGGCTTTCGTTCAGCTGGACAGCGCCATCAACGCGGGTGATGGCATTCACAGGGCAAACGCCCGCGCAGGGGGCATCTTCACAGTGATGGCAGAGCTGCGGGGCAGACTCTTTTTCATTACGCATGACGTGCAGACGCGGCATGGACTGCAGCCCATGCAGGCGATGCGTTTCCGAACACGCCGCCTCACAGGTTCGACAGCCAATACAGACCGTCGAGTCGGCAATTACAAAACGGTTCACCGGGTTATCCTCTGGTGATAGTCATTTTTGACGAAAAACTGTCTTGTCGACACTTCTCGACACACATGGGTCAGGCCACGTTCGCTGAGGTATTTCCATCCATCAGCTGCTTCAGGTTGACCGGAAGATCGTGTTCAACGGCGGCGTACAGGCCGTTATAGACCGGCGCGATTTTTTCCAGATAGTGCTCCAGCACCTGCTGGCGATCGCGGTTGCTGACGTGGCCGTCCACCATGCCGTCGGCCATTAGCTGCGCCTTCGCAATACACTGTTTTTCGCCGTCTTTTGTCTCGAGGTGGTACTCAATGGTGTGGCTGTTGAAGTTATCCGCCAGGGTAACGTTGATGATGAAATGGCCGAAGAGGACAAAGCGCATGTCGCCCTGCGCCGCGCAGCTCATCGCGTGGTGAAGACGCGCTTTCGAGAGGGTTATGCCCTGAACCAGAGAGTTGCAGTAGAGGTGCCACTGGTCCTGCAGCTGCTGATGACGCTGCGCGATGTAATCCGCTTTTTCGCTGATTTCCCAAATAGTCATAGAAGGTATCCGGTTAATGGAGATAGCGGCTGTTAAGCAGATTCCATGCCAGTTTTTATCCTGCTGATTTTAAATAGATTTAATTACAAAACCGCTGTCAACGCCGCGGTGTCGACGTGTCATTTCGACAGCGTTGACATCGTCACGCCTTAACAAAAATTAAGCTGGCACCGTTATTGCATTCAATGGCGCAATTCATTGAGGAGGCGTCATGCACGAAATCACCCTCTGCCAGCGGGCTCTGGAACTTATCGAACAGCAGGCAGTGCAAAACCACGCGAAGCGCGTCACCGGCGTCTGGCTGAAGGTCGGGGCGTTTTCCTGCGTCGAGCCCAGCGCCCTGCATTTCTGTTTTGAGCTGGTGTGTCGCGGCACGCTGGCGGAAGGCTGCGAGCTCCATATCGAAGAGCAGCAGGCGGAGTGCTGGTGCGAGCAGTGCCAGCAGTACGTCACCCTGCTGTCATCAAAGGTTCAGCGCTGTCCGCAGTGTCAGAGCACCGGTCTTCGCATCGTGGCGGACGACAGCATGCAGATCCAACGCCTCGAAATCGAGAAGGAGTAAAGTATGTGTAGCACCTGCGGTTGCGCCGAAGGCAACCTGTATATAGAAGGGGATGAACACCGTCCCCATTCCGCGTTTCGCTCCGCGCCCTTTTCCCCTGCCCCGCGTCCTTCTGCGGCACTGACCGGTATCACTTTCTCTCCGCAACGGTCCGCTGCGGGCGATCTCCACTACGGCCACGGCGAAGCGGGTACCCACGCGCCGGGCATCAGCCAGCGCCAGATGCTGGAGGTGGAAATCAACGTACTGGACAAAAATAACCAGATCGCCGACCGCAACCGCGCGCGCTTTACTGCCCGCAAACAGCTGGTGCTGAACCTGGTCTCCAGCCCCGGCTCCGGCAAAACCACGCTGTTAACGGAAACGCTCAAACGCCTTAACGGGCGCGTCTCCTGCGCGGTGATTGAAGGCGACCAGCAAACCGTTAACGACGCGGCGCGCATTCGCGAAACCGGCACCCCGGCGATTCAGGTCAATACTGGCAAAGGCTGCCACCTGGATGCGCAGATGATTGCCGACGCCGCCCCGCGTCTGCCGCTGGCGGATAACGGCATTCTGTTTATTGAAAACGTCGGCAACCTGGTCTGCCCGGCGAGCTTCGATCTGGGCGAACGCCACAAGGTAGCGGTGCTTTCGGTGACCGAAGGCGAAGACAAGCCGCTGAAGTACCCGCATATGTTTGCCGCCGCGTCCATCATGCTGCTGAACAAAGTCGACCTGCTGCCGTACCTGAATTTCGACGTGGATAAATGCCTGGCGTATGCCCGTGAGGTGAATCCGGAGATCGAGATCCTGCTTGTCTCCGCCACGCGCGGCGACGGGATGGATGCATGGCTGAACTGGCTGGAGAGCGAACGATGTGCATAGGCGTACCGGGACAAATCCATTCAATTGACGGGAACCAGGCCAAAGTGGAGGTCTGCGGCATCCTGCGCGACGTCGACCTGACGCTGGTGGGCAGCAGCGATGAAACGGGCGCATCGCGTCTCGGCCAATGGGTGCTGGTCCACGTGGGGTTTGCCATGAGCGTGATTAACGAAGCGGAAGCCCGCGACACGCTGGATGCATTGCAAAACATGTTCGACGTGGAGCCTGACGTGGGCGCGCTGCTTTACGGCGAGGAGCGTTAGCCATGCGTTACGTTGATGAATACCGCGCGCCGGAGCAGGTGCTGCAGCTTATCGGGCACCTGAAAACGCGCGCGGCGCTGCTGGACTACACGAAAGAGAGACCGCTGCGGATCATGGAGGTGTGCGGCGGACACACGCACGCCATCTTCAAATTTGGCCTCGACCAGCTGCTGCCGGAGAACATCGAGTTTATCCACGGCCCCGGCTGCCCGGTGTGCGTGCTGCCGATGGGGCGCATCGACAGCTGCATCGAAATTGCCAGCCAGCCCGACGTCATTTTCTGCACCTTTGGCGACGCGATGCGCGTGCCGGGGAAAAACGGCTCTCTGCTGCAGGCAAAAGCGCGCGGAGCCGACATCCGGCTCGTCTATTCGCCGATGGATGCCCTGACGGTGGCGGAGGACAACCCAACGCGCAAGGTGGTTTTTTTTGGCCTGGGGTTTGAAACCACCATGCCCGCCACCGCCATCACGCTGCAGCAGGCGAAAGCACGCGGCGTCGATAACTTTTTCTTCTTCTGCCAGCACATTACGCTTATCCCCACCCTGCGCAGCCTGCTGGAAGAGCCGGAAAACGGCATTGACGCCTTTCTGGCACCGGGCCACGTCAGCATGGTGATTGGCACAGACGCCTACGGTTTTATCGCTCAACAGTACAATCGTCCGTTAGTGGTCGCTGGTTTCGAACCACTTGATCTACTGCAAGGTGTGACCATGCTGGTTGAGCAGAAAATAGCGGCCCTGAGTGCAGTGGAAAACCAGTACCGCCGCGTGGTGCCGGATGCGGGAAATGAACGGGCGCAGCAGGCGATAGTCGACGTGTTCAGCGTTGAGGGCGACAGCGAATGGCGTGGTCTGGGGCTGATTGCCGAATCCGGCGTGCGCCTGACGCTGGCCTATCGCGCGTTCGACGCCGAAGCGCATTTCCGCCCGCAGCCGCAGCAGGTTTGCGACGATCCCCGGGCACGCTGCGGCGACGTGCTCACCGGTAAATGCAAACCGCATCAATGCCCGTTATTTGGCAATACCTGTAACCCGCAAACGGCGTTTGGCGCGCTGATGGTCTCCTCCGAAGGGGCGTGTGCCGCGTGGTATCAGTATCGCAACCAGGAGAGTGAAGCATGAATACGGTTGAAATGGCGCACGGCAGCGGCGGACAGGCGATGCAGCAGCTGATTAACCGGCTGTTTATGGAAGCCTTCAACAACCCCTGGCTCGCCGAACAGGAAGACCAGGCGCGCATTGACCTCGCCACCCTCACCGCGCAGGGCGACAGGCTGGCCTTCTCCACCGACAGCTACGTGATCGATCCGCTGTTCTTCCCCGGCGGCGATATCGGCAAGCTCGCCGTCTGCGGCACGGCCAACGACGTGGCGGTCAGCGGCGCTATTCCGCGCTACCTCTCCTGCGGGTTTATCCTCGAAGAGGGGTTACCGATGGAGACGCTCACGGCAGTGGTCAACAGCATGGCGCAGACCGCGCGCGAGGCGGGGATAGCTATCGTCACCGGCGATACCAAAGTGGTGCAGCGCGGCGCGGCCGACAAGCTGTTTATCAACACCGCCGGCATGGGGGCGATCCCCGCCGATATTCACTGGGCGGCGCAGCAGCTTAGCGTGGGCGACGTGCTGATCGTCACCGGAACGCTGGGCTGCCACGGGGCGACCATCCTTAACCTGCGCGAAGGTCTGGGGCTGGATGGCGAACTGCGCAGCGACTGCGCGGTGCTCACCCCGCTGATTCAGACGCTGCGGGGTATTCCCGGCGTGAAAGCCCTGCGGGACGCGACGCGAGGCGGCGTGAACGCCGTGGTCCACGAATTTGCAGCAAGCTGCGGGTACGGGATTGAACTCACCGAGCGCAGCCTGCCCGTTAAGCCTGCCGTTCGCGGGCTTTGCGAACTGCTGGGCCTTGACCCGCTCAACTTTGCCAACGAAGGCAAACTGGTGATTGGCGTTGAACGCGCGGCAGCGGAAGCCGTTCTTGAACAGCTGCGGGCTCATCCGTCAGGAAAAGAGGCGGCGATGATTGGTGAAGTGGTTGAGCGCAAAGGGGTGCGCCTGGCCGGGCTGTATGGCGTTAAACGCACGCTGGATCTGCCGCACGCGGAACCCTTACCCCGTATTTGCTAGAACCGCGCCAAAAGCGGTCAGCACTGAATCTCTTTTTTGCCAGTTTCTATTGGAAAGCAATATGCCGTATACACCGATGAGCGATCTTGGACAGCAGGGCCTGTTTGACATCACGCGCACACTTTTACAGCAGCCCGACCTCGGTGCGCTGAGCGATGCCCTGACGCGGCTGGTCAGGCAATCGGCGCTGGCGGACAGCGCCGCGATTGTGCTCTGGCATAGCGGAACGCAGCGCGCGAGCTACTACTCGACGCGTGATAATGGCAAAACGTTTGAATACGAAGACGAAACGTATCTGGCGCATGGCCCGGTGCGCCGCATACTCTCCCGGCCTGAAGTGCTGCACTGCAATTTTGCGGAGTTCCGCCAGGCGTGGCCGCGGCTCGCGGAGAGCGATCTCTATCAGCCTTTCGGGCATTACTGCATGCTGCCGCTGGCGGCAGAGGGCCAGATTTTTGGCGGCTGCGAGTTTATCCGCACGACCGATCAGCCGTGGCGGGAGGCGGAATACGAGCGCCTGCATACCTTTACCCAGATTGTGGCCGTCTTTGCGGAGCAGATCCAAAGCCGCGTAACCAATAACGTCGATTACGACCTGCTGAGCCGCGAGCGCGACAACTTCCGCATTCTGGTCGCCATCACCAACGCCGTGCTCTCCCGCCTGGACATGGACGAGCTGGTCAGCGAAGTCTCGAAAGAGATCCACCACTATTTCAAAATCGACGCCATCAGCATTGCGCTGCGCGGGCATCGCAAGGGCAAGCTGAACATCTACTCCACGCACTATCTCGATGAAGCCAACCCGGCGCACGAGCAGAGCGAGGTGGACGAAGCGGGCACCCTTTCGGAGCGGGTCTTCAAGAGCAAAGAGATCCTCCTGCTCAACCTGAACGAGCAGGACCCGGTCGCGCCGTACGAGCGGATGCTGTTCAACACCTGGGGCAATAAAATTCAGACCCTGTGCCTGCTGCCGCTGATGTCCGGCAACACCATGCTGGGCGTGCTGAAGCTGGCGCAGTGCGAGGAAGGCGTGTTTACTACCGCCAACCTGAAGCTGCTGCGCCAGATTGCCGAGCGTATCTCTATTGCCCTGGATAACGCCCTCGCCTATCAGGAAATTCATCGCCTGAAAGAGCGGCTGGTGGATGAGAACCTGGCCCTGACCGAACAGCTCAACAACGTGGACAGCGAGTTTGGTGAAATCATCGGGCGCAGCGACGCCATGTACAGCGTGCTTAAGCAGGTTGAGATGGTGGCGCAAAGCGACAGCACGGTGCTGATCCTGGGCGAAACCGGCACAGGCAAAGAGCTGATAGCCCGCGCAATCCACAACCTGAGCAACCGCAACAGCCGACGGATGGTGAAGATGAACTGCGCCGCGATGCCTGCGGGACTGCTGGAAAGCGATCTGTTCGGCCACGAGCGTGGTGCATTCACCGGGGCCAGCAGCCAGCGGCTGGGCCGGTTTGAGCTGGCGGACAAAAGCTCGCTGTTCCTCGACGAAGTGGGCGATATGCCGCTGGAGCTACAGCCGAAACTGCTGCGCGTCCTTCAGGAGCAGGAGTTTGAACGTCTTGGCAGCAACAAGCTTATCCAGACTGACGTGCGGCTGATTGCGGCCACCAACCGCGACCTGAAAAAAATGGTCGCCGACCGCGAGTTTCGCAGCGATCTTTACTATCGCCTGAACGTCTTCCCGATCTTCCTGCCGCCGCTGCGCGAACGCCCGGAGGATATCCCCCTGCTGGTCAAAGCCTTTACCGCGAAGATCGCGCGCCGTATGGGGCGAAACATCGACAGTATTCCTGCCGAGACGTTGCGTACCCTTTCATCGATGGAATGGCCCGGCAACGTGCGCGAGCTGGAAAACGTCATCGAACGCGCGGTGCTGCTGACGCGCGGAAACGTGCTGCAACTCTCCCTGCCTGAAGTTACGCTTCCTGACGTAACCGCGCCCGCCGCCGAGACAGCGAAAGAGGGAGAAGATGAATATCAGCTCATTATGCGCGTGCTGAAAGAGACCAACGGCGTGGTCGCCGGGCCAAAAGGTGCCGCCCAGCGTCTGGGGTTAAAACGCACCACCCTGCTGTCACGCATGAAGCGTCTCGGGATTGATAAAGAGAGCCTGGTTTAATCCCCCAATCCGGCGGTGTTTTTCTGGCACCGCCTTTCGTTACCCTGCGCAATTGTCCCTCATTGACACAAAATCGTTTCCTCTGTATAAAATTCCGCCTTAATAATGAGTTTCATTTGCATCAATAATAATATTAATGAAGGGTAGCGTTTCATGAAGAAGGTCATCTGCGCGTTAGGCCTGGCGGTTGCGTCGGTCAGTTCTGCTCTGGCAACCACATATCCTCTGACCATTGAAAACTGTGGCTATAAAGAGACATTCACCAAAGCGCCGGAACGCGTCGTGGCTCTGGGCCAGAACACCGTCGAAATTTTACTCCTGCTGGGGCTGGAAGATAAGGTGAAGGCCAGCGCCTTCTGGCCGACCAAAGTGCTGCCGCAGCTGGCGGAACAGAACGCAAAAATCAAAACCCTGACGGTCGAAATCCCTACCCTTGAATCCGTGCTTGCGCAAAATCCCGACTTTGTCCCCGCGCAGTCACCGCTGCTGCTGGGGCCGGAAAGCAAGGTCGCAAAACGCGACGATCTGATGACCCTGGGCGTGAACAGCTACGTGTCCCCGGGCATGTGTGCGACCAAAAAAGCCACCGGCGATATGTACGGCAGCCGCCAGAAGCTTTGGGATATGACGTATCTCTACAAAGAGATTGAGGATTTCGCCAAAATCTTTAACGTTGAAGATCGCGGTCAGGCCGTGATTGCCGATTTCAAAAAACGCGAGGCCGACCTGCGTAAGGAATTCGGCAAGAGTAAAAAAGATCTTTCGTTTGTCTTCTGGTTCTCCAGTTCATCCCCTTCTGCTGACGCCTACGTCGGCGGTAAAAATAGCCCCTCCGGGTTTATCGCCAGCCTGATGGGCGGTCATAACGCCATTACGTCCGAGACCGAATGGCCAACCGTAGGCTGGGAAAGCATTATTGCCGCCAATCCGGATGTGATTGTGGTCTCCAGCCTGGACCGCAACCGCTGGGCGCTGGATAACGCGGAAGAGAAAATCAAATTCCTGAAGAGCGATCCGGCGGTCAGCCAGCTGGACGCGGTGAAAAAAGGCCATATCGTGGTGATGGACGGCCAGGCGATGAATCCGACGATCCGTACGATTTACGGGGCTGAGCAGGTCGGCGAACAGCTCAGAAAGCTGGGGCTGAACTGATGACAACCGCCGTTCTTCAGGCCCGGCAGAGCCTGGTTCTGACGACCTCGGCTTTGCTCGCCCTGGTACTGTTATTTCTGACGATCGCGCTGAGCGTCAGCGTCGGCGAGCTGTCCATCCCGCTGCAGAACGTGTTTTACGCCATCAGCAATAAAATGGGGCTCACCGAGGTTCCGCTCACCCGCGTCTATGAGAGCGTGATCTGGGACTTTCGCCTGAGCCGCGCGCTGGTTGCGGCCTGCTGCGGCGCGGGGCTGGCCATCTGCGGTGCCGTATTGCAGAGCCTGCTGAAGAACGCGCTGGCGGAACCCTACGTGCTCGGCGTGTCCGCGGGCGCGTCGACCGGGGCGGTTTCTGTCGTCGTATTGGGGATCGGCACCGGTGCGGTCTCCCTCTCTGCCGGTGCCTTCGCCGGGGCGTTCGCCGCGTTTGCGTTTGTCGCGTTTCTGACGAACGGCGCGCGCGGGGGAAATGAACGTACCATTCTGGCTGGCGTTGCCGCCTCGCAGCTTTTCAACGCCATTACGGCCTATACCATCAGCACCTCTGCCAGCGCCCAGCAGGCGCGCGACGTGATGTTCTGGCTGCTGGGCAGCTTCAGCGGCGTACGCTGGCCTGAATTGCAGCTGGCACTGGTCGTGGTGCTGACTGGATTAGCCGTTTGCCTCTACTATTCCCGGGCGCTGGATGCCTTTACGTTCGGTGATGACGCCGCCGCCTCTTTAGGTATTGCCGTCCCGTGGGTTCGCCTGACGCTCTTTACCACTACCGCGCTGATTACCGCGACGATTGTCAGCATGGCGGGCTCAATCGGCTTTGTCGGGCTGGTAGTGCCGCACGTGATGCGCTTCCTGTTCGGGCCGCTGCACCGCACGCTGCTGATTGCCAGCGCGCTGGCAGGGGCGATCCTGATGGTGCTGGCTGATATTGCCTCGCGCATGCTGATTGCGCCGCAAAGCCTGCCCGTCGGCGTGGTCACCGCGCTGGTTGGCGTGCCTTTCTTTGCCGTGATTATCTACCGCTCAAGGAATAAGTGATGAGTATTTGCGCTGAAAATATTACCTGGAAGGTCGGCAAAAAGGTCATCGTTAACAACGTCTCGCTGAAAGTTTCTCGGGGCGAAACGGTAGGACTGCTTGGCCCTAACGGCTGCGGTAAATCGTCTCTTTTACGTATCCTGGCGGGGCTGCGTCGCCCGGATGCGGGCTGTGTGACGCTGGACGGGCAGGACATCTCTCGTATTGCCAAAAAGCAGCTTGCCCGCCGGTTCGCCTTCGTCGAACAGCACGGCATGACTGACGCCAACATGCGCGTTCGTGACGTGGTGAAACTCGGGCGTATTCCGCACCACTCCGCTTTTTCCAACTGGAGCAACCACGATGACGAAACCGTCACCGCCGCCCTGCAGCGCGTGGATATGCTGGATAAAAGCGACCAGGGCTGGCTGAGCCTCTCCGGCGGCGAGCGCCAGCGCGTGCATATTGCCCGCGCCCTGGCTCAGACCCCAACGGAAATCCTGCTGGACGAACCGACCAACCACCTCGACATTCATCATCAGATGCAGCTGATGCAGTTAATCAGCGAATTACCGGTCACCAGCATTGTCGCTATCCACGATCTCAACCACGCCTCGATGTTCTGCGACTCGCTGATTGTGATGCAGAAAGGGCAAATTGTGGCCTCGGGGACACCGCAGGACATCTTATCCGAGTCTTTGTTGTGGAATGTCTTCCGGGTCAAAACCAAAATCGAGATCTCGCCGTTCCATGGCAAAAAGCACATCCACTTTATCGTTTAGGGACGAGTGAACGACGATGCCCCTTCGCCCTGCCGCCACGCTCTGGCCGCCCGTCTTACTGGGTAGCCAGTTTGTTTTCAACATTGGCTTTTACGCCGTCGTTCCCTTCCTGGCGATATTTCTGCGCGACGACATGCTGCTCTCCGGCGGACTGATCGGGCTGATCCTGGGCCTGCGTACCTTCTCGCAACAGGGGATGTTTATCGTTGGCGGTGCGCTGTCGGACCGGTTTGGCGCGAAAGTGATTATCCTGAGCGGCTGTATTGTTCGTGTTTCAGGCTATCTGCTGCTGGCCTTCGGGGAATCCCTGTGGCCGATTATTCTGGGAGCTTGTCTGACGGGCGTTGGCGGCGCGTTATTCTCCCCCTCGATTGAGGCACTGCTGGCAAAAGCGGGCACCCACAGCGAGGCGAAAGGCAAACGAAGCCGCGCGGAGTGGTTTGCGCTCTTTGCCGTCTGCGGAGAGCTCGGCGCGGTACTGGGCCCGGTTGCTGGCGCCCTGCTCACCGGCCTCGGCTTTCGTCAGGTGGCGCTGGCGGGGGCTGGCGTCTTTATCATTGCGCTAGTAGTGCTCTTCTTTTGTCTGCCTGCTGCTGGCCACCGTTCACAGACGCTGAAAATACAGCCCTGGTGGACAACGTTCCGTCAGCCGCGCTTTGTCGCCTTTATCATTGCCTACAGTTCATGGCTGTTAAGTTATAACCAGCTTTATCTGGCGCTGCCGGTGGAGATCCAGCGTTCTGGCGGTAACGAGAAAGAACTCGGCCCACTTTTTATGCTGGCCTCCGTTCTGATCATCACCTTACAGCTGCCGCTGGCGCGTTTCGCCCGTCGCGTGGGCGCGGTAAGAATTCTGCCGGTGGGATTTTTGCTCCTTTCAGCCGCCTTTGCGAGCGTGGCGACGTTCGCCCCAATGACGCCACCGCAAGGCTGGCTGCGCTTACTGCCTTCTGTCTTTTTTGTGACGCTGTTGACGCTGGGGCAAATGCTGCTGGTGCCCTCGGCTAAAGATCTGATCCCTCGGTTTGCGGAGGAATCCACGCTTGGCGCGCACTACGGCGCACTCGCTACCGCCGGAGGCATAGCGGTACTGGCGGGAAACTTGTTGTTTGGTAGCCTGCTGGATCGCGCGCTGGTGCCCTCAACGCAGGCGATGTATCCCTGGCTGCTGCTGGCCCTCTTCCCGCTCTGCAGCGCGCTGGCCCTGAAGGTGATTTGCCGCCCGCTGAGACGCTGAACCGATCACTTTTTCGAACGGTACTTCTCGGGAAGTTCCGGCACGGGACGGCGGTCATCCATCAGATGACGGACGGTCAGGATGGGGTGGCGCCATAACATACGCGGGCCTGCCCAGCGCATAACCTGCTTCATCTCTTCGCGTCTGGCAGGCTGGTAGCAGTGGACCGGACACTGTTTACAGGCGGGCTTTTCCTCCCCGAAAACGCACTTATCCAGGCGCTTATCGGCATACGCGTTGAGCGCCTGATAGTGCCCTTCCTCCTGAGATGCCTGCGGACACTGCTTTTCATACAACGCGATCATTTTCGCGATGGTCTCTTTTTCTCGTGAGATGCGTTTACCGGACATAGCGGATTACCGAATAATAAAGTGCATCAATAATACACCTTTCAATGCTGGATTTCAGCGGTTGCATTTCGTTTCCTGAAGGCTGATTCCAGTTTTAGCCCAGCACCGGCTAACAATCACTGGTATTTTATACAGGCATCAGAAACGACCTTTGTCCGTGTTGTCTGGAGACCCTATGCAAGAGCTCACGATCGGCAAACCCTATCGCCATTTGAAAGTGGGATATTTTAGAAAGCGCCATGAAGACCGCAATACCAAGATACCGAAGCGCTACAGCGTCCATGCGGCGCTGAGCTTAAAAGGTGACTGGCTTGAAAAGGCCGGGTTTACGACCCACTCAAGGGTCAGAGTGGGCGTGGAGCATGGAAAAATTGTCATCGAATTAATGTCGGAAGATGCCTCGTAAAGCCACGACATTTTTCTGCGCCGGACCTTTTTTTCATGCGACAATAGAAGGAACAAACGGCCATTGAGCCCATCAAAACGATTTATTTTCAAAGAAATGGACATCATAACTCCATGAGCACAATCGACAATTTCGACGCACATACGCCGATGATGCAGCAGTATCTGAAGCTGAAAGCACAGCATCCAGAAATCCTGCTGTTTTACCGTATGGGCGATTTTTACGAGCTGTTTTATGACGATGCTAAGCGTGCATCGCAGCTGCTCGACATCTCTCTGACCAAACGTGGCGCATCGGCAGGCGAGCCCATTCCTATGGCAGGTATCCCGCACCACGCGGTAGAAAATTACCTGGCGAAGCTGGTGAATCAGGGCGAATCCGTTGCCATCTGCGAACAGATCGGCGATCCAGCGGCCTCAAAAGGCCCGGTGGAACGCAAAGTCGTGCGCATCGTTACGCCTGGCACCATCAGTGATGAAGCCCTGTTACAGGAGCGCCAGGATAACCTGCTGGCAGCGCTGTGGCAGGACGGTAAAGGGTTTGGCTACGCGACACTGGACATCAGCTCCGGGCGTTTTCTTCTGAGTGAACCGGCTGACCGTGAAACGATGGCCGCCGAACTGCAGCGCACCAACCCGGCAGAATTACTCTACGCCGAAGATTTCGCCGAAATGGCCCTGATTGAAGGTCGTCGCGGACTGCGCCGTCGTCCGCTGTGGGAATTCGAAATTGATACCGCGCGCCAGCAGCTGAATCTGCAGTTTGGCACCCGCGATCTGATTGGCTTTGGCGTTGAAAATGCCCCGCGCGGGCTGTGTGCGGCCGGTTGCCTCCTGCAGTACGTGAAGGATACCCAGCGCACCGCCCTGCCGCATATCCGCTCTATCACCATGGAGCGCCAGCAGGACAGCATCATCATGGATGCCGCCACGCGCCGTAATCTGGAGATCACGCAGAACCTGGCGGGTGGCGTCGAAAATACGCTCGCGTCGGTCCTCGACAGTACGGTAACGCCAATGGGCAGCCGCATGCTGAAACGCTGGCTGCATATGCCGATCCGCAATACCGAGACGCTGGTTTGCCGTCAGCAGACGATTGCCGCGTTGCAGGATCGCTATACCGAGCTGCAGCCGGTTCTGCGCCAGGTGGGCGATCTGGAGCGTATCCTTGCTCGTCTGGCACTGCGAACAGCTCGACCGCGCGATCTCGCGCGGATGCGTCATGCTTTCCAGCAGTTGCCGGAACTGCGTGCGCAGTTGAGTGACGTTGACAGCGCGCCGGTACAGAAACTCCGCGAAACCATGGGCGAATTTACCGAGCTACGCGAACTGCTGGAGCGCGCCATTATCGATGCGCCTCCGGTTCTGGTGCGTGATGGTGGCGTGATTGCCCCTGGCTACAACGAGGAGCTGGACGAATGGCGCGCGCTGGCCGACGGTGCGACGGACTACCTCGATAAGCTGGAAATCCGCGAGCGCGAGCGTCTAGGGCTCGACACCCTGAAAGTGGGGTATAACGCGGTACACGGTTACTACATTCAGATTAGCCGCGGGCAGAGCCACCTGGCGCCGATTCACTACGTTCGTCGCCAGACGTTGAAAAACGCCGAACGCTACATCATTCCTGAACTGAAAGAGTACGAAGACAAAGTTCTCACTTCGAAAGGTAAGGCGCTGGCGCTGGAAAAACAGCTGTATGACGAGCTGTTCGACATGCTGATGCCGCACCTGGGCGACCTGCAGCAGAGCGCCAGCGCGCTGGCGGAGCTGGACGTGCTGGTGAATCTGGCAGAACGCGCTGAAACGCTGAACTACATCTGCCCAACCTTTACCGACAAGCCCGGCATTCGCATCACTGAAGGCCGTCACCCGGTGGTAGAGCAGGTGCTGAACGAACCGTTCATCGCCAACCCGCTGAGCCTGTCACCACAGAGAAGAATGTTGATCATTACCGGTCCAAACATGGGCGGTAAGAGTACCTATATGCGTCAGACGGCGCTGATTGCGCTGCTTGCGTATATCGGCAGCTACGTCCCGGCGCAAAATGTGGAGATTGGCCCCATCGACCGTATCTTTACCCGCGTCGGGGCAGCGGACGATCTGGCGAGCGGTCGCTCAACCTTCATGGTCGAGATGACCGAAACGGCAAACATTCTGCATAACGCGACGGAGCACAGCCTTGTGCTGATGGATGAAGTCGGACGCGGAACGTCAACCTATGATGGTCTGTCGCTGGCATGGGCCTGTGCGGAAAGCCTTGCGAATAAAATCAAGGCCATGACGCTGTTTGCCACCCACTATTTCGAACTGACGCAGCTGCCGGAGAAAATGGAAGGGGTTGCGAACGTTCATCTGGATGCGCTGGAGCACGGCGATACCATTGCCTTCATGCACACGGTGCAGGATGGCGCGGCGAGCAAGAGCTATGGTCTGGCCGTTGCTGCACTGGCCGGTGTACCGAAAGAAGTGATTAAGCGCGCGCGTCAGAAACTGCGTGAACTGGAAAGCCTGTCACCGAATGCGGCGGCGACGCAGATTGATGGTACGCAGATGTCGCTACTGGTGCCTGCGGAAGAGACGTCGCCTGCGGTGGAAGCGCTGGAGAACCTCGACCCGGATTCGCTGACGCCGCGTCAGGCGCTGGAGTGGATTTACAGGTTGAAGAGTCTGGTTTAGTTTTCTGCGGTCTTTTGCCCGGTGGCGCTGCGCCACCGGGCTTTTTTTTACAGCAGCGGCGGGATCGTCGGTACCTGTGGTGCCTCATCAATATCCTTCTGCGTCATACGGAACGCTTCCGGGTAGTGCTCACGGCTGGTACGACGCAGCGGTTCGGTATCGCGCCAGGTATACAAACAATGCTGGCACTGGAAAACGGTCCAGATCCCTTTCACCGGCGACGTCGCCATCACTTCAATATGCTCATCGGCACAACGTGGACAAATCATCTTTTCCTCCTTATTGACGTGCTGCCAGCATCGCGGTCAGTTTTTCAGCCCAGGCTTTGGTTTCAGGCAGATCCTGTACCGGCTGGCTGTAGTGGCCCCGGGTGTCCGGCGCGACAGGCGTGGTGGCATCGATAATCAGTTTGTCGGTAATGCCCGCCGGGCTGGAGCCAGGATCGAGTTCAAGGACCGACATGTTCGGCAGTTGCACCAGATCGCCTGCCGGGTTGACCTTCGATGACAGCGCCCACATCACCTGCGGGAGGTTGAACGGATCGACATCCTCATCCACCATGATCACCATCTTCACGTAGCCCAGGCCGTGCGGCGTGGTCATGGCACGTAAACCGACCGCGCGGGCAAAACCGCCGTAGCGTTTTTTGGTAGAGATAATCGCCAGCAGACCGTGGGTGTACATCGCATTCACCGCCTGCACTTCCGGGAATTCCGCTTTCAGCTGCTGGTAGAGCGGCACGCAGGTGGCCGGTCCCATCAGATAGTCAATCTCGGTCCACGGCATGCCGAGGTAAAGGGATTCGAAAATCGGCCTGGTGCGGTAAGAGACTTTGTCGATACGCACAACCGTCATGTTACGGCCACCGGAGTAGTGCCCGGTAAACTCGCCAAACGGCCCTTCAATTTCGCGCTTACGGCCTTCAATCACCCCTTCCAGGATCACTTCAGAACCCCACGGCACATCGAAGCCGGTCAGCGGCGCGGTGGCAATCGGGTAAGGGCTTTCACGCAGCGCGCCGGCCATTTCATACTCCGACTGATCGTATTTCAGCGGCGTCGCGCCCATCAGGGTGATGATCGGGTCGTTGCCCAGCGTAATCGCAATCGGCAGGTCTTCACCGCGCTCTTCCGCCTTGTGCAGATGCAGGGCGATATCGTGCATCGGAACAGGCTGCAGGCCCAGCTTGCGCTTGCCCTTCACTTCCATGCGGTAGATCCCGACGTTCTGCTTGCCGAAGTTGTCCGGGTCGAGCGGATCGCGCGAGACAACGCACGCTTTATCGAGATAAAAACCGCCGTCACCGTCGTTCAGGCGAAACAGCGGCAGGATATCGAACAGGTTAATGTCTTCACCGTCCACCGAATTCTGCGCCCAGGCAGGGTTGGCGCGGCGCTCTGGCGCAATCGGGAATTTATCCCAGCGGCGGATAAACTCGTCGATCTGCTTTTTTACCGGGGTGTTCGCAGGCAGCCCCATCGAAATGGCGTGGTTCTGCCAGGAGCCGATGGTGTTCATCACCACGCGGGCATCGGTAAACCCGCGAATGTTGTCGAACCACAGCGCGGGCGCGCCGTCGCCAATGCGGCCGGTCGCGTTGGCTGCCGCCGCCAGATCGGGCTCGGCGTTAACCTCTTCCTCAATTTTCAGCAGTTGCCCTTGCTCATCGAGCGCCTGCAGGAAGCTTCTCAAATCATCAAATGCCATCTTTATTCTCCTGTGAAAAATGTTTCGCCTCCCGCAACCCGTTCCAGCGGCGCGCCTTTTTATGCTCCAGACCGAACTGGTCAAGCACGCGGGTCACAATATGCTGGGTAATGTCATCGGCGGTTTGCGGGTGGTTGTAATACGCAGGCATAGGCGGCACCATCGCCACGCCCATGCGGGAGAGCGCAAGCATATTCTCCAGATGAACGGTGCTGAGCGGCGTTTCACGGGGCACCAACACCAGCTTGCGCCCCTCTTTTAGCACCACATCCGCCGCACGTCCCACCAGCCCTTCGGCATAGCCCGCGCGGATCCCGGCCAGCGTTTTCATGCTGCAGGGAATGACGATCATGCCGTCGGTACGAAACGAGCCGGAGGAGATGGTGGCGGCCTGGTCAGCCGGGCTGTGGACAACGTCAGCCAAAGCAGCAACGTCTTGCGCGGTGTATGGCGTTTCCAGCTCAATAGTGGTTTTTGCCCACTTCGACATCACCAGATGCGTCTCTACTTCCGGCATTTCCCGCAGCGCCTGCAGCAGCGCCACGCCCAGCGGAGCACCCGTTGCCCCCGTCATTCCCACGATTAATCTCATTCAACACCTCAATCAATTTGTTCGTACACGAACATTATGAGTAAACTACTCCCTGATCGATTTCCTGACAAGATTGTTCGCATACGATCACACGAATTGCTAAAAAATGCCGCGTTAATATCCAGAGTAATAGCGGCTATCATAGGAGGAGATTTTTTCCGTCGGAGTGATCATGGAACTAAGACAAGAGGCGTTCCACCTGTTACGTCAGCTTTTTCAACAGCATACCGCCCAGTGGCAACATGCCTTACCGGAACTGACCAAGCCGCAGTATGCGGTGATGCGCTCTATTGCCGAGCATCCGGGTATTGAACAGGTGGCGTTGACCGAAGTGGCGGTCAGCACGAAAGCGACCCTGGCGGAGATGCTCAGCCGCATGGAGGCGCGCGGGCTGGTCAAACGCGAGCACGATCCGGCCGATAAGCGCCGCCGGTTTGTCTTTCTGACGCCAGAAGGTGAAGCCCTGCTTGCGGGCTGTAAGCCGGTTGGCAACGAGGTGGATGAGGCGTTTTTAGGACGTCTTAACAAGGCCGAGCGGGAGCAGTTCTCTGCGCTCATCAAAAAGATGATGCACGATTAATTCACGGTGGTGCGCATAAAATCGATAAAAGTGCGCACCTTCGCCGACACGTGCCGGGCATCGGGATAAACCGCATAGATGCCCTGCCGCGCAAAGGTATATTCCGGTAACACCGGGACCAGTTTTTCCGCATCAATCGCATCGCGCGCCAGCCATTCCGGCAGTAACGCCACGCCTCCGCCCGCGAGTGCAAAGGCCATAAGAGCCTGTGCGCTGTCGGCAAACAGGCGCGGCGCTTTTTTAATCTCCAGCATGTCAGGTGCACCGCTGGCATCTCTCACCTGCCAGCGCAGCGGCGAGGCCAGGCGCTCGTGAATAATCCAGTCGGCGTGGGCCAGCTGCGCAAGCGTTTCGATCGGATGGTTGACCAGCCACCCGGGCGCCGCGACGGGGAGAATAGAGAAGTGCGAAATCAGCGCGGCGTGGTTGCGCGAATCGGCAAGCGTTCCCAGACGGATAGCCACGTCAAAGCGCTCCGAGATAAGGTCGGCGTGCAGGGACGACGAAACATGCCGAACGCGAAGATCCGGATGCTGCTGGCTAAACCTAGCCAGCAACGGCACCACCACCTGGGAGCCATATTCAGGCGTGGTCGTGATCCGCAGTTCACCGGTAAGCCCCGCATGATTCGCGCGGACATCATCCTGCAGCCGTTCCGCATCCTTCAGAAGCGCCACGCTGCGTTGATGAAAGAGCGCGCCCGCCTCGGTTAACGTCAGGCGGCGGGTGGAGCGCAGCAGCAGCGTAACGCCCAGCTCATCTTCAAGCTGGCGAATATTGAAGCTGACCACCGCTTTTGTCAGGCCCATTGCCTCGGCTGCGGCAGTGAAACTGCCGGTATCGGCCACCGCGACAAACATCTGCGTTCGCTGTAGGTTAATCATCATCACGCCTTTTACTGTCAAAATTTTTTTGACAGTATATCGCGCTTTGTCAGGTTTATCCGTGATTCCCGAGCCGATACGATACGCCACCTCACCGGAGGATCCACCATGACGTATCGCAGCAAAGTCGCCGTTGTCTATCTGCTGGGCTTTTTTCTTGATTTGATCAACATGTTTATTGCCAGCGTCGCCTTTCCGGCAATGGCTCACGCCTTTAACACCACGCCTTCAGCCCTTGCCTGGGTCAGTAACGGGTACATAGCCGGCCTGACGCTGGCGATCCCGTTCAGCAGCATGCTCACGCGCCGCATCGGGCCAAAGCGCGTCATCCTGCTCTCGCTTTTTCTGTTCAGCGCAGCCTCCGCTGCGGCGGGCCTGTCAGCAACGCTTGAAAGCCTGATCGCCTGGCGAGCGATCCAGGGCGTGGGTGGAGGCTTACTGATCCCCGTCGGACAGGCGCTGACCTGGCAACAGTTTAAGCCTCACGAACGTGCCAGACTCTCCTCGGCGGTGATGCTGGTGGCGTTACTTGCCCCGGCCTGCTCCCCTGCTATCGGGGGACTGCTGGTGCAGACGCTCAGCTGGCGATGGATATTTTTCGCCACGCTACCGGTCGCTATCGTGACCTTTGTTTTGGCCTGCCTGTGGCTGAAACACGAAATGCCCGCGATGAAAGCGGCCAGACTGCTAAACCTGCCGTTGCTCGCGGACCCGCTTTTGCGTTTTTCGATGCTTGTTTATTTATGTGTTCCCGGCGTATTTATTGGGGTGAACGTCACGGGCATGTTTTATCTTCAGCACGTGGCGAACATGAGCCCAGCCGCAACGGGGATGCTCATGCTGCCGTGGTCCGTGGCATCGTTTATCGC
Source organism: Enterobacter cloacae complex sp. SHL020 (assembly GCF_049236945.1). Taxonomy (NCBI): domain Bacteria; kingdom Pseudomonadati; phylum Pseudomonadota; class Gammaproteobacteria; order Enterobacterales; family Enterobacteriaceae; genus Enterobacter; species Enterobacter cloacae complex sp. SHL020. The sequence continues at coordinate 172,697 of NZ_JBMKJF010000005.1, forward strand.
CATCACGGCAACGGGACGCTATTTTAACCGCATCGGCCCCCGACCTCTGATCGCCATCGGCTGCCTGCTGCAGGCGACGGGTATTCTGCTTTTGATTAACGTTAGTTCGGCTACGCTACTACCTGCCGTTGCGTTTATCCTGATGGGCGCGGGGGGAAGCCTGTGCAGCAGTACGGCTCAAAGCAGCGCTTTTCTGACGACGCGCCGGGAAGAGATGCCGGACGCCAGCGCCCTGTGGAATCTCAATCGCCAGCTGAGCTTTTTTGCCGGTACTCTGCTGCTGGCGCAGGCGCTGAACCTGGCGCAGGCCTGGCTGCCAACGCTCGCCGCCTGGCACGCGATGTTTATTTTGGCCGCAGGTATCACCTTGCTGCCTGTACCGTACGTTTTTCGTCTTAACAATACGCAGGTGCTTACCCAGCTGCGACAGGAGAATTCATGACGCCTTTCGAACACGACATTATCGACCTCCACATTGCGCTTGAAGACTGGTTAGGCAAAGGCGAAGGCGATGCCGACGCCCTGCTCACCCGATTCCATCCGGATTTCCTGATGATCCCGCCTGGCGGTGTGCAGATCGACTATAGTGGTCTTGTCAGTTTTCTGGAAAACCAGCGCGGAAGCCGTCCCGGACTGAAGATCGTCATTGACGAATTATCCACGATCCAGCGCTGGGATCGTGGCGCGGTGCTTCACTACCGCGAGACGCAAAACCGGCCAGATCTGCCCGTTAACGTGCGCTGGTCAACCGCGGTGCTCAATCAGGAAGGCGACAAAATAACGTGGCGTCTGCTGCACGAGACGGCAGCACAGCCGTAACACAAAAGAAAAAGGCCCGTCTCACGACGGGCCTTTTTTGACGAAAGGTTGCTTATTCGCGGAACAGCGCTTCGATATTCAGACCTTGCCCCTGCAGGATTTCACGCAGGCGACGCAGACCTTCAACCTGAATCTGACGAACACGTTCACGGGTCAGGCCAATTTCGCGGCCGACGTCTTCCAGTGTCGCAGCTTCATACCCCAGTAAACCGAAACGACGTGCCAGCACTTCACGCTGTTTGGCGTTCAGCTCGAACAGCCATTTGACGATGCTCTGTTTCATGTCATCGTCCTGCGTGGTGTCTTCCGGGCCGTTATCTTTTTCATCGGCCAGGATGTCCAGCAGCGCTTTTTCGGAGTCGCCACCCAGCGGGGTGTCAACGGAGGTAATGCGCTCGTTGAGACGCAGCATACGGCTTACGTCATCAACCGGTTTATCGAGTTGCTCAGCAATCTCTTCTGCGCTTGGCTCGTGGTCCAGTTTATGGGACAACTCGCGCGCGGTGCGCAGATAAACGTTCAACTCTTTGACGATGTGAATCGGCAGGCGGATCGTACGGGTCTGGTTCATAATAGCCCGTTCGATGGTCTGACGAATCCACCAGGTCGCGTAGGTTGAGAAACGGAACCCGCGTTCCGGGTCAAACTTCTCAACTGCGCGGATGAGACCTAAGTTGCCCTCTTCAATCAGATCCAGCAGAGCCAGACCACGATTGCCGTAACGGCGGGCAATTTTCACGACCAGTCGCAGGTTACTTTCAATCATGCGACGACGCGAGGCGACATCACCACGCAAAGCACGACGTGCGAAATAGACTTCTTCTTCGGCCGTTAGCAATGGGGAGTAACCAATCTCCCCAAGGTAAAGCTGAGTCGCGTCCAGTACACGCTGTGTGGCGCCCTGCGATAACAGCTCTTCTTCAGCCAAATCGTTATCACTGGGTTCCTCTTCTACTAAGGCTTTTTCGTCAAAAGCCTCTACTCCGTTCTCATCAAATTCCGCGTCTTCATTTAAATCATGAACTTTCAGCGTATTCTGACTCATAAGGTGGCTCCTACCCGTGATCCCTGAACGAGACACCCTGGCTGGCATGCCCCGTCAAATTATCGCTGCGGCAAGTACTGCAGCGGGTTTACGGATTTCCCCTTGTAACGAATTTCAAAATGCAAGCGTGTAGAACTGGTTCCGGTGCTACCCATGGTAGCGATTTTTTGCCCCGCCTTAACTTCTTGTTGTTCCCGGACCAGCATTGTGTCGTTATGGGCGTAGGCACTCAGGTAATCATCGTTATGTTTAATGATAATAAGATTACCGTAACCGCGCAGAGCGTTACCGGCATACACAACGCGTCCGTCTGCGGTCGCGATGATAGCCTGTCCTTTACTCCCTGCGATATCGATCCCTTTATTTCCCCCTTCGGAGGAAGAGAAGTTCTCGATAACCTTGCCGTCAGTTGGCCAGCGCCATGCAGAGATTGGCGAACTGGAGGTCATACTGCTGGCAGTCGGTTCAGTAGAGCTAACCACAGGTGCCGTCACCGGTGCTGTGACAACAGTCGCAGTACCTTTATTATTCGGCAACATTTTGTTAGCAGTCTGATCACCTGAATCCTCAGAATACGTAATTACAGGTTGTGAAGCAACCACCGTGGTGGATTTTTGTGCAGGCTTAACGCTGTTATTTTGAGCCGTCACATCGGCCGCTGAAACGGTGTTGCCAGGCGTAAGCGGCGTGCCCGTCGCGTTGCCCACCTGGAGCGTTTGCCCGACTTCCAGACCATATGGGGCCTGGACGTTATTGCGCTGCGCGAGGTCACGGAAATCGTTCCCGGTGATCCACGCAATGTAGAACAACGTGTCGCCACGCTTCACGGTATAGGTGCTGCCGCCAGTGTAACTGCCTTTCGGAATGTTCCCATACTGACGGTTATAGACTATGCGGCCATTCTGAGTCTGGACAGGCTGTTCGACTGGCTGAACCTGCATTGGCTGTGTAACAGGATGTTGCACAGGCTGAATTTGTGGTGTTTGCTGCGGCGCAGCCGTCCCCATTTTAGGTGGCGGCGTGATTAACATTCCGCTGGACGTGTTACCGGAGCCGCTGTTTCCGCCGACGGAACTGACGGGCGCAGGCGCGTTGTTAGAACTTGTACAGCCTGCCAGCCAGAGCGAAACCAGTGATAATGCCGCAACACGGCTGATGGTGAATTTAGGGCTTCCCGCGCTCATTTATCCCCCAGGAATGTGTTAACTACCAGTGACTTAAAATTTACCGTGAAGGCACGAATCTTTCGCGCCACACCATACGCTGAATTTGCCTTAATAACCCTGGATAATTCCGAGTCTCAGGCCAACTCCCCCTTCACCAGAGGCACAAAGCGCACGGCTTCCACGGTGTCGATAATATACTCGCCGCCGCGCCGACGAACGCGCTTCAACAGCTGCTGCTCGTCCCCGACGGGCAAAACCAGAATGCCCCCCTCATCCAGCTGCGACAACAGGGCTGAAGGAATTTCAGGCGGGGCCGCCGTCACGATGATCGCATCAAACGGGGCGCGCGCCTTCCAACCCTGCCATCCATCACCGTGTCGTGTCGAAACATTATGTAAATCAAGTTGTTTCAGGCGACGACGCGCCTGCCACTGTAAACCTTTAATCCGCTCAACGGAGCATACATGATGAACAAGATGCGCCAGGATCGCGGTCTGATACCCCGATCCGGTACCAATCTCCAGCACGCGGGAGTCGGGCGTCAGCTCCAGCAGCTCCGTCATGCGCGCCACCATGTAAGGCTGCGAAATCGTCTGACCCTGCCCGATGGGCAGCGCTACGTTTTCCCACGCTTTGTGTTCAAACGCCTCGTCTACAAATTTCTCACGCGGAACCAGGGCGAGCGCTTCAAGCACGTGCTCGTCGCGGATCCCCTGCGCGCGGAGTTGTTCCAGAAGAGTTTGTACACGTTTGTTTACCATTGCGCGTTCACTCCTGCGCGATCCAGCCAGCCCGACACCACATCATGCGCGCTATACGCGGTTAAATCTACGTGCAGCGGAGTCACCGAAACATAGCCTTCGTCCACGGCGGCGAAGTCGGTATCCGGGCCCGCGTCGCACTTATCGCCGGGAGGGCCAATCCAGTAAAGCGTGTTGCCGCGAGGATCCTGCTGCGGGATGACCTGATCGGCCGGATGGCGGCTCCCGCAACGGGTGACGCGAATGCCTTTAATTTCATCAAGAGGAAGATCCGGCACGTTGATGTTGAGGATGCGCCCGGTACGCAACGGCTCGCGGCCGAGCGCCCGCAGGATCGAACAGGTCACCGCGGCAGCAGTGTCGTAGTGCGTGTGTCCGTTTAGCGAGACCGCCAGCGCCGGGAACCCCAGATGGCGCCCTTCCATTGCGGCGGCCACGGTACCGGAGTAAATCACGTCATCGCCGAGGTTAGGACCGGCGTTAATGCCGGAGACGACGATATCCGGACGCGGACGCATCAGCGCGTTCACGCCCAGAAAAACGCAGTCGGTTGGCGTGCCCATCTGCACGGCAATATCGCCATTTTCAAAGGTAAAGGTGCGAAGCGACGACTCCAGCGTCAGAGAGTTAGACGCTCCACTGCGGTTACGATCGGGCGCCACGACCTGCACGTCCGCAAATTCGCGGAGGTGTTTCGCCAGGGTCTGAATGCCCGGCGCGTGGATCCCGTCATCGTTACTCAGCAATATTCGCATAATCACCCGAGGTGTTGATAAGTTCCCTGACAACACTGGTGGCAAAGCTACCTGCCGGTAGCCAGAAGCGTAACTCGACGGTTACGTCATCCCACCAGTTCCAGCTTAACTGCTGCGGATAGAGCAGCATCGCGCGGCGTGCCGCCTCGACTTTTTCCCGCACCAGCAAGGATTGCAATTCTCGCGCATCCGCTACGGCTGACTGCTCGGTGGCCAGCGCGTCGCCCTGCGTTCCCCAGTCGCCCGTACCGGGCAACGCGGCGGTAATCATCAGCGCTTTTGCGTCCACGCGCGACTGCACATCGGCCATCTCTTCGGCCGTTGCCACAAACCAGCTTCCGCGTCCCGCTAATTGTAGCGCATCGCCAACAACAACTTGATTCGCGTCCGGTTTTTTCAGCCTTTCGCTCACAATCTGATTAAACAACGCGCTGCGGGCCGCCGACAACCAAAAACTGCGTTTATTCCTGTCGCGAACCGGCGCATCGCTTTGCGCCCAGCGCAGCGCGCCCAGCAGGTTGCTGCCGCCAATGCCAAAGCGCTGCGCGCCAAAATAGTTAGGAACACCGCGTTCACTGATAGCGTTCAGACGTTTTTCAACGTCTTCGCGGTCGGTCACTTCACGCAGCACCAGCGTAAAGTTGTTCCCTTTCAACGCCCCCAGACGCAGTTTGCGCTTATGGCGGGCAAACTCCAGTACCTTACAGCCTTCAAGCTCAAATTTGCTTAAATCAGGCATCGTATTGCCGGGAACGCGCGCGCAGAGCCACTGTTCGGTGACGGCGTGTTTATCTTTCTGCCCGGCAAAGCTCACCTCGCGGGCATGAATTTTAAGGAATTTTGCCAGCGCGTCGGCCACAAAGCGGGTATTGCAGCCATTTTTCAGAATACGTACCAGGATATGTTCGCCTTCACCATCCGGCTCAAAGCCCAGATCCTCCACCACGAGGAAGTCTTCAGGGCTGGCTTTCAGCACCCCGTTCCCCTGCGGTTTACCGTGCAGGTATGTCAGGTTGTCGAAGTCCGTCATTTGCTCGCCTTCACCAGCAGCGCCACAGCTTCACAGGCAATTCCTTCGCCGCGCCCGGTGAAGCCCAGCTTCTCGGTCGTCGTCGCTTTGACGTTCACGTCATCCATATGGCAGCCCAGATCCTCTGCAATAAACACGCGCATCTGCGGAATGTGCGGCAGCATTTTCGGGGCCTGAGCAATAATCGTCACGTCGACGTTGCCGAGTGTGTAGCCTTTCGCCTGAATGCGGCGCCACGCTTCGCGCAGCAGCTCGCGGCTGTCCGCGCCTTTAAACGCCGGGTCGGTGTCCGGAAACAGCTTGCCGATATCACCCAGCGCGGCAGCGCCCAACAGCGCGTCGGTCAGCGCATGCAGTGCCACGTCGCCATCAGAATGCGCCAGCAGTCCTTTTTCATAGGGAATGCGCACGCCGCCAATGATAATTGGGCCTTCTCCGCCAAAGGCGTGTACATCAAAACCGTGTCCAATTCGCATTATGCCTTCTCCTGATGGGTCGAACGGGTAAGATAAAATTCCGCAAGCTGTAAATCTTCCGGACGCGTCACTTTTATATTATCAGCGCGTCCTTCAACAAGCTCAGGGTGGAAACCGCAATACTCCAGCGCGGAGGCTTCGTCCGTGATGGTCGCACCTTCTTTAAGCGCTCGCGTTAAGCAGTCGTGGAGTAATTCGCGGGGGAAAAATTGTGGCGTCAGCGCGTGCCATAAATCGACGCGATCGACGGTGTGGGCGATAGCCTGTTTGCCCGGCTCGGCGCGCTTCATGGTGTCGCGCACCGGCGCGGCCAGAATCCCGCCAACCTTGCTTGTTTCGCTCAGCGCCAGCAGGCGCGCAAGATCGTCCTGATGCAGGCACGGACGAGCCGCGTCATGTACCAGCACCCACGACGCGTTTCCGGCGGCCTGAATGCCCGCCAGCACGGAATCGGCGCGTTCGGCGCCACCGTCAACGACGGTAATGTTTGGATGATTTGCCAGCGGCAGCTGCGCGAAGCGCGCATCGCCAGGGCTGATAGCGATAATCACACGCGTCACCCGCGGGTGCGCCAGCAGCGCCGCCACGGCGTGCTCAAGGATCGTTTTATCGCCAATAGAGAGGTACTGCTTGGGACATTCTGTCTGCATGCGCCGGCCAAAACCTGCGGCCGGCACCACGGCGCATACGTCCGAAAAAGTTACTGCCATGTCGTAATCCTGGGCCTGATTATCGATTGTTTTGTGCTGAGCCCTGATTGCGTTTAGACGCATCCGGAACCAGACGATAAAAAGTTTCGCCCGGCTTAGTCATACTGAGTTCATTGCGTGCGCGTTCCTCAATCGCCTCTTGCCCGCCATTGAGGTCATCAATTTCAGCGAAGAGTTGATCGTTTCGCGCCTTAAGTTTGGCGTTTGTTGCCTGCTGAGCCGCGACGTCATCGCTTACCCGGCTATAGTCGTGCAGTCCGTTCTTACCGAACCACAGCGAATATTGCAGCCAGATTAGCAAAGCCAGCAACAGCAGCGTTAGTTTACCCATCCTGCCCCCTGAAAAACGGCATCATCATCCCAAGACTTCCCCAGAGCACTACGCCGGGGTAACAGAGATGCCGCAACATCGCGGGCAAATGTACCACATTTTTTCCGCAGAATCGTCCTGCACAATATCGTTACACAGTTGGTTACGGTTTGAATTATGGCTGAAGTTAGCCCATGAGCCACAAAAATAACAGACCAAACATCAGAACCACCGTCACAATCGTGACCACGGTGCTGAAGAGGAGCTTACCGTTGAGCAGCGAGTGCAGCGCAATGCCGACGACAACCGCCACGGGCATCAGCGCCAGAAAGAAAGGCCAGGTGTAGAGAAAGAAGAACAGCGTGTTGCCGCCGTAGATGAGAAACGGAATGCCAAGCGCCAGCAGCCATGAGACGAAGCCAATGATGGCCCCGGGAAATGACCAGGTCGTTTCGTCGTCGGTCGCTAGCGGCTCCGACCCGGTGGTGGTGATGTAATGTTCACTGTTGCGCATAGCTAATCCTGTGACCGTGACTCATCGTTCGGGAAGACAGCTCCCGAACGATACCGCCTCAGGATCTGATAATATCGTCCCGTCGGAGCAGGTCTAATAATTGGCTTACTAAATTTGTTACCAATTGTTGACCTTCCAGGTGAATTTCAGGCGATTCAGGCGCTTCGTATACCGCGTCAATTCCGGTGAAGTTGCGCAGTTCTCCGGCTCGCGCTTTCTTGTACAGCCCTTTCGGGTCGCGCGCTTCGCAAATCTCCAGCGGCGTATCGACAAACACCTCGATAAAGCGATCCTGGCCCACGCGTTCGCGCACCATCTGGCGCTCGGCGCGGTGCGGAGAGATAAACGCGGTCAGCACCACCAGCCCGGCGTCAGCCATCAGGCTGGCGACTTCGCCCACCCGGCGGATGTTCTCTTTGCGGTCGTCGTCGCTAAACCCTAAATCGCTGCACAGGCCGTGACGCACGTTGTCACCGTCCAGCAGGTACGTGCTTACGCCCTGCTGATGCAACGCCTCTTCCAGCGCGCCCGCCACCGTTGATTTACCCGAGCCGGACAGCCCGGTAAACCACAGCACAACCCCACGGTGACCGTGGAGCTGTTCGCGCTGGGCGACGGTAACCGGATGAGGATGCCAGACGACGTTCTCATCATGGGCGGCCATTATTTGCCTCCCAGCAGATCGCGTGCGCCCCAGTGCGGGAAGTGTTTACGCACCAGAGCGTTCAGTTCCAGCTCGAAGGCGCTGAATTCAGACGTCGCGGCAGCCTGTTTAATCGGTTCGCGCACCATACCGGCTCCGACGGTAACGTTGGTCAGCCTGTCGATAAAGATCAGCCCTCCCGTGACCGGGTTCTGCTGATACGGATCCAGCACCAGCGGTTCGTCGAAGGTCAGATCGACCAGACCAATGCCGTTCAGCGGCAGCTCGGTGACGTCACGCTGGGTCAGGTTGTTGATATCCACCTGGAACTGAATACCGTCCACGCGGGCGCGGGTTTTCTTGCCGGCAATTTTGATGTCATAGCTTTGGCCTGCGGTCAGCGGCTGTTCGGCCATCCACACCACGTCCACGGAAGCCCCTTGAACCGCCGCCAGCGTTTCCTGCGCGTCGACCAGCAGGTCGCCCCGGCTGATATCAATTTCGTCTTTCAGCACCAGCGTTACGGCTTCACCGGCGCCCGCGTCCTGGAGGTCACCGTCGAAGGTGACGATACGGGCGATAGTCGATTCCACGCCGGATGGCAGCACCTTGACGCGCTGACCTACCTTTACGGAGCCTGACGCTAGGGTGCCCGAGAAACCGCGGAAATCGAGGTTTGGACGGTTCACGTACTGCACCGGGAAGCGCATCGGCTGGGTGTCGACCACGCGCTGGATTTCAACGGTTTCCAGCACTTCCAGCAGCGTCGGGCCGCTGTACCAAGGCATGTTCGCGCTCTGGGAGGCGACGTTATCCCCTTCCAGCGCCGAGAGCGGCACAAAGCGAATATCCAGGTTGCCCGGCAGCTGTTCGGCAAAGGTCAGGTAGCTCTGGCGGATCTCATCGAACTTCTCTTCGCTGAAGTTGACCAGATCCATCTTGTTGACCGCCACCACCAGGTGTTTGATCCCCAGCAACGTCGAGATAAAGCTGTGACGGCGGGTCTGATCCAGCACGCCTTTACGCGCGTCCATCAGCAGGATCGCCAGATCGCAGGTGGACGCGCCGGTCGCCATGTTGCGGGTGTACTGCTCGTGCCCCGGGGTGTCGGCGATAATAAATTTGCGCTTCTCGGTAGAGAAATAGCGGTAGGCCACGTCGATGGTGATGCCCTGCTCGCGCTCCGCCTGCAGGCCGTCCACCAGCAGCGCCAGGTCGAGTTTTTCACCCTGGGTGCCGTGACGTTTACTGTCGTTATGCAGGGAAGAGAGCTGATCTTCGTAAATCTGGCGCGTATCGTGCAGCAGGCGGCCAATCAGGGTACTTTTCCCGTCATCCACGCTGCCGCAGGTCAGAAAACGCAGCAGGCTTTTGTGTTGTTGCGCGTGCAGATACGCTTCCACGCCGCCTTCGTTGGCAATTTGTTGAGCAATAGTGGTGTTCATGGCGGCTCCTTAGAAATAACCCTGACGTTTCTTCAGCTCCATGGAGCCTGCCTGGTCGCGGTCAATCACGCGCCCCTGTCGCTCGCTGGTGGTGGACACCAGCATCTCTTCGATGATCTCCGGCAGCGTCTGCGCGCTGGATTCCACCGCGCCGGTCAGCGGCCAGCAGCCGAGGGTACGGAAGCGCACCATCTGTTGTTTGATCACTTCGCCCGGCTGCAGGTCGATGCGATCGTCGTCGATCATCATCAGCATGCCGTCGCGCTCCAGCACCGGGCGCTCGGCGGCCAGATACAGCGGAACGATCTCGATATTTTCCAGATAGATGTACTGCCAGATGTCCAGCTCGGTCCAGTTGGAGAGCGGGAAGACGCGAATGCTTTCGCCTTTGTTGATCTGACCGTTGTAGTTGTGCCACAGCTCCGGACGCTGGTTTTTCGGATCCCAGCGGTGGAAGCGGTCGCGGAAGGAGTAGATACGCTCTTTGGCGCGGGATTTCTCCTCGTCACGGCGCGCGCCGCCGAAGGCCGCGTCAAAACCGTATTTATTCAGCGCCTGCTTCAGCCCTTCGGTTTTCATGATATCAGTGTGCTTGGCGCTGCCGTGCACGAACGGGTTAATGCCCATCGCCACCCCTTCCGGGTTTTTATGCACCAGCAGCTCGCAGCCGTAGGCTTTGGCGGTACGGTCGCGGAACTCGTACATTTCGCGGAACTTCCAGCCGGTATCCACGTGCAGCAGCGGGAACGGCAGCGTGCCCGGATAAAACGCTTTACGCGCCAGGTGCAGCATGACGCTGGAATCTTTACCGATGGAGTACATCATCACCGGGTTAGAAAACTCGGCGGCCACTTCGCGGATGATATGGATACTCTCCGCTTCGAGCTGCCGCAGGTGTGTAAGACGTTTTTGGTCCATAACCGTTCCTTAAGCCAAATTTACAACAGAAGAACCAAAGCCTTCTGTATCGGTTGTATGTTGGAACCAGGCGAGCGTGCTGTGCAGCTGCACCACTTCTCCCACCACGATCAGGGCGGGCATCGGGGCGTCTTTCGCCAGGGTTGCAAGATGTTCCAGCGTGCCCGTCGCAACGTGCTGATCGACGCGCGTGCCGCGAGAAATGACGGCAACGGGCGTCGTCGCCTCGCGACCGTGCTGAATAAGCTGTTCGCTGATGTCCGCCGCCTTCATCGTGCCCATGTAGATCGCCAGCGTCTGGCGGCTCTGGGCGAGATGCGACCAGTCGAACGGCGTGCTGTCGGCCTTGTAGTGGCCTGTCACAAAGGTGACGCTCTGGGCGTAATCGCGGTGGGTCAGCGGAATACCGGCGTAGGCCGTAACCGCAGAGGCCGCCGTGATGCCGGGCACCACCTGGAACGGTACGCCCGCTTCGGCTGCCGCCTGCAGCTCTTCGCCGCCGCGACCGAAAATGAACGGATCGCCCCCTTTCAGGCGCACCACGGTTTTACCCGCTTTGGCGGCGTCAACCAGCATCTGGTTGGTGTCGTGCTGCGGCACCGAGTGCTCGCCAGCCCGTTTGCCGACGCAGATTTGCTCCGCGTCCCGACGGATCAGCTCGCGCACGCCGTCGGTGACCAGATGGTCGTAGAACACCACGTCCGCGTCCTGCAGCACCTGCAGGCCGCGCAGCGTCAGAAGTCCGGCATCGCCCGGCCCTGCCCCCACCAGTATGATCTCCCCGCCCGTGCTGCCGGGGTTATCCAGTTCGTCCTCAAGGATCTTCTGCGCCGCCGTCTCATTACCGGCCTGCATCAGGCTGGCAAAGCGGCCGCGAAATACGCGTTCCCAGAAGCGACGACGTTCCGTTACGCTGGTCAGGCGCGTTTTCAGGTGGTTGCGCCAGTAGCTGGCTTTTTCCGCCATTCGCCCGAGGCTGGTCGGCAGCAGCGCTTCGATTTTTTCACGCAGCACGCGCGCCAGCACCGGTGCGGTACCGCCGGAGGAGATCGCCACCAGCAGCGGCGAACGGTCAACGATCGACGGGAAGATGAACGAGCATAACGGCTGGTCGTCCACCACGTTCACCAGGCGGTAACGGGCCTGCGCGGCGTCGGAAATCCGCCGGTTCAGGTCGCGATCTTCGGTCGCCGCAATCACCAGCACGACGCTGTCGATGTGTGATTCGTCAAAATCCGCTTCTGCGACTACTCGCACCTGCGCCCCTGCGCGCTGCAAAAACGCGATTTTGCGATCGGCAATTTCACCCGTGCCAACAACCAGCACCGGCTTCTCTTTTATCGCGGCAAATAAGGGCAGATAGTCCACAAGCAACAACTCACTAACAACGAGGAATAAAGGGACTATAGGGGGCGGCTTAGACCGAATGAAATTACGAATTGGAATGAGTAGTTACTCAATGGAATAACGCCGTGAAAAAGCTAATACCAAAAAGTGCTTAACACGCGAAATTTCGGGCATTTAAGAGCAATTCAAATTGTGTATGGGCGATCACAGTTTCATACTAGGCGGGTTAATATTTTGCTCTGTTTTTAAGGACTCACTATGTTTTCCGCAACGCGCCACCGTATTGCTGCCCTGGCGCTCGGCGTTTGCTTTATTCTTCCTGCCCAGGCAAAAAACCAACCTTATGGTGAAATCGCCACTATGCAGGCGCGGCATATTGCCACCGTCTTTCCTGGCCGCATGACCGGCTCGCCTGCAGAGATGCTCTCTGCGGACTATCTTCGCCAGCAGTTTGCCGGGATGGGCTACCAGAGCGATATCCGGTCGTTTCACAGCCGCTACGTCTATACCTCACGAAATAAAACGAAAAACTGGCATAACGTGACCGGCAGTACGGTTATCGCGGCGCATGAAGGTCGCGCGGCTGAACAGATTATTATTATGGCGCACCTTGATACCTACGCTCCGATGAGCGATGCCGATACGGATAACAACCTCGGCGGGCTGACGCTGCAGGGCATGGACGACAACGCGGCGGGCCTGGGCGTGATGCTCGAACTGGCCGAGCGGATGAAAGATATTCCAACCCAGTATGGCATTCGTTTCGTGGCCACCAGCGGTGAAGAAGAGGGCAAACTCGGGGCTGAGAATCTCCTTAAACGCATGAGCGCTGAGGAGAAGAAAAATACGCTGCTGGTGATCAACCTCGATAACCTGATCGTCGGCGATAAGCTTTATTTCAACAGCGGGCAGAGTACGCCGGGACCCGTGCGGAAACTGACGCGCGACCGGGCGCTGGCGATAGCCCGCAGCCATGGCGTTTTTGCCACGACCAATCCGGGCGGGAATCCTGCTTTCCCACGCGGAACAGGCTGCTGCAACGACGGGGAAGTCTTCGATAAGGCGGGCATTCCGGTGCTGTACGTGGAAGCGACAAACTGGGCACTGGGCAAAAAAGATGGCTATCAGCAGCGGGCTAAATCGAAAGCCTTCCCGGACGGGACAAGCTGGCACAACGTGATGCTGGATAATCAGCAGCACATTGATAGCGCGCTGCCGCAGCGGATTGAGCACCGCAGTCGTGATGTGGTGAAGGTCATGCTGCCGCTGGTTAAGGAGCTGGCGAAGGCGGGGAAAGCCTGAGGTCGTTAAGCATAGCGCGGCCTGATGCCCTCACCCAAACCCTCTCCCACCGGGAGAGGGAGGATAAAGGATTATCCTTCGTGCAGCCCGCACTCGCGCTTAAGGCCAAAGAATCGCGTCTCTTCTTCCGCCATTCCCGGTTCCCATTTGCGCGTGGTGTGGGTGTCACCCACCGACAGATAGCCCTGGTCCCACAGCGGATGGTACTTCAGCCCGTGTTTTTGCAGGTACTGATACACCGTTCGGTTATCCCAGTCGATAATCGGCAGCACTTTAAATACCCCGCGCTGGACCGCCAGCACCGGTAAGGTTGCACGACTGCCGGACTGCTCGCGACGCAGGCCCGCAAACCACGTCTGCGCATTGAGCTCTTTCAGCGCCCGGTTCATCGGCTCGACTTTGTTGATCTCATTGTATTTCTCAATGCCCTCAACGCCCTGCTCCCACAGCTTACCGTAGCGCGCCTCCTGCCAGGCCGCGCTTTCCGTCGCGCGGTACACTTTGAGGTTCAGCTTGAGCTTGTCCGTCAGCTCGTCAATAAACTGGTAGGTTTCCGGGAACAGGTAGCCGGTATCGGTGAGGATCACCGGAATGTCCGGACGGATCTGATTCACCAGATGCAGGCTGACCGCCGCCTGAATACCAAAGCTCGACGAGAGCACATAGTCTCCCGGCAGGTTTTCCAGCGCCCACGCCACGCGCCCTTCGGCGTCCAGCTTTTCAAGGTGGGCATTGGTTTCTGCCAGCGCCAGAATGCGTTCGACTTTAGGCAGATCGTTAAGGGCGTTTAGATCGAGTAAGGACATAATTACCTCTCGTGGTTACTCCCAGAAATCCCTTGCGGGATCGAGCACCGGGCGAATGATGCCCGCACGCACCGTAAAGTCGCCGAAGCCTTCACCCGCTTCGCGCTCTTTCGCCCAGCGCCCGACAAGCTCGTCGATGGAATCAAGAATTTCCGGTTCCGTAATATTTTCACGGTACATACGCGGAATGCGCGTCCCCATACGATTGCCGCCAAGGTGCACGTTGTAACGACCCGGCGCTTTCCCCACCAGACCCAGCTCGGCCAGCATCGCGCGACCGCAGCCGTTCGGGCAGCCGGTGACGCGCATAACAATATGCTCGTCCGGAATACCGTGTTTTTCCAGAATCGCTTCTACCTTGTCAGTGAATGACGGCAGGAAACGTTCCGCTTCGGCCATCGCCAGCGGGCAGGTCGGGAACGACACGCAGGCCATCGAGTTTTCACGCTGCGGCTTCACCGCATTCATCAACCCATGATCGCGCGCCAGCTTCTCGATCTTCGCCTTCTGGCTCTCCGGCACGCCGGCAATAATGAGATTCTGGTTAGCGGTAATGCGGAACTCGCCTTTATGGATCTTAGCAATTTCCAGCAGACCGGTTTTCAGCGGGCGGCCCGGATAATCCAGAATACGGCCGTTTTCAATAAACAGCGTCAGGTGCCATTTATTATCGATACCTTTCACCCAGCCAATGCGATCGCCGCGACCGGTGAATTCGTAAGGGCGGATGGGCTCAAACTTGATGCCCGCACGACGCTCCACTTCCTCTTTGAACGTCTCAACGCCCACGCGCTCCAGGGTGTATTTGGTTTTCGCGTTTTTACGGTCGGTACGGTTGCCCCAGTCGCGCTGCGTGGTCACTACCGCTTCCGCCACGGCCAGCGTGTGCTCCAGCGGCAGGAAGCCGAACTCGCTCGCGGTGCGGGCGTAGGTTTTCTTATTACCGTGTTCAATGGACAGGCCGCCGCCCACCAGCAGGTTAAAGCCAATCAGCTTGCCGTTTTCGGCAATCGCCACGAAGTTCATGTCGTTGGCGTGCAGATCGATATCGTTCTGCGGTGGGATCACAACCGTAGTTTTGAACTTACGCGGCAGATAGGTCTGGCCAAGGATCGGTTCTTCGTCCGTAGTGGCGACTTTTTCCTGATCGAGCCAAATCTCAGCATAGGCGCGGGTGCGCGGCAGCAGATGCTCAGAGATCTTCTTCGCCCACTCATAGGCTTCGGCGTGCAGCTCGGACTCATACGGGTTCGAGGTGCAAAGCACGTTACGGTTCATGTCGTTAGCGGTCGCCAGCGCGTCCAGCCCGACCGAGTGCAGCATCTGATGCACCGGCTTCACGTTCTTCTTCAGAATGCCGTGGAACTGGAAGGTCTGACGGTTGGTCAGGCGGATGCTGCCGTAGATCGTGTTTTCACCGGCAAACTTGTCGATCGCCTGCCACTGTTTGGTGGTGATCACCCCGCCCGGCAGACGGCAGCGCAGCAGCATCGCATGGCGCGGCTCCAGCTTCTGTTCGGCACGCTCGGCGCGGATGTCGCGATCGTCCTGCTGGTACATGCCGTGGAAGCGGATCAGCAGGAAGTTGTCGCCTTTGAAACCGCCGGTGAGACCGTCATTCAGATCTTCAGCAATGGTGCCGCGCAGATAGTTGCTTTCCAGCTTCATGCGCTCGGCGTCTGTCAGTTTACCTTCGACCACCAGTGGCCCTGGATGTTTTTCGCTCATTAGTAGACATCTCGCTGATAACGGCGCTCAACGCGCAGCTCACTTAAAAATTCATCCGCCGTTTCGGCATCCATACCGCCGAATTCGGCAATCACTTCCAGCAAAGTCTGCTCAACGTCTTTCGCCATGCGATTGGCGTCGCCGCAGACATAAATGTGGGCACCTTCATTGATCCAGCGCCACAGCTCTGCGCCCTGTTCGCGCAGTTTGTCTTGTACGTATACTTTTTCTTTCTGGTCGCGGGACCAGGCCAGATCGATGCGGGTCAGTACGCCTTCTTTCACATAGCGCTGCCACTCAACCTGGTAGAGGAAATCTTCGGTAAAGTGCGGGTTGCCGAAGAACAGCCAGTTTTTACCCGGCGCACCGTCTGCCGCGCGCTGCTGCATGAAGGCGCGGAACGGCGCAATGCCGGTGCCCGGGCCAATCATGATGACCGGGGTTTCCGGATTCGCCGGCAGGCGGAAGTTGTCGTTGTGCTCGATAAAGACGCGCACTTCGCCCTCTTCTTCCACGCGATCCGCCAGGAAACTTGATGCCCCACCCGCACGGGCGCGGCCTTCGATGTCGTAGCGCACCACCCCGACGGTAACATGCACTTCGCTCTCCACTTCGGCCTGCGAAGAGGCGATGGAGTACAGGCGCGGCGTCAGCGGACGCAGCAGGCCGATTAGCGCATCGGCATCCAGCTGCGCCGGAGAGAAACGGACCATATCGACTATTGGCGTCGTCGCGGCGTAATGCTGCAGCTTCGCCTTGTCGCCCACCAGCGGCAGCAGGGATTCGCTGCGCGTTAAGGTGGCATAATTTTCGACGATATTCGGGGTGTTCACCGTCAGTTCGAAATGCCACTGCAGCGCCTCTGAAAGCGGCTGGGTTTTGCCGTCAACGGTGACGGGCTCGTCGCCCTTCAGCCACAGCAGCTCAACCAGCTCTTTCACCAGAGCCGGATCGTTCTGATACCAGATACCCAGCGCGTCGCCCGGCTGATAGCGCAGGCCAGAGTCGCCGAGATCGATTTCGATATGGCGCACGTCTTTTTCCGAGTCGCGGCCGGTAATTTTCTGGTTCACCGACAGGCTCGCCGTCAGCGGCGCCTCTTTGGTGTACGGGCTGGTATGGATGTCGTTGACGGCACCCGTCGCGGTGAACGCGGCCTGCGCCGACGTCTCTTTCGGCACGCGCGCTTTTAGCACCTCAACGATGCGGGCGCGCCATTCGGCGGCGGCGGTCTGGTATTCAACATCCGCGTCAACGCGGTCCAGCAGGCGCTCCGCGCCCAGCTCCGCCAGCCTGCTGTCGAAGTCTTTACCGGACTGGCAGAAGAATTCATACGAGGTATCGCCCAGGCCAAATACGGCAAACGCCGTGCCGTCCAGCTTCGGCGCTTTTTTCGAGAACAGGAACTTGTGCAGCGCCACCGCTTCTTCAGCGGGTTCACCTTCGCCCTGGGTAGAGGCGACCACCACCAGCAGTTTTTCTGACGCGATTTGCTTAAATTTATAATCCCCGGCGTTGACCAGGTTCACGTTCAGTTTGGCGGCCAGCAGGTCGTCACGCAGCGCTTCGGCCACGCGGCGGGCGTTGCCCGTCTGCGAGGCGGAAATCAGGGTAATGGCCGGAATTTCAACGGCCGTTGCCGGTGCACCCGCCACAGCGCCAGGCTGCTGATTGAGCATTCCCCAGAAATAACCGGAGACCCAGGCAAGCTGAGTGGGAGAAAAATCAGAGGTGGCGGCCTGAAGGCGCGCCAGTTGCTCCGGGTTCAGGGGAAGCAAATTTGAAGGTGGGGCCTGTGTTGTCATGCGTCGTTATGTTCCAGTAGCCAAGCGGACTTTAAGCGAATAAATCCAAACTGAAGATAAGGTTAACGGCGAGGATAATAACAATTAAAGAAGGGATGGAAATAATAAATAACCAAATGGACTAACCTGTTTTAGTTGTCATACTTAACGATAAAAGCGATTAATTAACCCACTGAAAATTATCGATAAAAACATCAAAAAACGCCCGTTAACGAGACGCCAGGCTTCAGAGCCGTTTTAGTTAATGCTAAAAATTGTGCTTTCCGGTACTATGCGGCGGTTTTTTCCGCATTACTGAGAGCGATCATGTCCACCACACTGTTTAAAGATTTCACCTTCGAAGCCGCCCACCACCTTCCGCATGTCCCTGAAGGGCATAAATGCGGCCGTCTGCACGGGCATTCGTTCATGGTGCGTCTTGAGATCACCGGTGAAGTTGATCCGCATACCGGTTGGATCATGGATTTTGCCGAGCTGAAGGCGGCGTTTAAGCCGACCTACGATCGTCTGGATCATTACTACCTGAATGATATTCCGGGCCTTGAAAACCCGACCAGCGAAGTGCTGGCGAAATGGATTTGGGATCAGATGAAGCCGCTGGTACCGCTGCTGAGCGCGGTGATGATCAAAGAGACCTGCACCGCCGGCTGCATCTATCGCGGAGAGTGATCCTCTTCATCACGCCCGTTTAGCGGCATGAACTCATAGAGCACGAGCGCGTTACTTTCCAGTGATTCTGTCATTTGCCAGCCGTCATTAAGCCGTTCATCGCGTAAGGAAAGCGTTGGACGCGCTTTGTGCGCAATCCAGCGCCACATCTCTTCATCAGGCCCGCTGTCGCTGCGTACCCCTTCCAGCAGCGGGTAGAGCGCACCATTGTGCCGATCGAAAAGATGGCGCCTGATGCGCCACTCGCCGCACATCCCCTGTAGCTGCAGATGATATTGCTGTTGAAAACGTTGGATGAAAGCCTCCTCGCTGGAGAGCAGCGGATTGAACACCACCACGTTACGCAGCAGCAGCTGATAGCCCCCCTGATGGCGGAGCAGCAGCACGCTCTTGTCGTTGACGAGCACCTCTCCCCGCAGGCGTTGCCACAGCCAGAGCACCCAGTAGATGGGCCGCGGAAGGCCGTGATTATACTGAAGCGCAAGGCTCGATGTATCGAGGGTGTTGTTCGCCCTGGCTTCCCCCTGCAAACCGGAATTCAGCCAGAACCCCGCCAGCCAGACCTGTTCTGAAAGCCCGAGTAAATTTTGCATAAGCAGCGCGCCGCGAAAAAACCAGCCGTTGGTTGCCCGCGTATTCCCGGTAAGGGTATTCCACGAGAGTAACCATACCGGCAGCGTGCGCTGCCGCTGGCGAAGGGCGGCGAGTATTTGGCGGATCTTCAGCACGGGATAGTTTTCAGACGAGGAGAGATGTGTAGGATCCAGCCGCGCCAGATCGAGCAGCTCGTTGGCATCCGCCTGACAGGCGAGGAAATCGGCCTGGTCCAGAATGCCAGAATGGAACAGCGCGTCGTCGCCGAGTTCAGTACCCACGGGAGAGAAGCGATGCCACACCCCAAACTTTGCCTGTGGAAGGTAGGCCCCGACCGTCGCCCGCTGAGCCTGCCAGGCGTGCTCCTGGGTTTCCGCGCTTGCCTGAGGAGACCAGTGCATCACGACGTGCCAGCCTGCGGTAATATCGGGTAAAAATCGGTTAACCGACAGCTGCAAAAAGCGCTTCAGAAGATCGCATCGGGTGGTGACCCCCGTGTGCAGCAGGATCGTCCAACCTTTTTTTGCTACCCAGGTAAACAGCTGCTGCAAATTGTACCAGCAGGCGTAACCCGCCATATGGGGATCGTCCCATCCCGTGGCGAACAGACGGCTGCTGAGAAAAGGTTCAGCAATATCAATCCCCTCAATTGGAATCGCCTCGTGAAGCGCCTCCAGATGCTGGCGAACATCCTCCCGCAGTAAATCGTCAAGCTCGCGCAGGGTGACGACCAGCCTCGCACGGCGCAGCGCGGACGAGAGCGGATAAAGCTGCTGCAGATCAACTATTCGCTCCTGACGCGGGGAGTGGGTTAGCGGAGCGGGTTCCCAGCCGCGGTTCTCAGCGCCTCTAAGCAAACTAAACAGCCTATCCACCGCGATGGGAAAGCGCTGCTCGCCCGTGCCTGCCCGCAGCGGAGACGCATCGGAGCGATGCCGCCTGGCCTTACGAAACTCGCCCGGAGACATATTGTGATAGCGCCGGAACCGATCGGTCATCATGCGCGTGCTGGCAAACCCGTGCTCCAGCGCAATCTGATGCAAAGGACGGCTGGTGAGGCGCAGGGCGTCAGCCGCTTTTTCCAGCCGCAGGGCGGTGATGTACTGCATAAAACTGACACCCATCTCTTTTCGAAAGAGGCGGGAGAGCCAGGCTTCGGAGACGAACTCACTCGCTGCAATTTCGGCCAGCGTAATGCGCCGGGTATAGCTGGCGTTGATCCGCTCCAGCACGCGGGCAATGCGCTTGCTGACGTCGGCGTGCTGGTCCCGGGGTTTCTGGCGGGCAGGCTGCTGAAAGCGGCCAATCAGCAGCAGCAGGATCTCGCTCAGCCAGCGATTTGCCTCCAGCCTGAAGCGGTGCGGATCGTTCACCAGCGTCACCACCAGAAGCTGACGCAGCAGGTGCCGAAGTTCGTCACACTGCGGCCAGTTTCCACCGGACTCTGTCGGAACCGCGTAGTCATGGGCAAAAAAGTCATTGTACAGCTTGATTACCCACCGCCCGGAGAGAACGACACGAAGCGTTACGTTCGCGCTCTGGCTACTGAACCGCCAGCGCTGATAGCGGTTTATCACCGCAAGACCGTTATTTGACACCGTCTCGCGTCCTGCGGCGGTTTGCAGTTCGGCTTGCCCTTCCAGAACCCACAGTATCGTCAGCGAATCACCTTCATCCTGCGTGAGCAGGCGAATGTCTTCAACGACTACCGCAAACTCGTTCCCATGCTGCTCCATTCGGCTCCCCCGCATGGACAAAAAATGATGCGCCATTTTTTGTCATAACTGAATCGTATGAAAAACAATCAGAAAAAAGGCGTCGCTTTACAACAAAAAAGAGCATTTTCCGGCAATGCGATCGACATAAACTCGAAACTAACACCGTTTGGCAGGAAAAGGATAACAAAAATGACACATCCAATTGTTGACGCTCTGCGGGACACCGAAGATCGGTTCACTGAACTTCGTCGCGAATTCCACCGACACCCCGAAATTGGCTTCGAGGAGCACAAAACCAGCGACCGCGTCGCGTCACTCCTTCAACAGTGGGGCTATGAGGTCCACCGGGGAATGGCAAAAACCGGGGTGGTTGGCACCCTGAAGGTGGGCAACAGCAGCAAAAGCCTGGGCCTGCGCGCCGACATGGATGCGCTGCCAATGCAGGAAAACAGCGGCAAGGCGTGGAGTAGCACCGTCGAGGGAAAATTCCACGGCTGCGGGCACGATGGCCACACCACCACGCTGCTCTATGCCGCAGAATATTTGGCTCGCACCCGCAACTTTAGCGGTACGTTACATCTCATTTTTCAACCTGCGGAAGAGCTGCTGTATGGCGGACGCGTCATGCTGGAGGATGGCCTGTTTGAGCAGTTCCCCTGCGACCATATTTTCGGCCTGCACAATATGCCCTCCCAGCCGCTCGGGAAAATCGGCCTTCGCGATGGCGCCATGATGGCCTCTTCGGACACCGTTCATATTGAAGTCAACGGGGTGGGAGGACACGGCGCCGTTCCGGAACACACCGTCGATGCCACGCTGGTTGCCTGCCACATCACCCTCGCCCTGCAGTCGATTGTGTCGAGGAATATTACCCCGTTCCAGCCGGTCGTCGTGACCGTGGGCAGCATCCAGGCGGGTCATGCTCCGAATATCATCAACGACAAGGTGTTAATGAAGCTGACCGTTCGCACGCTGGATGAAACGGTGCGTCAAACCGTGCTGCAGCGGATCCATGATATCGCCGTGGCGCAGGCTGAGAGCTTCAACGCCACGGCCACGATCCGTCACGTGAACGGGAGTCCGGTGCTAAGGAATAACCCGCAGGCCAATGAAATGGTGCGTACGGTAGCGACCGACCTGTTCGGTCAGGATGCCGTCTCGTCGGTGAATGCCTTTATGGGAAGCGAAGATTTTGCGTTCATGCTCGAGAAAAATCCCAACGGCTGCTACTTCACCCTCGGTGCGGGAGATGAGCCTGAACGCTGCATGGTGCATAACCCAGGCTATGACTTTAACGACAAGCTTCTCCTCACCGGCGCGGCACTCTGGAGCGCGTTGACCGAACATTATCTGCGTTAATTCCCGCCCACCCCGGAGGCTTGCACGATGAGTACCGTTCCCCTGACAGGCACACCGACCTACGCCGGTAACGATCGGCTGCTGGCCGGTATTGTGATGAGCGTTCTGACGTTCTGGTTATTTGCGCAGTCGGTGATTAACGTTGTCCCGGCAATGAAAAATAGCCTGACTATCTCCCTCGAAACCCTCACGCTGGCGGTCAGCCTCAGCGCCTTGTTCAGCGGCTGTTTTGTCGTTGCCTGCGGGGGATTTGCCGACAAGTTTGGGCGTATGCGCATGACCTATATCGGCCTGACGATGAGCATCGTCGGAAGCGCCCTGCTTTTCATCTCGTGGGAGCCGGTTCTGTTTCTGCTGGGAAGAGCGATACAGGGGCTGTCAGCGGCCTGCATCATGCCCGCCACGCTGGCGCTGATTAAAACCTGGTATGAAGGAAACGCGCGGCAGCGGGCCATCAGCTTTTGGGTCATTGGTTCATGGGGCGGCAGCGGCCTGAGTGCGTTTGTCGGCGGGACAATTGCCACCACGCTCGGCTGGCGCTGGATTTTTGTTTTTTCCATGCTGGTCGCGGTGGCGGCGCTGCTGCTGATTCGCGGTACGCCGGAAAGCCGAAGCGACGCCGCGAGCCGCCATAAGCTGGATATCAGCGGCCTGGTGAGCTTTGTCTGCATGCTGGTGCTGCTGAACCTGTTTATCAGTAAAGGGCACAGCTGGGGCTGGAGCAGCGTTTTATCGCTACTTGTGCTGGGTAGCGCCGCGCTGGCAGCGGTCTGCTTTGTGCTTACCGGGCGACGTAAAGGTGATGTGGCGCTGATTGATTTTGCCCTGTTTAAAAACCGGGCCTACAGCGCGTCGGTATTCTCTAATTTTTTGCTCAACGGCTGCATTGGCACCATGATGATCGCCAGTATCTGGCTGCAGCAAGGACACCATCTTTCGCCGCTACAAACCGGCATCATGACGCTGGGATATCTGGTCACCGTGCTGGCGATGATTCGGGTCGGGGAAAAGCTGCTCCAGCGTTACGGGGCGCGCCTGCCGATGATGACCGGGCCGCTGCTGACCGCAACGGGTATCACGCTGATCTCCTGCACTTTCTTAAGCAAAGAGATCTATATTGTCACCGTTTTTCTCAGCAACATTTTATTTGGCCTGGGGCTGGGGTGTTACGCCACGCCGTCAACGGATACTGCGGTAATGAATGCGCCTGAAAACAAAGTTGGCGTGGCCTCAGGGGTTTACAAGATGGGCAGTTCGCTGGGTGGAGCAATGGGGATCGCCGTTACCGCGTCGCTGTATGCGCTACTGCTGCCGCTGGGAATGGCCAGCGCAGCACAGTATGCGCTACTCTTCAACAGCGCAATTTGTCTCGCTTCGGCGGGAGTCACCTGGGCATTGCTTCCTTCAGAACGGGCCCCGCGATAGGCGGGGCCGCGCAACGATCAGGCGATATTCAAATATTTGTGCGTCTGCATCGACAGGCGCCAGTTACGCGCAATACAGGTTTCAATGCACAGGCGCGTTGCATCCTCTTTCTGGCTGATAGGCTGCAGGGCAATCACCCGCTGCTTTTCATCCGTCAGCGTTGCCAGCAGTTCTTCGAGCGCTTCGATATCACGCACGCGCCCTACCGGGTGCTTAATCTCATCCGCGCGTTCCAGCGCCTGAGACAGCACGTCATACCCGCCGCGCATATTCACTTTTGGCGATACCGTTACCCAGGTGGTGTGTGAACAGCGCACTTCATGGGTGCCGCTGGTTTCAATCTGGCAGCTGTAGCCGTTCTTTTCGAGCAGCTCGGTCAGCGGCGTCAGATCGTGGATGCAGGGTTCACCGCCGGTGATCACCACGTGGCGCGCCGTCCAGCCCTGACGCCCAATAATGGCCAGCAGATCTTCTGAACTGCCCGCGCCCCACTTATCGCTCTCTTTGGTTTTCGCCAGAATGCTAAACAGCGACACTTCCCGATCTGCGAGCTTATCCCACGTATGTTTGGTATCACACCAGGCACAGCCAACCGGGCATCCCTGTAAACGAATGAAAATAGCGGGAACGCCGGTAAAGTAACCCTCGCCTTGCAGGGTCTGGAACATCTCGTTAATCGGGTACTGCATAGTCATCTCAGTAAAGGGGATAAACGATAAGTATCGCAGATCCCCGCCGGATGGTCATGCTCCATCGGTGCTTTGCGCGCCAATCGCCGCCATAAACCGTTCCGTAATTTGCTGCGGGCGGGTGATCGCGCCGCCGACGACGACCGTATGCGCGCCCAGCGCCAGGCATCTGGCCGCGCGTTCAGGCGTATCCACGTTCCCTTCGGCAACCACGGGAACGGTCACGGCAGCCAGCACGGCCTTCAGAAACGCGCAGTCATTGTCCGGAAGCGAATGGCCCGCCGTTTCCGCCGTGTAGCCGTAAAGCGTGGTGCCGACGCAGTCAAATCCAAGCGCCTGCGCCGTCACGGCTTCGCCCACGGAGGAGATGTCCGCCATCAGCAGTACCGCGGGATAGCGCGAGCGGATGCGCGAGACCAGCGTTTCCAGGGATTCCCCACCGGGACGCTCCCGCGCCGTCGCATCAAGCGCAATAATTTCCGGAGAGATGCTCATGAGCTCATCCACCTCTTTCATCGTGGCGGTGATAAACACCTCGCTTTCCGGGTAATCCCGTTTGATGATGCCGATAACAGGCAAAGAGACCTGCTGCTTAATGGCCTCAATATCCACCACGCTGTTGGCACGAATAGCGGCGGCTCCGCCCTGCGCCGCCGCCAGCGCCATCCGCGACATAATAAACGGGCTATGCAGCGGTTCATTTTCCAGCGCCTGACAGGAGACGACCAGTTTTCCCTTCAGGTTATCCAGTACAGTTTTCATTACGATAAGATCTCTTCCACTTCGTTTTTGATAATCGTGACGTGCGGGCCATAAATGACCTGAACACCGTTACCGCGCACGATAACGCCGCGCGCGCCGGTGGCTTTCAGCGCCGCGTCATTCACTTTGCTGCCGTCCTTCACCGTGACGCGAAGCCGCGTGGCGCAGCAGTCCACCTCTTCCAGATTCTCTTTTCCGCCTAATCCGGCGATTACCGCAACGGCGCGCTCGCTCTGCGAGAAGGTCACTTCATTGACCATCGCCTCCTTTTCCCGACCCGGCGTGGCAAAATCAAAACGGTTTATCAGGTAGCGGAAGGTGAAGTAGTAAAGGAAGAACCACGGCACGCCGACCAGCGGAACGAACATCCAGTTGGTTTTGGCCTCCCCCTGCAAAATGCCGAACAGCACGAAGTCGATGAAACCGCCGGAGAAGGTTTGCCCGATGGTGATATGCAGCATGTGCGCGAGCATGAACGCCAGCCCGTCAAACAGCGCATGAATGACGTAAAGCACCGGCGCAATAAACAGGAAGGAGAACTCGATAGGTTCAGTAATTCCGGTCAGAAACGAGGTTAACGCCGCGGAGAGCAGCAGCCCGGCAACGCGCTTTTTGTTCTCCGGTTTTGCCGTGTGGTACATCGCCAGACACGCGCCGAGCAGGCCAAACATCATCGTAATAAAGCGCCCGGACATGAAGCGCGACGTGCCCTCATAGAAATGCTGCGTGTTCGGGTCGGCCAGCTGGGCGAAGAAGATCCGCTGTGTGCCCTCAACGAGGTGACCGTTAACAATCTCACTGCCGCCGAGCGCGGTGGTCCAGAACGGCAGATAGAAGATGTGGTGCAAACCAAACGGGCCCAGCATGCGTAAAATAAAGCCGTACAGCAGGGTGCCCAGATAGCCGGTGGCATCCACCAGCCCGCCGAGACCAAAAATCAGCTTCTGGAAATGCGGCCAGACCACGGTCATGAGCGCGCCGACGAGTATCGCCGCCAGCGAGCAGATAATGGGGACAAAGCGCGAGCCGCCAAAGAACCCGAGGAACTGCGGAAGCGCAATTTTATTAAACCGGTGATGGAGCGCGCAGGTCACCAGGCCAATCACCACGCCGCCAAACACGCCGGTTTCCAGCGTCTGAATACCCAGCGTCATACCCTGCCCCACGGCGCCCGGGTTCTCGTGCGCCAGTTTGCCGGTGAGGATCAGCAGCGCGTTGATGGTGGCATTCATCACCAGAAACGCGAGAAGCGCCGCCAGCCCAGCCGTGCCCTTATCGCTTTTTGCCAACCCGACGGCGACCCCAACCGCAAACAGCACCGAGAGGTTCGCAAACACGATTGAACCGGCGCTGCTCATGATGGTGAAAATGGCCTGAAGCCAGCCCACATCTAAAAACGGATAAGCCGCCAGCGTATTGGGATTCGATAGCGCACCGCCTATCCCCAGCAGCAGACCCGCCGCGGGCAGCACGGCGATAGGCAACATAAAGGATTTACCAAAGCGCTGCGCTTTTTCAAACCATCCCCCCGAAGAAGCGCCACTGAACATTTGCATCATTTTTTCATCTCCCCATTAAACGATGAAAATTTTTACCATATAAATTACATTTAGTGAAAATTATCATCAAAAACCAGGAAGCCGATCATACTTTTTCAAAATGACTGGCATCTTTCCCCTCCTTTCCGCCACACTAGTCGCAGCGAAACACATTAAGGACGTGGCATGTCGGACCATGAAAATCTGCTGCTGAAGCTCCGCCAGGAGGCTTCCGGGTACAGCCCAACGCAACAAAAACTCGGCGAGTTTGTCCTCAGCGATCCTGCCCGGGTGCTCTACCTGACGATCACTGAACTGGCGCGCGAGAGCCACACCAGCGAGGCCAGCGTCACGCGCCTTTGCCGGACGCTGGGCTGCAAGGGCTATAACGAATTTAAAATGGCGCTTGCGCTCGATATTCAGCAGGGCCAGCCCGCGCGTCAGGCGGGGGATGAGATTGATAACGTCGTGGATGAGTCGGTGCAGGCTTTGCAGGATACCGCCCGACTCCTCGATCGCACGCTGCTTGAAAAGGCTGCGCTGGCGCTGCACCAGGCGCAATCCGTGCAGATTTATGGCGTCGCGGCCAGCGCGATCCTCGGGGAGTATCTGCATTACAAGCTGCTGCGGCTGGGCAAACCCGCACAGCTGTTTAGCGATATGCACCGCGCGGCCATGAATGCGACAACGCTTTCGAAAGCGACCCTGGTTGTGGCCATCTCCAGCTCGGGTTCAACGCGGGATTTGCTCCACGTGGTGAAGCTTGCCCGCAAGCGCGGCGTTAAGGTTCTGGCACTCAGCAATACGCCCCGCAGCCCGCTGGCGTCCCTGAGCGACATGCAGCTGGTTGCCGCCAAACCAGAAGGCCCTCTAAGTGCAGGCGCGCTCAATGCTAAGGTTGGGGTGATGCTGCTGGTCGAGCTGCTGACCACGTCCATGATTGCGCTGGATGGTCATTACGGCGACGTTAGCCAGCAAACAGCCAGCGCCACGCTTCCCCTTTTGCTCTGAAAATAATTCGCAGGCTAAATAAATCGGCCTGCGACTTATGTTGTCTGATTTGAGTTAAGTGGTATTTAAAACATTTATTCGATAAATGTTTGGTGTAACAAAGTATTATATTTATTACATTTTGAATTACGTTAACCATTCGACACAGACCTCACAAAAACATTAAAATTCAATAAGTTAAAATTTAAATTTTAATAGAGTGAATTTTTACCCTTGCGATAGTGTCCAATATCTCCACCTGATTCCCTTTCCTTAAAATAAGCTTAAGACGCCATTGATTTCGGCGTTTTATTATTTAAATGCCGTTTACTTTTGCACGCCTACAATCCGCCTCATCAATCATAATGAGACGGTATTAATGAAGATGTTATTGATTACAGGCGTGACCGGATTTCTGGGCGGTGCAGTTCTTGAAAAAATCCTGACCAGCGCTCAACCTGCAAAACTCCTTTTGCTTGCGCGCGCCGGCGATACGCAGAGCGGGCTGGAGCGCGTGCTGGAGAATATGCGCAAGTTCAGCGTTCCTGAAGACAAACTGGCCTCCCTGAGCGTGGATAATATCCTGATTGGCGATCTCAGCCAGCCTGAAGCCTTCCTGAACGATCCCCGTCTGGATCGGGTTACGCATGTCGTTAACTGTGCGGCCGTCGCCTCATTTGGTAATAACCCGCTGATCTGGAAGGTCAACGTTGAAGGAACGCTGGCGCTGGCGCGCCGCATGGAGCAGGTCATGGGCCTGCAGCGTTTCCTCCACGTCGGCACCGCGATGTCATGCACGCCGGAGCAGGATTCCCTGGTCGCCGAAAGCGCGGAATTCAGAGAGAATGCTGAACACCTGGTGGAATACACGTTTTCGAAGTCAACAATCGAACAGCTGATGCGCCAGGAGTGCCCTAACCTGCCGCTGCTCATCGCCCGTCCGTCCATCGTCGTCGGCCATACCCGTCACGGCTGCACGCCGTCGAGCAGCATTTTCTGGGTCTTTAGCATGGGCCTGATGCTCCAGAAGTTTATGTGCTCAATGGAAGACCGGATCGACGTTGTTCCGGTAGATTATTGCGCCGACGCAATGTTAATGCTGCTCAACAGCAACGCGCGTCCGGGAGAAGTGGTACACATTTCTGCGGGAGAAGAGAACAGCGTTCGCTTTGCGGATATCGATCAGGCAATGGCGCAGGCGCTGGAGAAAGCCCCCGTCGGGGATAAATATGCGCAGGTCAGCTACGAAACGCTGGTCAGAATGCGCCGCGAGCTGAAACATATTTTTGGGCCGTGCAACGAACGTCTGATGCTGAAAGCCATGCGTTTATACGGTGCGTTTGCCACGCTTAACGTGCGCTTCAGCAACGATAAGCTGCTGAGCATGGGAATGCCGAAGCCGCCCCGGTTTACGGATTACATCGCCCGCTGCGTGCAAACCACCCAGGGGCTGACCATTCCGGAGCAAATGGCGGTCGATTTTAAATAGCAAAAAAAATGCCAGTCTTTCGACTGGCATTTTCATTTTAAGGCTTAAGCAATTATGCCTGGCCTTTGATCTCTTTCAGACCGTTGTATGGTGCTTTTTCGCCCAGCGCTTCTTCGATACGAATCAGCTGGTTGTATTTAGCAACACGGTCAGAACGGCTCATAGAACCAGTTTTGATCTGGCCTGCAGCGGTACCCACAGCCAGGTCGGCAATGGTAGCGTCTTCAGTTTCGCCAGAACGGTGAGAGATAACAGCGGTGTAGCCAGCGTCTTTCGCCATTTTGATCGCAGCCAGAGTTTCGGTCAGAGAACCGATCTGGTTGAATTTGATCAGGATGGAGTTAACGATGCCTTTCTCGATGCCTTCTTTCAGGATCTTGGTGTTGGTTACGAACAGGTCGTCACCAACCAGCTGGATTTTGTCGCCCAGTACTTTAGTCTGGTATGCGAAGCCAGCCCAGTCAGACTCGTCCAGACCGTCTTCGATAGACACGATTGGGTACTGTTTGGTCAGGTCTTCCAGGAAGTGAGTGAACTCTTCGGAGGTGAACGCTTTGTTGCCTTCGCCAGCCAGAACGTATTTACCGTCTTTGTAGAATTCAGATGCTGCACAGTCCATCGCCAGGGTGATGTCTTTGCCCAGCTCGTAGCCAGCAGCTTTAACTGCTTCTGCGATAACGGCCAGCGCTTCTGCGTTAGAACCCAGGTTTGGCGCATAGCCACCTTCGTCACCAACAGCCGTGTTCATACCTTTAGCTTTCAGAACTTTAGCCAGGTTGTGGAACACTTCAGAACCCATACGTACGGCTTCTTTCAGGGATTTCGCGCCAACTGGCTGAATCATGAATTCCTGAATATCAACGTTGTTGTCTGCGTGCTCACCGCCGTTGATGATGTTCATCATTGGTACAGGCATGGAGTATTTGCCTGGGGTGCCGTTCAGTTCAGCGATGTGCTCGAACAGTGGCATACCTTTAGCAGCCGCTGCCGCTTTGGCGTTCGCCAAGGAAACGGCCAGGATTGCGTTCGCACCGAAGTTAGATTTGTTTTCAGTACCGTCCAGATCGATCATGATCTTGTCGATGCCAGCCTGGTCTTTGGCGTCTTTGCCAAGGATTGCCTGAGCAATAGGACCGTTTACAGCGCCAACCGCTTTCAGTACGCCTTTGCCCATGAAGCGGGATTTGTCGCCATCGCGCAGTTCCAGCGCTTCGCGAGAACCAGTAGAAGCGCCTGATGGAGCAGCAGCCATACCAACGAAACCACCTTCCAGGTGAACTTCGGCTTCAACGGTCGGGTTACCACGGGAGTCGATGATTTCACGACCGATGACTTTAACGATTTTGGACATTAGATTTTCCTCAGTACAAGTTAAACTAAAACTCCAGACAAACAACGCGTACCAAAGGTACGCGTTGCCGTTCTAACTTTTTTTACTTCGCCTGACGCTTCTGGTAGTCGCTGGCGGCCTTCACGAAGCCTGCAAACAGCGGATGCCCGTCACGTGGCGTTGAAGTAAATTCCGGGTGGAACTGGCAGGCGACAAACCACGGATGATTTGGCACTTCAATGATCTCGACTAACTGATCATCCCCGGAGCGGCCCGCAACACGCAGGCCCGCGGCTTCAATAGGTTTCAACAACATGTTGTTGACTTCATAGCGGTGACGATGGCGCTCGGTGATCACCGGCTCGCCATACAGCTTGCGAACCACGCTATCGTCAGACAGCTGGCAGGCCTGTGCGCCAAGACGCATGGTGCCACCCAGATCGCTCTTCTCGGTACGGACTTCGACGTTACCTTCTTCGTCACGCCATTCAGTGATAAGCGCCACAACAGGGTACTTACAGTCTGGCACAAATTCCGTAGAGTTCGCGTTTTCCATTCCCGCTACGTTGCGCGCAAATTCGATCAGCGCAACCTGCATACCCAGGCAGATGCCGAGGTATGGAATATTGTTTTCACGCGCATAGCGCGCGGTGGCGATCTTGCCTTCAACACCACGGTAGCCGAAGCCGCCAGGGATGAGGATAGCATCCAGATCTTTCAGGATTTCAACGCCACGCGTTTCAACATCCTGAGAATCAATCAGCTTGATGTTCACGGAAACACGGTTCTTCAGACCACCGTGTTTCAGCGCTTCGATCACTGACTTATAGGCATCCGGCAGTTCAATGTACTTGCCGACCATACCGATAGTCACTTCGCCTGCCGGATTGGCTTCTTCGTAAATAACCTGTTCCCATTCAGACAGGTTCGCTTCCGGACAGTTCAAGCTGAATCGTTTACAAATATAATCGTCCAGGCCCTGAGATTTCAACAGGCCCGGGATTTTATAAATGGAATCGACATCTTTCATTGAAATAACGGCTTTTTCAGGCACGTTACAGAACAATGCAATTTTCGCACGTTCGTTCGCCGGAACCGCGCGATCGGAGCGGCAAACCAGGATGTCTGGCTGAATACCAATGGAGAGCAGTTCTTTCACAGAGTGCTGAGTCGGCTTGGTTTTCACTTCACCAGCGGCGGCCATGTACGGCACCAGAGTCAGGTGCATGAACAGCGCGTGCTCACGGCCGATATCTACCGCCAGCTGACGAATCGCTTCCAGGAATGGCAGGGATTCGATATCACCCACGGTACCGCCGATTTCAACCAGCACCACGTCGTGGCCTTCGCCACCCGCTACAATGCGTTCTTTGATGGCGTTAGTGATGTGCGGGATAACCTGAACGGTTGCACCCAGGTAGTCACCACGGCGCTCTTTACGCAGAACGTCGGAGTAGATGCGACCAGTCGTGAAGTTGTTACGACGGGTCATTTTGGTGCGAATGAAACGCTCGTAGTGGCCAAGATCCAGATCGGTTTCAGCGCCGTCTTCAGTAACGAACACTTCCCCGTGTTGGATTGGGCTCATGGTGCCCGGATCGACGTTGATGTACGGATCCAGTTTCATCATGGTCACATTGAGGCCACGGGCTTCAAGAATGGCTGCGAGGGAGGCTGCGGCAATGCCTTTACCCAGAGAGGATACGACCCCGCCGGTCACAAAAATATAGTTCGTTGTCATGCTGAACCTGAGAAGTTAGGGTGAAACGATGGAATAACCAGGACGGGAAAGTAGTATACCCGAACACGGCGAGCGCCACAAACTTTCATTCTCCGTCTCCACTCCAGGCCATGACAATCATAAGGAGTGAGAAAATAGCCCCTTTTGGGTAAATGTTTTTGACGCAAATCAAGCGCTTGTCATTTAAAAAATCACACAAATTGCGCTTGATCGCAAAATTTCGTTAGAGATCAGATTCCTGGCGCTTTACTTCCTGCCAGACTTCTTCCATTGCCTCGAGGTCAATTCCGCTCATTTCCAGGCCTCGCGAGGCGACAATCCGCTCAACTTCGCGAAAGCGCCGTTCGAATTTTAGGTTGGCTTTTTGCAGGGCGGTTTCCGCTTTTACACCCAGGTGGCGAGAAAGGTTGACGGTCGCAAACAGCAGATCGCCCATCTCCTCCTCAAGCTTTGCTTCATCCACCACCGCCTGCTGCGCTTCGTGCATGACTTCGTCAATCTCTTCGTGCACTTTATCCAGCACCGGGCCGAGGGAGGTCCAGTCAAAACCCACGGCGGAGCAGCGTTTCTGGATTTTGTGCGCGCGCATCAGCGCGGGCAGGCTCAGCGGAATATCGTCCAGCGCCGAATGCTGGGATTTTTCCGCTCGCTCGGCGCTTTTGATCTGCTCCCAGCGGGCCAGCACCTCCGCGCTGTTCCCTGCGGTGGCGTCACCAAAAATATGGGGATGACGGCGCTCAAGCTTGTCGCTGATGGCAGCGCAGATATCGTAAAAGTTAAAGCGCCCCTCTTCCTGCGCCATTTGCGCATAGAACACCACCTGGAACAGCAGATCGCCCAGCTCGCCGCGCAGGTCGTCAAAGTCTTCGCGGGAAATGGCGTCCAGCACCTCGTAGGTTTCTTCGAGGGTATAAGGCGCAATGGTGGCGAAAGTCTGCTCTTTGTCCCACGGACAGCCATTTTCCGGGTCGCGCAGGCGTTTCATGATGCCGAGCAGGCGGTCGATTTGAGTCATAGTGTTTTCCATTAAAAAACAAGCCGGGCGGCGGTAAAGCCTTACCCGGCCTACAGAAGAGTGTGTTTAACCGCCGTGCAGACGACGCGCGTCTATCACATCCGGCACCTGGTTCAGCTTGCCAAGCACGCGGCCCAGCACCTGCAGGTTGTAGATTTCGATGGTCATATCGATGGTGGCAAGCTGCTCGCGGGTATCGCTGCGGCTGGCGACGCCCAGCACGTTGACCTTCTCGTTGGCGAGAATGGTCGTGATGTCGCGCAGCAGGCCGCTGCGGTCGTTGGCAGTGACGCGCACCACCAGCGAGTAGCCAGCAGAATAGCTCTCACCCCAAACCGCTTCCACGATGCGCTCCGGCGCATGCGACTGCAGCTCGGCAAGCTGGTCACAGTCGGAACGGTGAATCGAAATTCCGCGTCCCTGAGTGATAAAGCCGACGATATCGTCGCCCGGGATTGGCTGACAGCAGCGGGCGATGTGGTGCATCAGGTTGCCCACGCCCTCGACCACCACGCGGCCGTTGTCTTTGCTGCGCTGCTGCGGCGCGTAGGTTTTCTGCTGCAGCTGCTTCAGCGCCGCCGCGTCCTGCTCTTCCGCGCTTGGCTTATTGAACTGCGCCTGCAGGAAGTTCACCATCTGATTCAGACGAATATCACCGCCGCCAATGGCCGCTAACAGCTCGTCAAGCTCGTTGAAGTTGTAGCGCGGCAGCAGGAATTTTTCCGCCTCTTTCAGGCTGATTCCGATATGCTCCAGCTCGTCGTCGAGGATCTGACGACCGGCAAGGATGTTCTTGTCACGATCCTGTTTACGGAACCAGGCGTGAATTTTCGAGCGCCCGCGGCTGGTAGTGACGTAGCCCAGGTTCGGGTTAAGCCAGTCACGGCTCGGGTTGGGCTGCTTCTGGGTAATGATTTCAATCTGGTCACCCATCTGCAGTTGATAGGTGAACGGTACGATTCGTCCGCCGATTTTCGCCCCGATGCAGCGGTGTCCCACATCGCTGTGGATGTGGTAGGCAAAATCTAGCGGCGTAGAGCCCGCCGGCAGGTCGACAACGTCCCCTTTTGGGGTAAAGACGTAGACGCGATCGTCAAAGACCTGGCTACGCACTTCGTCGAGCATCTCGCCGGAGTCGGCCATCTCTTCCTGCCACGCAATCAGCTTGCGCAGCCAGGCAATGCGGTCTTCGTGGCCAGAACGCGCTCCGCCGGACGTACCTTCTTTGTATTTCCAGTGCGCGGCAACGCCCAGCTCGGCGTCTTCATGCATCTGTTTGGTGCGGATCTGAATCTCGACCGTTTTGCCGCCAGGGCCAAGCACAACGGTATGGATAGACTGATAGCCGTTCGGTTTGGGGTTGGCGACATAGTCATCGAACTCATCGGGAAGATGACGGAAATGGGTGTGTACTATCCCCAGCGCGGCGTAGCAGTCCTGCAGACGCTCCGCCACGATACGCACGGCGCGCACGTCAAACAGCTCGTCAAAGGCGAGGTGTTTCTTCTGCATTTTGCGCCAGATGCTGTAGATATGCTTAGGCCGACCGTAGACTTCGGCGCGCACGTTCTCTTCTTTCATCGCCTGGCGCAGCCCGCCGACAAATTCCTCGATATAATGCTCGCGGTCGATACGGCGCTCGTGCAGCAGTTTGGCAATACGTTTGTATTCTGCCGGGTGCAGGTAACGGAAGCAGTAATCTTCCAGCTCCCATTTCAGCTGACCAATCCCTAAGCGGTTCGCCAGCGGCGCGTAGATATTTGTACACTCTTTGGCCGCCAGCACGCGCTCGTCTTCCGGCGCATCCTTCACCTCTCGCAGGTGGGCAATCCGCTCGGCAAGCTTGATGACCACGCAGCGGAAGTCATCCACCATGGCCAGCAGCATCCGGCGAACGTTATCGACCTGCTCAGATGAGACGGAATCGGTGTGCGCGGCTTTGAGCTGGCGAATGGCCGCCATATCGCGCACGCCGTGGATCAGCGCGACGACGGATTTCCCGACGCTGTCGCGCAGCACGTCTTCGCTGACCACTTCCGCATCCGCGAGGGGGAAGAGCAGCGCGGCCTGCAGCGTTTCAATATCCATGTTCAGCATGGATAAGATTTCCACCATCTCCACGCCGCGCCACAGGAGAAGATCGGCATCCGGATGCCCCTGCGTGGTGCGCAGACAATAGGCCCAGGTTTCGGTTAAGCGTTCACACGACTGCTGGCTGGAAATTCCCAGACTTGCGATCCATTTTTGTGGGTCAAACTCCCCAGCTTTATTGAGATGTGCACTTCTTACCGCAACCATTGTCCTCTCCTTTAGGGACCAGGGCCTGTCGAAGTCGACAAGCCAAACAAATTAGATGTGCTCGAACAACACCATCGATTCCAGATGTCCAGTGTGCGGGAACATGTCCAGCATTGCCAGACGCTGAATCTGGTAACCCGCGCTGAGTAATGCCTCGCTGTCTCGTGCAAGCGTTGCCGGGTTACAGGAAACATAGACCACGCGCTTCGGCGCGAGTTTAATAATATGTGCCATCACGCCCGGGGCACCGGCACGCGCCGGGTCGAGCAAAATTTTATCAAAGCCCTGTTTTGCCCACGGCTGTTGGGTGACATCTTCCTCAAGATTTTGATGAAAGAATGTCACATTTTGCAAGCCGTTCTGCTGCGCGTTCTCCTGCCCTTTCGCCACCAGCGCCTCAACGCCTTCCACGCCAACGACGCTGGCCGCTTTTCGCGCCAGCGGCAGCGTGAAGTTGCCCATTCCGCAGAACAGATCGAGCACCCGATCGCTTTTCTGAACATCCAGCCACGTCAGCGCTTTCTCAACCATCAGTTGGTTAACGCCATCATTCACCTGAATGAAATCCCGCGGGCTGAACGTTAAGCGTAGCCCGTTTGACGCATACCAGGGCGCCTCACCGGTAACCTGCTCAAGTATCTCGCTTTGTGGTGCAAGGAAAAGCGCCAGGTCGTGGGAATGCGAAAAGCGTTCCAGTTTTTCGCGATCTTTTTTCGACAACGGCGCGGTATGGCGCAGGACCATCAGCGGTCCATTGTTTGCCATGACCAGTTCGACATGCCCGAGGTGGCGAACGCCGTCCAGCCCGGAAAGACAGGTGCGCACTTCCGGAAGCAATGCCTCAAGATGGGGCACCAAAATGGGGCACTGCTGCACATCGACAATGTCACTGGAACCGGCCTTGCGAAACCCCATCTCCAGACGATCCGTTTTTGGCTGATAGCTGAGGCTCAGGCGCGCGCGTCGACGATAGCCCCAGGGCTCGTCGGCGAGGATCTCATTAACGTCGTGTTTAAGCAGACGCGCCAGCGCGCGGCTTTTGCTTTTTTGCTGTAATCCTGTACTCGCATGCTGTTGCTGGCAGCCCCCGCAGACGCCAAAATGGGGACAGCGAGGCACTTCGCGTTCCGGGCTATCGCTCAGTCGGCGCTTTACCTGGCCGCGCGCGTACTGGCGTTTATCTTCCGTCAGCGTAATTTCTGCTCGTTCTGATGGCAGCAAACCTGTTATAAACAGTGTCTTACCGTTGTGCCGCGCCACCCCCTGACCAAAAGGATCGAGGTCCGTGGCTTCAACAGTAATGATTTCACGCGTCGTCATGCGTCGCTTTGCAGAGTAGAATTGCGCCATCGCCGAGATTTTTCTCACATAAACATAATTATCTTAATTGTCCCATAACGGAACGCCATGACCAACTACAGCCTGCGTGCACGCATGATGATTTTGATCCTCGCCCCCACCGTATTGATCGGTTTGCTGCTGAGTATCTTCTTTGTGGTGCATCGCTATAACGATTTGCAGCGACAGCTGGAGGATGCAGGCGCCAGCATTATCGAACCGCTTGCCGTTTCCAGCGAGTACGGCATGA
Source organism: Enterobacter cloacae complex sp. SHL020 (assembly GCF_049236945.1). NCBI lineage: Bacteria > Pseudomonadati > Pseudomonadota > Gammaproteobacteria > Enterobacterales > Enterobacteriaceae > Enterobacter > Enterobacter cloacae complex sp. SHL020. The sequence continues at coordinate 209,482 of NZ_JBMKJF010000005.1, forward strand.
ACCTGCAAAACCGCGAATCCATTGGTCAGTTAATTAGCGTCCTGCATCGTCGTCACTCGGACATCGTACGCGCCATTTCCGTTTACGACGAACATAACCGCCTGTTTGTCACCTCGAATTTTCATCTCGATCCGGCGGCTCTGAAGATCCCGGACGGTACGCCATTCCCGCGCCACCTCACCGTACTGCGGCGCGGCGATATCATGATCCTGCGCACGCCGATCGTGTCGGAAAGCTATTCACCCGATGAGTCAGCGCAATCCGACGCTAAATCCAGCAACAATATGCTGGGATACGTGGCGCTCGAGCTGGATCTCAAGTCGGTCCGGCTACAGCAGTACAAAGAAATTTTCATCTCTGGCGTGATGATGCTGTTCTGCATTGGCATTGCGCTGATCTTCGGCTGGCGCCTGATGCGTGACGTGACGGGCCCCATCCGCAACATGGTTAACACGGTTGACCGCATCCGCCGCGGCCAGCTCGACAGCCGGGTGGAAGGGTTTATGCTGGGTGAGCTGGACATGCTGAAGAACGGCATCAACTCGATGGCCATGTCGCTGGCGGCGTATCATGAAGAGATGCAGCACAACGTTGACCAGGCGACGTCCGACCTGCGCGAAACGCTGGAGCAAATGGAGATCCAGAATGTCGAGCTGGATCTGGCGAAAAAACGCGCCCAGGAAGCCGCGCGTATTAAATCGGAATTCCTGGCCAATATGTCGCACGAGCTGCGCACGCCGCTCAATGGCGTGATCGGCTTTACCCGCCTGACGCTGAAAAGCGAACTGAATCCTACTCAGCGCGATCACCTGCACACCATTGAACGCTCGGCCAACAACCTGCTGGCGATCATCAACGACGTGCTGGACTTCTCCAAGCTGGAAGCGGGCAAGCTGATCCTGGAGAGCATTCCGTTCCCGCTGCGAAGTACGCTCGATGAGGTGGTGACGCTGCTCGCGCACTCGTCGCACGACAAAGGTCTTGAGCTGACGCTTAATATTAAAAACGACGTGCCGGATAACGTCATTGGCGATCCGCTGCGCCTGCAGCAGGTCATTACCAACCTTGTCGGGAATGCGATTAAATTCACCGAAAGCGGTAACATCGACATTCTGGTAGAAAAACGCTCCATCAGCAGCAATAAGGTGCAGATTGAAGTCCAGATCCGCGATACCGGCATCGGTATTCCTGAGCGGGATCAGTCGCGTCTGTTCCAGGCGTTCCGTCAGGCGGACGCCAGTATCTCCCGCCGTCATGGCGGTACCGGCCTGGGGCTGGTGATCACCCAGCGCCTGGTGAACGAGATGGGCGGCGATATCTCTTTCCACAGCCAGCCGAACCGTGGTTCAACCTTCTGGTTCCACATTAATCTGGACCTCAATCCGAATGTCCTGACAGATGGCCCGGTGACGGACTGCCTGAAAGGCAAGCGTCTGGCCTACGTCGAACCTAACGCGGCGGCCGCGCAGTGCGCGCTCGATATTTTAAGCACCACGCCGCTGGAGGTGGTCTACAGCCCAACCTTCTCAGCGCTTGCCGTTGAGCACTACGATATTCTGCTGATGGGGATCCCGGTTACCTTCACCGGCGAACTGACCATGCAGCAGGAGCGGCTGGCGAAAGCCGCATCGATGACCGACTATTTGCTGCTGGCGCTACCCTGCCACGCCCAGATTAATGCAGAGGAGTTGAAAAACGACGGAGCCGCCGCGTGTCTGCTGAAGCCGCTCACCTCGACCCGCCTCCTGCCCGCGCTCACGGAGTATTGCCGTCATAGCCAGCATGCTCTCCCGCTGATTAACGATGAGCAAAAATTGCCCATGAGCGTGATGGCAGTGGATGATAATCAAGCCAACCTGAAGCTGATTGGCGCATTGCTTGAGGACCAGGTTCAGCACGTTGAGCTGTGCACCAGCGGCGCGCAGGCGGTTGAACAGGCGAAGCAGATGCAGTTCGATTTAATCCTGATGGATATTCAGATGCCGGGCATGGATGGCATTCGGGCCTGCGAGCTGATCCACCAGTTGCCGCATCAGCAGCAAACCCCGGTCATTGCGGTCACCGCGCACGCGATGGCCGGTCAGAAAGAGAAGCTGCTGAGCGCCGGGATGAATGACTATCTGGCGAAGCCCATCGATGAAGAGAAACTTCATAACCTGCTGTTACGCTATAAGCCGGGTCACATTGGCGGGACGTACACGGTTTCCAGCGAGCCGGTTGAAATCAGCGTTAACCAGAACGCCACCTTTGACTGGCAGCTCGCGCTGCGCCAGGCGGCCGGTAAACCCGATTTGGCCCGCGAAATGCTGCAAATGCTGGTCGCGTTTCTGCCGGAAATTCGCAATAAGGTGGAAGAGCAGCTGGTAGGTGAAAACCCGGAAGCGCTGCTGGAAGCAATCCACAAGCTGCACGGCAGCTGCGGGTACAGCGGCGTACCGCGGCTGAAAAACCTCTGCCAGCTGGTGGAGCAGCAGCTGCGTGCCGGCACGCCGGAATCGGAGCTTGAACCGGAGTTCCTGGAGCTGCTGGATGAGATGGATAACGTAACGCGGGAAGCAACGAAGGTGCTGGGAAGCTGAGGTAAAAGCCCGGTGGCGCTACGCTTACCGGGCCTACAATTGCGGTTGCGGCCTGATGTCCTCTCCCACAGGGAGAGGGAGCACTACATTCCCTGCCCCACTTTCAGCACCGCCGCGATATTCCTGGCGGCCATCCTGACGTTCTCGCTGGCATTTTCCAGCGCATCCTCCAGCGAGCAGATGGTGTAGATCACGCTAAAAACCGCATCAATGCCGTGATCGTGTACCACGCCAACGTCCGCCGTCAGGCTGCCTGCAATGCCGATGACGGGTTTGTTAAAGCGTTTCGCCACTTTCGCCACGCCCACCGGGACTTTGCCGTGGATCGTCTGGCTGTCGATGCGGCCTTCTCCCGTGATCACCAGATCCGCATCGGCCACCTGGTCGGCCAGGTGTAGCGCATCGGTCACGATCTCAATGCCCTGGCGCAGCTGCGCGCCGCAAAAGGCGTACAGCGCGGCCCCCATGCCACCCGCCGCGCCGCCGCCAGCAAGGTTTAGCACGTCGATATCCAGATCCCGGGCAATGGCTCTCGCATACTCCGCCAGCGCGTTGTCCAGGGTAACGATCATCTCGGGAGTGGCCCCCTTTTGCGGACCAAATACGGCTGACGCGCCATCCTTACCGGTGAGCGGATTCGTCACATCACAGGCGACCTCAATCCGGCACTCCGCCAGACGTCTGTCCAGCCCGCTCAGGTCGATACGCGCGAGTTTTCCCAGTTCACCCCCGCCCTGCCCAAGGGGCTGCCCGCTGTCGTCCAGCAGCTTTGCCCCCAGCGCCTGCACCATTCCTGCTCCGCCGTCATTGGTGGCACTGCCGCCAATGCCAATGATGATATGCTTAACGCCCGCATCCAGCGCGTGACGAATAAGTTCGCCCGTGCCCCACGAGGTGGTTTTCAGGGGATTACGCTGTGAAGGAACGACCAGCTCCAGGCCGCTTGCCGCCGCCATTTCAATAAAGGCACTCTGCTCGTCACCGGACAAGCCATAAAACCCTTCCACGCGCTCACCCAGCGGGCCGGTCACCGGAACATGCACAATGCGTCCCTGCGTTGCCGCGATCATCGCCTCAACCGTCCCTTCGCCACCGTCCGCGACCGGCAGTTTGACGTAAACCGCTTCGGGAAAGATCTCGCGAAAACCACGTTCTATCGCTGTCGCAACCTCAAGCGCACTCAAACTTTCCTTATACGAGTCCGGTGCGATAACAATTTTCATAAGCCATCCTTACGCATAGTCGTTACGTTAAGCATACACCACGTAAAAGACCGCTCATGGGAGCGGTCCCAATGCGTTTATCGTACCATGCACGGGCGTTTATTGTCGAATGCCCAGTCGGGAATCAGATACTGCATCGCCATCGCGTCGTCGCGCGCGCCCAGACCGTGTTTTTGATACAGCTCATGGGCTTTCATGACCTGGTCCATATCCAGCTCAACCCCCAGCCCCGGCGTGGAAGGCACCTGCACCATGCCACCTATTATCTCAAAGGGCTGCTTAGTCAGACGCTGATTACCTTCCTGCCAGATCCAGTGCGTGTCGATAGCGGTAATCGTGCCCGGTGCGGCGGCGGCAACGTGCGTGAACATCGCCAGCGACACGTCGAAGTGGTTATTAGAGTGCGAGCCCCAGGTCAGGCCAAACTCGTGGCACATTTGCGCCACGCGCACCGACCCCTGCATCGTCCAGAAATGCGGGTCCGCCAGCGGAATGTCAACTGACTGGAGGGATAAGGTATGTCCCATCTGACGCCAGTCGGTGGCAATCATATTGGTCGCGGTCGGCAGCCCCGTGGCGCGGCGGAACTCCGCCATGACTTCACGGCCCGAGAAGCCCTGTTCAGCCCCGCACGGATCTTCCGCATACGCCAGCACGCCTTTCAGCTGCTTGCCAATTTTGATCGCTTCTTCAAGCGACCATGCGCCGTTCGGATCCAGCGTCACGCGTGCCTGCGGGAAACGTTTTGCCAGCGCGGTAACGGCTTCCGCCTCTTCCTCACCGGCCAGCACGCCGCCCTTCAGTTTGAAATCGTTGAAGCCATACTTCTCGTAAGCGGCTTCCGCCAGGCGCACCACCGCATCCGGGGTCATCGCCTCGTCGTGGCGAAGTCGATACCAGTCGCATTGTTCATCCGGCTGGCTCTGATAAGGCAACGGCGTCAGCCTGCGGTCGCCGACAAAGAACAGATAGCCCAGCATTTCCACTTCGCTGCGCTGCTGCCCCTCACCCAACAGCGACGCAACGTTAACGCCCAGATGCTGACCCAGCAGATCCAGCATCGCGGATTCAATCCCGGTCACCACATGAATGGTGGTGCGCAGATCGAAGGTCTGCAGGCCACGCCCTCCGGCATCGCGATCGGCAAAGGTATTGCGCACGGTGTTGAGGACATTTTTGTACTCGCCCAGCGCTTTGCCCACCACCAGCGGAATGGCATCTTCCAGCGTCCGGCGGATCTTCTCCCCGCCCGGAATTTCGCCCACGCCCGTATGGCCGGAATTGTCTTTGATAATGACAATGTTGCGGGTAAAGAACGGCGCATGCGCGCCGCTCAGGTTCATCAGCATGCTGTCATGACCCGCAACCGGAATGATTTGCATGGAAGTGACGACAGGGGTCGTAAAAGTACTCATCGTGTAATCCTTTTATCAGTGACGTCCAAAAACAGGGCGCTTGCGGTCAAATGTCCAGCCGGGGATCAGGTACTGCATCGGGCCCGCGTCGTTACGCGCGCCGCCCGGTAGCTTTTTATACGCCTCATGGGCTTTATGGATCCGATCCCAGTCAATCTCCACGCCCAGGCCCGGCGCATCCGGTACGGCAATCTTGCCATTGATGATTTCCAGCGGATTTTTCGTCAGGCGGGCTTCACCTTCCTGCCAAATCCAGTGGGTGTCGATGGCGGTCGGGTTACCCGGCGCCGCCGCGCCAACGTGTGTAAACATCGCCAGCGAAATATCAAAGTGGTTGTTCGAGTGACAGCCCCAGGTCAGCCCCCAGTCATCGCACAGCTGCGCCACGCGCACTGCGCCAGAAAGCGTCCAGAAGTGAGGGTCCGCCAGCGGTATGTCGACAGCGTTCAGCATCACCGCATGAGCCATTTCACGCCAGTTGGTGGCGATCATATTGGTCGCGACCGGCAGCCCGGTGGCGCGACGAAACTCAGCCATGACTTCGCGGCCCGAGAAGCCCTGCTCCGCGCCACAGGGATCTTCCGCATAGGTCAGGACATCCCCCAGCCCTTTGCACAGGCTAATCGCTTCATCCAGCAGCCAGGCGCCGTTCGGGTCAACGGTGATCCGCGCATCCGCAAAGCGTTTTTTCAGCGCCCGGGCCGTGTCAATCTCCTGCTCGCCGGGCAGCACGCCGCCCTTCAGCTTGAAATCCTTAAAGCCGTAGCGATCCTGCGCCGCCTCGGCCAGACGCACCACCGCGTCGCTGGAGAGCGCTTCCTGGTGGCGCAGGCGATACCAGTCGTGATCGCCCGTGGATCGCGCCAGATAGGGGAGATCGGTTTTATTGCGATCGCCAACGTAGAACAGATAGCCCAGCACGGTGACCGCATCACGCTGTTTGCCGGGCCCCAGCAGCTCGCAAACCGGAACATTGAGCACCTTACCCAGCAAGTCGAGCAGGGCGGCCTCCAGCGCGGCGACTGCGTTGACCCGCAGTTCGAACGTCCAGGCACCTTTTCCGAAGGTATCAAAGTCCGCCGACTGATTGCCCTTATGCACACGCTGAACGACCTTGTTCAGGCGGGCGACCTCCTGACCCACGACCAGCGGAATGGCATCGACCAGCGTCTGGTAGATCACCTCTCCGCCCGGGGCTTCGCCCACGCCGGTATTCCCTGCGCTGTCTTTCAGCACGACGATATTACGGGTAAACCAGGCGTTATGCGCCCCGCCGATATTGAGCAGCATGCTGTCCTGCCCGGCCACCGGAATAACCTTCATCTCCGTGACGGTTGGGCTCGATTGCGTTGTCATCATCCACGCTCCGCAACAGGTTTAAGTTCGACGCGTTTGATATCCCCCACCAGCACCAGGTAGCTCAATACCGCCACCAGCGCATGCACCCCCACGTAGATTAGCGCACCGTTGAAAGAGCCGGTGGTGCCGACGATGTAGCCGATAGCGATTGGCGTAACAATCCCGGAGATGTTGCCGAACATGTTGAACAGACCGCCGCTCAGGCCGCTGATCTCTTTCGGCGCCGTATCCGCCATCACCGCCCAGCCCAGCGCGCCAATGCCTTTGCCGAAGAAGGCCATCGCCATAAAGCCGATAATCATCCATTCGGCGCTGACGTAGTTACAGAACACCATGGTCATGGAGAGCAGCATGCCGAGCACAATCGGGATTTTACGCGCGATGTTCAGCGAGCCGGTGCGGCGCATCAGCCAGTCGGAAATCACTCCGCCGAGCACGCCGCCGACGAAGCCGCAGATTGCCGGGACCGACGCGACAAATCCCGCTTTCAGGATCGACATGCCGCGTGCCTGCACCAGGTATACCGGGAACCAGGTGATGAAGAAGTAGGTTAAAGCGTTAATACAGTACTGGCCCAGATAGATGCCGATCATCATGCGCGAGCCGACGAGCTGCTTGATCTGCGCCCATTTCTGGCTGAACGGGACTTTTGCTTTTGCGGATTTCTGATCCATGTTGATCAGCGCGCCGCCTTCCGCAATGTACTCCAGCTCTTTTTTGTTCACGCCTGGATGCTGGTTGGGTTCATGGATCACTTTCAGCCAGATAAAGCTGATGACGATCCCAAGCCCGCCCATAAAGAAGAAGACGTGTGACCAGCCCACCTCATGGGTCAGCCAGCCCATAATGGGCGCAAAGATCACCGTCGCGAAGTACTGTGCGGAGTTAAAAATCGCCACCGCCGTTCCCCTCTCCTGCGCCGGAAACCAGGCCGCCACAATGCGGCTGTTACCCGGGAAGGAAGGTGCTTCCGCTAAGCCTACCAGGAAGCGCAGCGTGAAGAGCGCCACGATAATGCCGAAGCCGCTGAAGATATCGACGAAACCCTGCAACAGGGTAAACATCGACCAGATAAAGATGGACCAGAAATAGACGCGTTTAGATCCAAAACGGTCCAGCAGCCAGCCGCCAGGAATTTGCCCGATGACGTAGGCCCATGAGAATGCGGAGAAAACGTAACCCATGCCCACCGGATCAAGGCCGATATCTTTTGCCATTTCCGAACCGGCAATCGACAGCGTGGCGCGGTCACCATAGTTAAAGGATGTGACGATAAACAGCATCACCACTATCCAGTAGCGGGCATTAGTGCGCTTTTCAGCGCTGCTCGCTGCGTGGCTTAATGTACTCATTGTTGCACTCCTGAAACATAGCTTTCGCCTGGTTCATTCTGTACAGCACCGGTAGGGTAATCAGAATGAGATTGGTATTTGTCGTTTTGGTACGGCCTGACGCCGTTTTATAGTGACCGGAAAAGTATATGAAGGAGTGGTCCGTTCTCTCACCGTGCAAAAACACAGTATTGAAGGATGCATGAGAGGTTGTTTATGGCATAAGCCCAGGGGAATGGAATGTGGTTCACGGAATTGGCGTTTGGAGCGGGGTGTATCGCCGGGTGGCGGCTAAGCCTTACCCGGCCTGGAGAACTATTTAAGGAGCGTTGCCCAGTGTTCGACCCACGGGTTCGACTCGCTTTCGGGCTCCGGGTGCTCACCCGCGTCAATCAGCAGCATCTCGCCGACGCGCTGGGCGCTCTGTTCCTGCAGGAGCGCATCGAACTGCTTGCCGCCGCCGCAGAAGTTAGCGTAAGAGCTGTCGCCCAGAGCAATGATGCCGTAGTGCACGTCCGGCTGATAGCCAAGCTGGTCTTTAATTCCCTGGAAAAGCGGCACGATGCTGTCCGGCAGATCGCCCTGCCCGGTGGTGGAGGTCACCACCAGAATGTATTTATCTTTATACTTTTCCCAGTCTGCCAGCTCCGGGTCTTCATAGACCGTGGCTTTATGGCCCTGGCTGGCGAGTATTGCCTCAGCCTCTTCCGCTACCAGCAGCGAGTTGCCGTACATTGTCCCGACAAAAATGCCTACTTCAGCCATGATGTTTTCCCATAATGAATGCGCTTACCGTTCATCCTGAACGTTGCCCGATACAAACTCAACCCTTTCATTTTCGCGGAGTTGGCCCAGCCAGCCAAACTGTGACAGCGCCTGCATCCAGACGTCGTCCAGCCCAGCACGGATAGTCAGCGGCTCGCCGGTAAACGGGTGCGTCAGGCTCAGCTCGCTGGCGTGAAGCATCAGACGATGGCAGCCAAAGTGTTCGGCCGCACTGCGGTTCTGGCGCAAATCACCGTGTTTGCTGTCGCCAATAATCGGATGGCGCAGGTGCGCAAGATGGCGTCGCAGCTGGTGCTTACGCCCGGTTTTAGGCAGAAGCTCAACCAGGCTGTAGCGTGTGGTCGGAAATTTGCTGGTTGCAACCGGCATTTCGGTCGTCGCCATGCCGCGATAGTCCGTCACCGCGGGCTGCGGACCTTTGTCATCGCGGGCAAATTTATCGGCGATTTTGTCCAGTTCCTCCACCAGCGGATAGTCCAGCGTGGCGGCTTCCGTCAGCCAGCCGCGCACGATCGCGTGGTAGCGCTTTTGCATCTGATGCTGTTCAAACTGCTGTGACAGCAAACGCCCCGCCTCGCTGGAAAGCCCCATCAGCAGCACGCCGGAGGTCGGCCTGTCGAGACGATGGGCGGTAAAAACATGCTGACCAATCTGGTCGCGAACGGTCTGCATCACCACCACTTTCTCATCGCGATCGAGCCAGCTGCGGTGTACCAGCCAGCCTGACGGTTTATTCACCGCTACCAGCCACTCGTCCTGATAGAGGATCTCAAGCGTCATGCATCTTCACCGGCAAACAGGGCATCCAGTTTTTCCAGTTCGACCAGCATCACGTCGCGCGCAGGGTGCGTCGCCTCGAGCGCCATTTCATAGTAGGGAGAGACAGCAAACGCCTGCGGCAGCGGGTGACCGCCCTCAAGCAGGGCGTGCATGCGCGGAATTAACACCCACTGCAGCCATTCAAACGGGGCCAGCGTATCCAGGCAGAAGGGCTGAGTGCTCGCGAACGCTTCTGGCTGCGGCGCGGTCTCCTGCCACAGCTGATGTTGGCGCAAAAGGGCTTCGATGGCGTGCAACTGAGCACGAACGCTATCGTGTTGCGTCATAGTAACCTCAACTGAAAAAGTGAACGGCGCGCAGCATAGCATTGCGGAAGGCAGAAATAAAAAAAGGGAGCACTGTAAAAACAGTGCTCCCGGTTCGTTTCGCAGCATTCCAGCTACAATTCGTGCTCCCTGCTCATCCGTGACAACTTTTCCTGAAGCCCGAAGGCCTGGTCATCCGTAAGCCAATGCATCCTGCACACATCTTCCTGACGCGTTTGTTTCATCCCGAAACGTCCTGGCCTTCCTGACCCACCGACCATCCTGACCGGCTCTCATTCTCCTTCCTGGAGGTGTCCCTTACGCATCCTGCGTTATCCACTTCGCTTCATCCTGAAGCCTTCCTGCAGCGCCATCCTGACGAGTCCTGTGTGAGAAACGCCATCATCCTGATGTTCGTTTCTCGTGTCGGCGTCCTGTCGACGGAGATAGAATCCGCTATTCCGCTTCGTCTTACAACCCACTCAGCCAGAGTTGTAAGACGCACAGGCTCCCTAAAAATAATAGGATGAACAACTAATCTGTTGAAAAATAGAGTGATATTAATCTGAATTTAATGAGGTAATACTGAATGTTCCAGCGATCTCTCACAAACCTTGTAAGAGATCTCTCACACGCGCTGTAGCAGCATGGATTACAGAAGGGGCTCAAGTCGGGTGAGGAAATCCGCAAGAGAGGGGGCGAGAGTCTCGCGATTGCGGGTGCCGATAGTCTCTTTAACCACTTCACCTGACAGGTTACATACGGATAACACATCCAGTTCGCTGTCCAGCGTGGCAATAAAAAGCGTCGGAGAAAGCTTAAGGCGTTTTTGCGTAACCAGATGACCAATCAGGTTTTCCTGAACACGCTGCAGATCGTCTTCGCTCCAGGTCTGCAACAGCGTCAGCGTGATATCAGCAAAGCGCGCGGGCATATCCCCTGCGAACTGCGTGGTATAAAACGCGTGAACCGCTGGTTGTACCACAATGTCCATTGCACGCTCAACCGCATTTACATTTTGCTCGCCGTCGAAAGGTTTTGGCTGCCAGATAACGTAATCGTCGACTGAAGAGATAATGCATGGCGAGGGTACGCCATACAAATCAGTGCTTTGTGGCCATGTTCCGTGCTTTTCATGCCATGCATCGCAGTAGCGGGCCGTGAAGGTAGTGAGGGCATTTGCAGTTTCGATGTCCACCGATTTCTCTCTTCTTGTCAGACAGGATAAACTCAGGCCATAAGTGTACCTGTAAAGTGGCTATGAAACATGTCTTACGAAAATCATCAGGCGTTAACCGGCTTAACGCTGGGTAAATCGACCGATTACCGCGATACCTACGATGCAAGCCTGCTGCAGGGCGTGCCGCGCAGCCTGAACCGCGATCCTCTGGGCCTGCATGCGGATGCCTTGCCGTTTGTCGGCGGTGACATCTGGACGCTGTACGAACTCTCGTGGCTTAACGCGCGCGGTCTGCCGCAGGTGGCAGTGGGCCACGTTGAGCTGGATTACGCCAGCGTTAATCTCGTGGAATCCAAAAGCTTTAAGCTCTATCTCAACAGCTTTAACCAGACTAAATTCAACAGCTGGGACGACGTTCAGCACACCCTGGAACGTGATTTAAGCGCCTGCGCGCAGGGAAAGGTGAGCGTTTCACTGTATCGCCTGCACGAGCTGGAGGGGCAGCCAGTCGCCCGCTTCAACGGGACCTGCATCGACGATCAGGATATCGAGGTGGAGAATTATGAATTCAGCGCCGATTACCTCGAAAACGCGGCGAGCGGCAAAGTGGTTGAAGAGACGCTGGTCAGCCATCTGCTGAAATCTAACTGCCTGATCACCCACCAGCCGGACTGGGGCTCGGTGCAGATCCAGTACCGCGGCCCGAAAATTGACCGGGAAAAGCTGCTGCGCTACCTGGTGTCTTTCCGCCATCACAACGAATTCCACGAGCAGTGCGTGGAGCGCATCTTTAGCGATATTCAGCGTTTCTGCCAGCCAGAAAAACTGAGCGTTTACGCGCGCTACACCCGCCGCGGCGGTCTGGACATCAACCCGTGGCGCACCAACACCGATTTTGTGCCGGCAACGGGACGGCTGGTGCGTCAGTAATATAAATATTTTCACAATATGCGCGGTATCTTCCGCGCTTTAGGTTGTGAAACGTCACGCGCCAGGGCTATTGTAATCAACAGGGAAAGACGATAATCGTCCCGTAAGGAGCTCACTTGATTACACATATTAGCCCGCTTGGCTCAATGGATATGTTGTCGCAGCTGGAAGTGGACATGCTTAAGCGCACGGCCAGCAGCGATCTTTATCAACTGTTTCGTAACTGTTCACTTGCCGTTCTGAACTCCGGAAGCCTGACAGATAACAGTAAAGAACTGCTGTCCCGCTTCGAAAGCTTTGATATCAACGTGCTGCGCCGCGAGCGTGGCGTGAAGCTTGAAGTCATCAACCCGCCGGAAGAGGCCTTTGTCGACGGGCGCATCATTCGTTCACTTCAGGCTAACCTGTTTGCCGTGCTGCGTGACATCCTGTTTGTTAACGGGCAGATCCACAACGCAGGCCGTTTCCAGCATCTCGACCTGGAAAGCTCGGTCCATATCACCAACCTGGTGTTCTCCATTTTGCGTAACGCCCGTGCCCTGCACGTTGGCGAAGCGCCGAACATGGTCGTCTGCTGGGGCGGCCACTCCATTAACGAAACTGAATACCTTTATGCGCGTCGGGTGGGCACCCAGCTCGGCCTGCGCGAGCTGAATATCTGTACCGGCTGCGGTCCGGGTGCGATGGAAGCGCCAATGAAAGGTGCCGCAGTGGGTCACGCGCAGCAGCGTTATAAAGATGGGCGGTTTATCGGCATGACCGAGCCGTCAATCATTGCCGCTGAGCCGCCTAACCCGCTGGTTAACGAGCTGATTATCATGCCGGATATCGAGAAACGTCTTGAAGCGTTTGTCCGTATCGCCCACGGCATTATCATCTTCCCGGGCGGCGTAGGGACAGCGGAAGAGCTGCTCTACCTGCTGGGTATTCTGATGAACCCGGCCAACAAAGATCAGGTTCTGCCGCTGATCCTGACCGGGCCAAAAGAGAGCGCCGACTACTTCCGCGTGCTGGACGAGTTTATCGTGCACACGCTGGGCGAAGCCGCGCGTCGTCACTATCGCATCATCATTGACGATGCCGCAGAAGTGGCGCGCCAGATGAAAAAAGCGATGCCGCTGGTAAAAGAAAACCGTCGCGATACCGGCGATGCGTACAGCTTTAACTGGTCAATCCGTATCGCGCCGGACCTTCAAATCCCGTTCGAGCCAACGCACGAAAATATGGCGAACCTGAAACTCTACCCGGACCAGCCGGTGGAAGTCCTGGCTGCCGATCTGCGTCGTGCCTTCTCCGGGATTGTTGCGGGCAACGTGAAAGAGATGGGCATCCGCGCCATTGAACAGTACGGTCCATACAAGATCCACGGCGACCCGGAGATGATGCGCCGCATGGACGACATGCTGCAGGGCTTTGTCGCTCAGCACCGCATGAAGCTGCCGGGATCAGCCTATATTCCTTGCTACGAAATCTGCACATAACGCTCAGCAGCATCTGATCAAAGCCGGGTCGCCCTGTTGCGCGTCCCGGCTTTTTTATTACCGAGGTAATTCATACGCATCACTTATGTCTTTTACAAACTATGCGCAAACGCAAACGATTACCTGGTTTTTTCAACCGTAAATTATCAGCCTTAATCCAAATTACCTGCCAGAAAATACTAAAAACCCATTTCTTTACAGCGAAAGACACCTATATCACGGGGCGGTCTTTCAGCACACATGTCGTTGGTGGTAGCCTTCGCGCCCGTAAATTCTCTTTGATGTTTTTTTAACAGATAAATGGTCTAAAGATGCCCACATCATAAGTGGATTATTGCATTTGGGATCAGGATCACTGATAGATTCATAACTAGAATGTATCTTTCCGCCCGCCAATAGTTACGGGCAAAAATTATTAAAAAACCGTCACTGAACGAATTTCATATTACCGTCAGGCACTTTTTCATCGGATTTGACTAAAAACCTGACAATTCGCTTCCTCCAGGAGATACAGATGGAAACCACTCAAACCAGCACCGTTGCTTCGATTGAATCCCGAAGTGGTTGGCGCAAAACGGATACCATGTGGATGCTTGGCCTTTACGGCACGGCAATCGGCGCTGGTGTACTGTTCCTTCCTATCAACGCAGGCGTCGGCGGTCTGATCCCGCTGATCATTATGGCTATCATTGCTTTCCCGATGACCTTCTTTGCACACCGCGGTCTGACCCGCTTCGTGCTGTCCGGTAAAAACCCGGGTGAAGACATCACTGAAGTTGTTGAAGAGCATTTCGGCGTGGGCGCAGGTAAACTGATTACCCTGCTCTACTTCTTCGCGATTTACCCTATTCTGCTGGTCTACAGCGTGGCTATCACCAACACTGTTGAAAGCTTCATGATGCACCAGCTGCACATGACGCCGCCGCCGCGTGCCATTCTGTCTCTGATCCTGATCGTGGGCATGATGACCATCGTTCGCTTCGGTGAGCAGATGATTGTGAAAGCAATGAGCGTACTGGTCTTCCCGTTCGTTATTGCTCTGATGGTACTGGCTTGCTACCTGATCCCACAGTGGAACGGTGCAGCGCTGGAAACCCTGTCCCTGAGCAGCGCATCGGCAACCGGTAACGGCCTGCTGATGACCCTCTGGCTGGCGATTCCGGTGATGGTGTTCTCTTTCAACCACTCTCCAATCATCTCTTCTTTCGCCGTTGCGAAACGTGAAGAGTACGGTAATGGCGCAGAGAAGAAGTGCTCCAGCATCCTGGCGCGCGCTCACATCATGATGGTACTGACCGTAATGTTCTTCGTCTTCAGCTGCGTACTGAGCCTCTCCCCGGCGGATCTGGCGGCAGCGAAAGAGCAGAACATCTCTATTCTGTCTTATCTGGCGAACCACTTTAACGCACCGGTCATTGCGTGGATGGCACCAATCATCGCGATTATCGCCATCACCAAATCCTTCCTGGGCCACTACCTCGGCGCGCGCGAAGGCTTCAACGGTATGGTGATTAAATCTCTGCGCGGTAAAGGCAAGAGCATTGAAATCAACAAGCTGAACAAAATCACTGCGCTGTTCATGCTGCTCACCACCTGGGCAGTAGCGACCCTGAACCCAAGCATCCTGGGCATGATTGAAACCCTGGGCGGCCCGGTCATCGCGATGATTCTGTTCCTGATGCCGATGTACGCGATTCAGAAAGTCCCTGCTATGCGTAAGTACAGCGGTCATGTGAGCAACGTCTTTGTGGTTATCATGGGTCTTATCGCAATCTCTGCGATCTTCTACTCCCTGTACACCATGTTCTGATTATCACCCGCGCCGTCTTCGGACGGCGCACTCCTCCCTCTCTGACTGAAAGCAATGGACGCATCATGATTAGCGTATTCGATATCTTCAAAATCGGTATTGGTCCTTCCAGCTCTCACACCGTCGGACCAATGAAAGCCGGTAAGCAGTTCACGGATGACTTGATTGCACGCGGCATCTTGCATGACATTACCCGCGTGGTTGTCGATGTATACGGCTCGCTTTCCCTGACCGGGAAAGGCCACCATACCGATATCGCCATTATCATGGGCCTGGCGGGAAATCTGCCGGATACCGTTGATATTGATGCGATCCCTGGCTTCATCCAGGATGTGAACACCCACGGTCGCCTGCTGCTGGCGAACGGTGAGCATGAGGTTGAATTCCCGGTTGACCACTGCATGAATTTCCATGCGGACAACCTGTCGCTGCACGAAAACGGCATGCGCATTACCGCGCTGGCCGGCGACAAAGCGGTATACAGCCAGACGTATTACTCTATCGGCGGCGGTTTTATCGTCGACGAAGACCACTTTGGTCAAACCAATACCTCTTCTGTCGAAGTGCCGTATCCGTACAAAACGGCGGCGGATCTTCAGCGTCACTGCCAGGAGACGGGCCTTTCCCTCTCCGGCCTGATGATGAAAAACGAGCTGGCACTTCACAGCAAAGAGGAGCTCGAACAGCACTTCACTAACGTCTGGGAAGTGATGCGCGGCGGTATTGAGCGCGGGATCACCACCGAAGGCGTTCTGCCGGGCAAGCTTCGCGTGCCGCGTCGCGCTGCTGCGCTGCGCCGTATGCTGGTGAGCACCGACAAAACGACGACGGACCCGATGGCCGTTGTAGACTGGATCAACATGTTCGCACTGGCGGTGAATGAAGAAAACGCCGCAGGGGGCCGCGTGGTCACCGCGCCGACTAACGGTGCCTGCGGTATCGTTCCGGCGGTGCTGGCGTACTATGACAAGTTTATCCGTGAAGTGAACGCGAACTCACTGGCGCGCTACCTGCTGGTCGCCAGTGCGATTGGTTCGCTGTATAAGATGAACGCGTCTATTTCCGGTGCGGAAGTGGGCTGTCAGGGTGAAGTCGGCGTGGCGTGCTCCATGGCGGCGGCGGGTCTGGCCGAACTGCTGGGTGCAAGCCCGACACAGGTGTGCATTGCTGCGGAAATCGGCATGGAACATAACCTGGGACTGACCTGTGACCCGGTTGCCGGACAGGTACAGGTACCGTGCATCGAACGTAACGCGATTGCCTCCGTGAAGGCGGTGAACGCGGCACGTATGGCGCTGCGCCGAACCAGCGAGCCGCGCGTCTGTCTCGATAAGGTTATCGAAACCATGTACGAAACCGGTAAAGATATGAACGCCAAATACCGCGAAACTTCTCGCGGCGGCCTGGCGATGAAGATCGTCACCTGCGATTAAGCCTCTCAGGAAGCCTCGTTTTGCGAGGCTTCTTCCTGTTTTCCCCACCATTCATAGTTTCACGCTGCTGACAGTGTTACCCTTCACGCATGAGATAGAAGGGAGATTATCTGTGGCCGTTCATTTACTTATCGTCGATGCTCTTAACCTGGTCCGCCGTATCCATGCGGTACAGGGGACGCCTTGTAAAGACACCTGTCTGCACGCACTGGAACAGCTTATTCGCCACAGTGAGCCCACCCACGCGGTCGCGGTATTTGATGACGAAGCCCGCAACACGGGATGGCGTCACCAGCGTCTGCCCGACTACAAAGCCGGACGCGCCCCGATGCCGGACGATCTTCACGCTGAATTGCCCATGCTGCGCGCTGCATTTGAACAGCGGGGCGTTCCCTGCTGGGGCGCACAGGGAAATGAAGCCGACGATCTTGCGGCCACTCTGGCCGTCAAGGTGGCCAGTGCCGGGCATCAGGCCACTATCGTTTCAACTGACAAAGGCTACTGCCAGCTGCTCTCGCCGACTATCCGCATTCGCGACTATTTTCAAAAACGCTGGCTGGACGCGCCGTTTATTGCCAGCGAGTTCGGCGTCTCACCTGAACAACTGCCGGATTACTGGGGGCTGGCAGGCATCAGCAGTTCTAAAGTTCCGGGTGTCGCCGGTATTGGGCCAAAGAGCGCCGCGCAGCTGCTGACCGATTTTCAGAGTCTGGAAGGGATTTACGCCCGTCTGGATGAGGTACCGGAAAAGTGGCGCAAGAAGCTGGAAGCGCATAAAGAGATGGCGTTTACCTGCCGGGAGATCGCAACGCTACAGACGGATTTGCAGCTGGACGGGAATTTACAGCAGTTGCGGTTAGAACATTAATATCCCCTCACCCTAACCCTCTCCCCATAGGGGAGAGGGAACTGCTCGGTGCGGTCTTTTCCCCTAGCCCCTTTGGGGAGAGGGCCGGGTGAGGGGCAATCAGCGGACTATCGCTCGTCGCGACGTCCGCCGACCGCAGCCCACCAGCGACGAATATGCACCGTCACCTCTTCACGGTCGTGATACAGCTGACGCGCCTGGATCTCCACGTTGATTCCGTGTTCATCCATCTGCTCCTGAATGTAGGCCAGGTTCTGCGACACTTCCTCATAGCGCTTTTTCATCGGCAGCTTGAGGTTGAAAATGGTCTCACGACACCAGCCGTTCACCAGCCAGGAGGCCATCAGCGCGGCGACTTTTGCCGGCTTCTCAACCATATCGCATACCATCCACGAGATGTTGTTACGGTTCGGGCGATAGCGGAAACCGTCTTCACGCAGCCAGGTGACCTGCCCGGTGTCCATCAGGCTTTGCGCCATTGGGCCGTTATCAACGGACGATACCCACATATTGCGTTTCACCAGCTGATAGGTCCAGCCGCCCGGGCACGCGCCGAGATCGACAGCGTACATGCCGTTTGCCAGACGCTCATCCCACTCATCCGCCGGGATAAAGACGTGGAACGCCTCTTCCAGCTTGAGCGTGGAACGGCTTGGCGCATCGGCCGGGAAGCGCAAACGCGGGATGCCCATAAAGAAGGGAGAGTTGTTGGTGGTGTACGAATAGCCTGCATAGCAGCAGCCCGGTGCGATAAAGAAGATATGCACCACCGGACGCTTCGGCGTTTCGTAGTTCGTCAGCACGCCCGCATCACGCAGCGCCGCACGCAGCGGCACGGTGAACTTACGGCAGAACTTCATCAGCTCTTTACTTTCGTTGGTATCCGCCACTTCAACGCGCAGATCGCCGCCCTTCTCCACCACGCCCTGCAGCATGCCGACAATAGGCGTGATGCGGTCTTCCGGCGGAAGATCCTTCAGCAGCTCACCCGCGACAAACATCTGGCGAGCAAAGATCAGCGAGCTGAACGGCAGCTCGCGCGCCAGCTTGTCTGCGTCTTCAGGCTGATAGCACTCGAATACCACATAGCCCGCGTTCTCTTTTACGCGGGCAAAGCCGAAGACTTCGCGCTTCGCCGCTTTATCGGTAATTTCCGCGGCGCACTCTTTCTCAAACCCCGGGCGACAATATAAAACAACCTTATTCATGAACAACGCCCTTGCGTTTCAGACGGATAGCTCCGATAAACATTAATACCCAACCCGCCAGGAAGCTGAAGCCGCCGACAGGTGTAACGAACGCCCACAGGCGCAGATGTGAGAGCGCAAGGCAGTACAGGCTACCGCTGAATAACACGGTACCCAGCGCCATAAACACGCTGCTCCAGTAAAACCAGATACTGATACGACGCTGCATCGCCACCGCCAGCCCAAAAATAGCCAGCGTATGGAACGCCTGATATTCAAGGCCGGTCTGGATCCAGCCCATCTCTACTGCGCCCAAAGACTTGCTTAATACATGTGCGCCAAAGGCGCCCAGTGCAACAAAAATAAAGCCACTCACCGCGGCAAAAATCAGCATGAATCGGCTGGTCATGTTTAAGTCCTGAGTTGATGCGTGCCCGGCACACAAACGTTATTGTTCATACCTGAAGCGGAATTTTTCTTGCTCGGTTGCCGCTTTCGCCAGTATCCACTGCCGGAAGGCGGCTATTTTACCCAGTTCTGCCTGACTGTCATGACAAACCAGATAAAACGCATTCTTGCTGACCAGTACATCATTAAAAGGGCAAACCAGGCGGCCTGCCTCAATTTCGGACTGCGCCATGACGTTGTTCGCCAACGCCACGCCCTGCCCGTGTATGGCAGCCTGTAACACCATCGCACTGTGGCTAAAAATGGGTCCCTGCTGCACGTTTATATGTGTAAGACCTAATTGACGGGTATAAGTTTGCCAGTCGCGGCGAGAGGCATCATGCAAAAGCGTATGCTGAGCCAGATCGGCGGGTGACTTCAGCGCCTTATCGCCTGTTAACAGCAGGGGAGAACAGACCGGCAGTAGATATTCTGCGTATAATTTTTCAACGCGCAAGCCCGGCCAGTTACCGCGACCATAAAAAATGGCGACATCCACGTCATCGGCCAGCTTGTCCTCCTGACGATCTACCGCCTGGATTCGAACGTCGATCCCCGGATAAGCTGAGTTAAAGCTTGAGAGTCTTGGCACCAGCCAATGAATGGCAAAACTGGGCAATAAACTGACGGTCAGAGCACCTTTTGCACTGCGAGCCTGCAGCTTACGCGTGGCTTCCGTAAGCTGGGAAAAAATCTCTTTAATATCCTGAAAATAGCTCTGCCCCTCTTCGGTCAATAGCAACGAACGGTTGCGTCGACGAAACAGCTTAAGGCCCAGAAAATCCTCAAGAGACTTGATTTGGTGACTTACTGCGGCCTGTGTCACAAAAAGCTCATCTGCCGCGCGGGTGAAGCTCAGGTGACGTGCTGCTGCATCAAAAACACGTAATGCATTAAGGGGTGGCAATCGCTTTGACATGGTTATCTGGCTTAGATGTTAACGGATTTTAACAAACAGGAAACAACGTTTAACCTATTAGTTTTTTTTATCTGAGCCATTATAATTTGTCCGTTGAGGAACTACCAGCAAATACCTATAGTGGCGGCACTTCCTGAGCCGGAACGAAGAGCTTTTTTCGGAATGCGTGTTCTGAAGGGCTTTTGGCTTACGGTTGTGATGTTGTGTTGTTGTGTTTGCAATTGGTCTGCCATTCAGACCACGGTAGCAACGCTACCAATTTTTCACTTCCTGTACATTTACCCTGTCTGTCCATAGTGATTAATGTAGCACCGCCAATTTGCGGTGCTTTTTTTTCGCCTGCGATCTGTTAATGCTCGATCTCTTTCATCTCTTTCACGTCCGTGCGGTTGATCTGCTGCTTGTTCCCGTTAGCATCTTTGTACGAAATCATCCCGGTATCATTATCGGTAGTCGGTTTCCCTTCCGAAACGATAGAACGACCATCGTTGGTGTGCATCACGTAGTTGTTACCAGAACACGCGCTCAGGGCAAAAGTAAACGCACAGGCAGAAATGATTGCAGCTGTCTTATTCATGATTATTCTCCTTTAGCAATTAATGCTATTCAAACCTCGATTTATAACAGGCTAAAACATCCGCCTAACACTATTTAGCATAACCTGCTTTTTTGAGGTCGTAAGGATAAGCAGACAATTCTGATAGATATCAACCTCCTTGCCCTGCCGCTGAAATTGCGCGACGATCGCTATATTGAAATGAGGAATCCCATGAACGCTTTCAGTCCTGCGCAGTTCCGCGCACAGTTTCCGGCCCTGGCCGATGCCGGTATTTACCTGGATAGCGCCGCCACCGCCCTTAAGCCACAGGCGGTGATTGAGGCCACGCAGCAGTTCTACAGCCTGAGCGCCGGGAACGTGCATCGCAGCCAGTTTGCCGAAGCGCAGCGATTAACCGCGCGCTACGAAGCCGCACGCGATCAGGTCGCGCGCCTGATCAATGCCGAAAGCGGGAAAAACATCGTCTGGACGCGCGGCACGACCGAAGCCATCAATATGGTGGCCCAGTGCTACGCGCGCCCGCTGCTTCAGCCGGGCGATGAGATCGTCGTCAGCGAGGCGGAACATCACGCCAACCTGGTGCCATGGCTGATGGTGGCCGAGCAAACGGGTGCGCGCGTGGTGAAGCTTCCACTGGGTGCAGACCTTCTGCCCGATGTGGCCCGTCTCCCCGAGCTGATTACCCCCCGCAGCCGCATTCTGGCGCTCGGACAGATGTCGAACGTCACGGGAGGTTGCCCGGACCTGGCTCAGGCTATTCGCATAGCCCATGCCAGCGGGATGGTCGTGATGGTCGACGGCGCTCAGGGCGTAGTGCACTTCCCCGCTGATGTGCAGGCGCTTGATATCGATTTCTATGCCTTCTCAGGACATAAGCTCTACGGGCCAACCGGTATTGGGGCGTTGTACGGCAAGCCAGAACTGCTGGCAAAAATGACGCCGTGGCTCGGTGGCGGCAAAATGATCACCGAAGTGTCGTTCGATGGCTTCAAAACTCAGGATATTCCCTATCGCCTGGAGGCCGGTACGCCGAACGTGGCGGGGGTGATTGGCTTAAGCGCGGCGCTGGAGTGGCTGGCTGAAACCGACATTGTTCAGGCTGAAAGCTGGAGCCGGGGGCTGGCGACGCTGGCAGAGGAAGAGCTCAAAAAGCGCCCGGGCTTCCGCTCGTTCCGCGTTCAGGACTCAAGCCTGCTCGCCTTTGATTTTGCGGGCGTTCATCATAGCGACATGGTGACACTGCTGGCCGGATATGGCATTGCCCTGCGTGCCGGACAGCACTGCGCCCAGCCGCTGCTGGCGGCGCTCGGCGTTAACGGTACGCTGCGCGCCTCGTTTGCGCCGTATAATACCCAAAGCGATGTCGACGCGCTGGTTGCCGCCGTAGACCGCGCCCTTGAAATACTGGTGGATTAATGACTAGCGCTGCTTTAGCCGGACATCCGTTTGGCACCGTCATCACAGAAGATACCTTAAAACAGACCTTCGCCCCGCTCCAGCAGTGGGAAGATAAATATCGACAGCTGATCCTGCTGGGTAAACAGCTCCCTGCCCTTTCAGACGATCTCAAAGCGCAGGCGAAAGAGATTGCAGGCTGTGAAAACCGCGTCTGGCTGGGGGTGAGCGTCTCCGGCGAGAAGCTCCACTTCTTCGGCGACAGCGAAGGCCGCATCGTCCGGGGTCTGCTGGCCGTATTGTTGACCGCTGTGGAAGGGAAAAGCGCGGCGGAACTGCTGGCGCATTCGCCGCTGGCGTTATTTGATGAGCTGGGGCTGCGCGCGCAGCTCAGCGCCTCGCGTGGTCAGGGGCTGATCGCGCTCAGCGATGCGGTACTGGACGCCGCACGTCAGGCTCAGGCCTGACGTTCCGCCTTCGCCATCATTTTCTTAAGGGCATGAGACACCGCTACAAAGCCGAATGAGGCGGTCACCATGGTGGCCGCACCAAAACCTGAGGCGCAATCCATTCGTTTTGGCCCTTCTGCCGTGCTTTTCATCGCGCAGACTGACCCATCCGCCTGCGGGTAGACCAGCGCTTCGGTCGAGAACACGCAGTCGACGCCCAGCTTGCCTTTGCTGTTCTTCACCACGTTAAAGTCGCTCTTCAGGCGCTCGCGCAGCTTGGCCGCCAGCGGATCCTGGATCGTTTTCGCCAGGTCGGCCACCTGGATCTGCGTCGGATCGATTTGCCCGCCCGCACCGCCCGTCGTGACCAGCGGCACCTTATAGCGACGGCAGTAAGCGATCAGCGCCGCTTTTGGCCGCACGCTGTCGATGGCGTCAATCACATAGCTGTAGCCTTTGCTCATGTACTCCGCGACGTTATCGGCCGTCACAAAGTCGTCGATCACCGTCACGCGGCACTCCGGGTTAATCAAACGGATACGCTCCGCCATGACCTCAGACTTCGCCAGGCCAACGCTATCACGCAGGGCGTGAATTTGACGGTTGGTGTTGGTGACGCAAACGTCATCCATGTCAATCAGCGTGATTGCGCCAATACCGGTTCTCGCCAGCGCTTCTGCCGCCCACGACCCCACACCACCAATGCCCACGACGCAGACGTGCGCATCCGCAAACAACTGCAGGGCTTTTTCACCATATAAACGTGCCGTTCCGCCAAAACGCTGGCGCCAGGCGTCGCTGATTACCACAGACATAAAACCTCAGATGTAAAAAGGGTGAGGTTTTCCTCACCCTGAACAGTAATCCGTATTGCGCTCAGAATACCACAATCAGCCGCTGAATACGTTTCCTGCACCCGGCGCTGCCTTCAGTACCCACACGCGTCCGTAGTGGTTATACCAGCCCGCGCGATGGCCTGCGTCAGGGCCAATACCCTGATAAATGTCGAAGTGCTGGCCTTTAATTGCCCCGCCGACGTCCAGCGCCACCATCAGGCGCAGCTCATACTGGCCGTTGAACTTGCCGTTGTTGTCCAGCAGAGGGACTTCAGCCAGCAGCGTGGTGCCTGCAGGAATAATCGAACGATCCGATGCTACCGACGCGCGGCCAATCAGGGGAACCGCGCTGGCCCCTTTCACCGGCGCGAAGTTTTGCGGTTTGAAGAAGACGAAAGACGGGTTCTGCTCCAGCAGCTCACGTACCTCGGCTTCGCTGTGTTTCTCGCCCCACTCGCGGATCGCCTGCATCGACATATCTTCTTTCTTCACTTCGCCGCGGTCGATCAGCACCTTACCGATACTGCGATAGGCGTGGCCGTTTTTACCGGAATAGCTGAAGAAGTTAAGCGGTGAACCGTCGCCAAAATCAATGTAGCCGCTGCCCTGAACGTCCATGATGAAGTTATCCATCAGGGAGTTGCTGTAGGCCAGAACGTAGTTTTCGCTCAGCGCACCGGCGTAGATCTCGGCGCGCGACGGCAGACGACCGCGTTTTGGCGGCATACGGTAGATAGGATACTGGAACTCTCCCTGACGGGAGTGTCGTGCCTGGATAACCGGGGTGTAGTAGCCGGTAAACTGGACGTTGCCGTAGTTATCGGCCCCTTCCATCTGCCAGGCGTCGATACCAAACTGGCGCATGTTGCGCGTATCGCCACCTGCTTTCAGCCAATCCTGGACCGCGTTATACACGCTACTCTGGGAGCCATACAGACGCGGCGACGCGTTGCGGATCTGGTAGACCTGCTCGGAGAAATCACCGGCATTAATCGGTGCGCCAACGGCATCAGGCTGATTAACTAAAGAGAAAGGCTGGGATAACTTCCCGTCTTTATACTGTTGACCGCGATCGGTCGGTTTGGAAGAACAGGCCGCAAGAATCGCTACCATTGCGCCCGCCATCAGATACTTCGCCCAACGTCCTTTCATTATATCTCGTCTTTAAGTTGCCCATTTCCGCGTGATGAAGATAACAAACCGACAGGGCTAATGAAATGCGATCGCATGCCCTCTGGCAAATTTTGCGCAAAAAATAGTCCAAACAGCGCCATGTCGTTCAATTTGCATACAAAATCATGATAAATGTGAAAAAGGGGTTGCATCACAAACCTATCCGAGTATAGTGCGCATCCACGGACGCGGGGTGGAGCAGCCTGGTAGCTCGTCGGGCTCATAACCCGAAGGTCGTCGGTTCAAATCCGGCCCCCGCAACCAATTAAAATTTGATGAAGTATCTTCTACGACTGTAGAAAGACGGACGCGGGGTGGAGCAGCCTGGTAGCTCGTCGGGCTCATAACCCGAAGGTCGTCGGTTCAAATCCGGCCCCCGCAACCAATCAAATTTGAAGAAGTAAGTTTCTACACGAGTAGAAAGACGGACGCGGGGTGGAGCAGCCTGGTAGCTCGTCGGGCTCATAACCCGAAGGTCGTCGGTTCAAATCCGGCCCCCGCAACCAATCAAATTTGAAGAAGTAAGTTTCTACACGAGTAGAAAGACGGACGCGGGGTGGAGCAGCCTGGTAGCTCGTCGGGCTCATAACCCGAAGGTCGTCGGTTCAAATCCGGCCCCCGCAACCAACACTTCTAAAACAATAAACACCCTTAAGGGTGTTTTTTTGTATCTGTCGTTTGTGAATTTGCCGGGCGTTTACCCGGCTGAAAGCGTTATCCGCGTCGTGCCAGCGTCGCCCCGTCAGAGAAATACGCCCGTATCCCCGCCAGAATCGACTCCGCAACCTCCTGCTGGAATTTTGCCGTCTTGAGCTTACGCTCTTCTTCCACGTTACTGATAAACGCGGTTTCAACCAGAATGGACGGGATATCCGGTGCCTTGAGTACCGCAAACCCGGCCTGTTCAACGCTGTTTTTATGCAGCTTATTGATGTTGCCCAGCTTGCCCAGCACCGCTTTACCAAACTTCAGGCTGTCGTTAATGGTCAGCGACTGCACCATATCGAACATAGTGTGGTCGACGTAGCGGTCGCCGCTTTTGCTCACGCCACCAATCAGGTCAGAGGCGTTCTGGGAGTCCGCCAGGAATCTTGCTGCGGTACTGGTCGCACCTTTAGTTGAGAGCGCAAACACCGACGAGCCGCTTGGCTGGCGGCTGGTAAAGGCATCCGCATGGATCGACACGAACAAATCGGCGCGCTGCTTCTGTGCTTTCGCCACCCGGACCTTCAGCGGAATAAAGATATCTTCGTTGCGCGTCATATAGGCGCGCATATTGCCTTCTTTATCAATCAACGCCTTCAGGCGGCGTGCAATTTGCAGCACCACGTCTTTTTCACGCGTGCGGTATTTCCCCACCGCGCCGGAGTCTTCGCCGCCGTGTCCAGGATCGAGCATGATCACAATCGGACGATCGCGCCCTGCTTTGCCCGGCTGCGGACCGCTTTGCGCAGGCGGCACCTGACGCTGAAGATCGCCCTTGTTGTAGTCCTCCAGCAGAGCGAGAAGCGGATCCTGGATATCCGTTGCGTTGGCCGGGTAGAGATCCATCACCAGGCGCTCTTTAAAGGTCGCGACGGGCGCCAAGGCGAACAGCTGCGGCTTAACGTTCTGTTTAAGCTCAAACACCATGCGCACGGTTTGCGGATCAAACTGCCCGACGCGCGCTGATTTAATAAATGGATCGTCGCCGCGGATCTGCGCCGCCATCCCCTTCAGCACGGAGTTGAGGTTAACGCCTTCGAGATCCACCACCACGCGTTCCGGGTTGCTGAGGGCAAATTGCTTATATTTCAGCACGCGATTGGATTCGACCGTCACGCGCGTATAGGTCGACGACGGCCAGACGCGCACCGCAACCACCTGACTCGTGGCGGCAAGACCGACCTGACTGACGCTAAGCAACCACATTGCCCCGGCCCCTTTTAACAAACGGCGGCGGCTTATTGCTGAATTGGATCCCGACATGCTTCTCCCGAGCAAGAACACTGACTGATATACAAAATGTCCAAATTGACCGAAAACTTTAACGAATGACGCATAAACTGTCATCTATAAAAGGGTAAACAATCATACGCTAACGCACGGATTACTTACCAATTTCTGTGGGTCGCGGAAAATTTGCACTTGCACACACGGTCACAATCGAATAAAAATACAGAAATTACGAATAAACATTCATTAAGGGTTGTGCCATGGTGAAGGAACGTAGAACCGAACTGGTCCAGGGATTCCGCCATTCTGTTCCCTATATCAACGCCCATCGGGGAAAAACGTTTGTCATCATGCTTGGCGGCGAAGCCATTGAGCATGAAAATTTTTCCAACATCGTCAATGACATTGGCCTGCTGCACAGCCTCGGGATCCGCCTGGTGGTGGTTTATGGCGCGCGTCCGCAGATCGACGCCAACCTGGCCGCTCACCACCACGAGCCGATTTACCACAAACACACCCGCGTCACCGATGCCAAAACCCTGGAGCTGGTGAAACAGGCGGCGGGTCTGCTGCAGCTGGATATTACCGCGCGTCTCTCCATGAGTCTGAACAATACGCCGCTGCAGGGGGCGCATATCAACGTCGTGAGCGGCAACTTTATCATTGCCCAGCCGCTCGGCGTGGACGATGGCGTGGATTACTGCCACAGCGGCCGTATCCGTCGTATTGATGAGGAAGCTATTCACCGCCAGCTGGACAGCGGTGCCATCGTGCTGATGGGCCCGGTCGCCGTTTCCGTGACCGGCGAAAGCTTTAACCTGACGTCCGAAGAGATCGCCACACAGCTGGCGATCAAGCTGAAGGCGGAAAAAATGATTGGGTTCTGCTCCTCCCAGGGCGTCGTGGACGACGAAGGAACGATCGTGCCGGAACTCTTCCCGAATGAAGCCCAGGCCCGCGTGGAAGCGCTGGAAGCCGAAGGCGATTACTACTCCGGCACCGTCCGCTTCCTGCGCGGCGCCGTGAAGGCCTGCCGCAGCGGCGTGCGCCGCAGCCACCTGATCAGCTATCAGGAAGACGGGGCCCTGCTCCAAGAGCTGTTCTCCCGCGACGGTATTGGTACACAGATTGTGATGGAGAGTGCGGAGCAGATCCGCCGCGCCACCATCAACGACATCGGCGGCATTCTGGAGCTGATCCGCCCGCTGGAACAGCAGGGTATTCTGGTGCGTCGCTCACGCGAACAGCTGGAGATGGAGATCGACAAATTCACCATTATTCAGCGCGATAACCTGACCATTGCCTGCGCCGCGCTCTATCCGTTCCCGGAAGAGAAGATCGGTGAAATGGCCTGCGTGGCGGTGCATCCTGATTACCGTAGCTCTTCACGCGGCGAAATGCTGCTTGAACGCCTAGCGGCGCAGGCGCGCCAGATGGGGCTGAGCAAGCTGTTCGTCCTGACGACGCGCAGCATTCACTGGTTCCAGGAGCGCGGATTCACGCCGGTGGATATCGATTCTCTGCCGGAAACGAAGAAAGAGATGTACAACTATCAGCGTCGTTCAAAGGTGCTGATGGCTGACCTGGGATGATACGACGCCCTCACCGTCCGGCGAGGGCTTTCGTTCAGAGGGTCTCAAATATCGCGCCCAGCCCGCTTCGGCGTTCCGTTCGGGTGGCGATCGCCTGCACCAGCACCCGTTCATCGGCATACAGCGACAGGCGCTGACGCGCGCGCGTAATGGCGGTATAGATTAGCTCGCGGGTAACGACGGGTGAAAGCTGCGTGGGCAGGATCAGCGCCGCATGGTTAAACTCGGAGCCCTGGGATTTATGCACCGTCATTGCCCACGCGGTTTCATGCTCGGGCAAACGGCTCGGCTGGAAGGACTTCACGCTCCCGTCCGGCATCTGGAACCAGACGCGCAGGCCCTGACCGCAGTCGAGCGCAATCCCGATATCCCCGTTAAACAACCCCAGCGCGCTGTCGTTGCGGGAGATCATCACCGGCCGCCCTTCATACCATCGCGAGTGCGGGGTACGGTTAATTTTGCGTTTTTGCGCCAGCAGCTGTTCCAGCCTGTCGTTCAGACCCCGGACGCCAAAGGGGCCTTCCCTCAGCGCACAGAGCAACTGGTATTCACCAAACGCGGCAATGACCTGCTCCGGCGTACGTTGCTGTTGTACGCCCGTCAGAAAGTGCTGGTACCCCTGCAGGGCGTCGTCCAGCATCGCCTGATACTCTTCCCCGCTTTGCAGCGATTTTTTCTCAATATCCGTAAAGGTACCGTCAAATACCGCTGTGGTGGTACGCCGGTCGCCCCGGTTCACCGCCGCCGCAAGCTGGCCGATGCCGGAGTCGCTGCCGAAACGGTAGCTTTTTTGCAGCAAACACAGGCTGTCGCGCAGCGCCCCTGCAAGCGAATGTTTTTCAGACGTGAGCGAACATCCGGTGAGACGGGCTAACTCCTGCGCGCGTTCAGCTGTGTATCCCAGGCTGGCATAGGTGCATATATCGCCCAGCACGGCCCCGGCCTCTACGGAGGCAAGCTGGTCGCGATCGCCGAGGAAAATGACGCGCGCGTGCGGCGGTAGCGCATCGATCAAACGCGACATCATCGTCAGGTCAATCATCGACGCTTCATCCACGACCAGCACGTCAAGGTGCAGTGGGTTACCGGCATGATAGCGAAGACGCTGGCTACCCGGCTGTGCGCCAAGCAAACGGTGCAGCGTGCTCGCTTCATTGGGGAAAAGCGCAAGCTGCTCCCCGGTTAGCGGCAGTTTTTGCAGCGCGCCGCCTAACGATTCCGTCAGACGTGCAGCCGCTTTACCGGTGGGGGCCGCCAGGCGAATACGACACTTTTGCTCACCCGATAGCTGAATCAGCGCGGCAAGCAGTTTTGCCACGGTGGTCGTTTTCCCGGTGCCCGGGCCGCCAGAAATCACCGAGATCCGTCGCGTTAAGGCCACGGCTGCCGCCACTTTCTGCCAGTCTGTCGCGTCGTCAGAGATAAACAGCGCATCCAGCGTTTGCCGGAGCTTTACTTCATCGCAGGGAAGCGGGGCGTTGGTCTCGCTGAAGAAGCGCGCCACCGTCAGTTCGTTACGCCACAGCCGGTTAAGATACAAACGCTCGCCGACAAGGATCATCGGCGTCCCGGTATCGGTTCCGCTAACGGCCGGCGAACTGAGTAATATCGCTTCCCAGTCCACGGTTTCACCCAGCAGCGCGAAGCACGCCTGTAAAGCCGGAGGCATTTTCTCATCCACCGCCAGACGCAACAGCGGCAGACACACGTGCCCTTCCCCCGCGTCTTTGCTCAGAATGGCGGCGGCAAGCATGACGGCAGGCTCCTCGCCTGCCACCATCATGGCGAACTGCACATCCAGGTGGCGCAGTAATCGTTGTTCAACCGCGTCCAGCAGTAGCGCCTGCATCGTCATGCCACCTCCTCCGTGCTTGCAGCAAACAGGTTATCCATTTTTTCAATCAGTTCCGCAGACGGACGCGTGCTAAAGACGCCGGAACGCGGGTCGTTTGCATCCACTCCGCGCAGGAACAGGTAAATGACGCCGCCAAAATGCGTTTCGTAGCGGTAATCGGCCTTGCGATGACGCAGGTAACGGTGCAGCGCCAGGGTGTAAAGCTGGTACTGCAGATCGTAGCGATGCATTTGCATGGCAGAGGCCATCGCGTCCTGGGTGTAGGCCTCGCTGCTTTCACCCAGCCAGTTTGATTTGTAATCCAGCAGGTAGTAGCGCCCTTCGTGGCGGAAAACCAGGTCGATAAAGCCTTTGAGCATCCCCTGTACCTGGCGGAAGTTCAGCGGCGGGCACCCGGCGGATAACGGATCGTACTCGCGGATCAGCGCATCAAGCGCCTCGGCCCTGAGCGGGCTGGCGATGGGGAGATAAAACTCCATCTCCACCTGCTTATCTTTGGCGGTCAACTGGTTCAGCGAGATCCCCTGCGTCGTAAGCGGCGCATGCAGAACCGAGCGGATCCAGTCGGTAAGAACCGGCTGCCACTGTGCGTCGTAGCCACCGCTCTGTAACATCTTCAGCACCCACTCTTCGGATACCGGCTGGGTAAAATCCAGCTCTTCAAACAGGCTGTGCAAAAACGTGCCCGGCGAGGCGCCGCGCGGGAACTGGTGCGGCGTGAGCACCGGCTCAGCGGGTACGCTACCGGCTCCTGCGGCATCCACGTCCAGTTTTGGCATCAGATCCTGCGCAATACTCTGCCCGTGCTGCTGCAAACCGGAATAGCTGGTGACCCGCCAGTCGTCGGCAATGGTACGCACAACCTTGCGGGCATGTAGCTCTGACTCACGCAGCTCCGGCATCTGCCAGCGGCTGTTGTCGGGCTGAGACGGAATATGCAGGGCAACATGCTCTGTGCAAAGAGATTCGATGCACTGGCGCAGGCCCGCCGCGTCTTTGGGTTCGCCGTGCTGAATAAGCCGCCCCAGCGCGCTCAGATGAAAATCGCTCTCACCGGTCTTTTCGCCACGGCGACGGAACAGCGGCGCAACGCCCAGGCTGCAGTGCCAGACCGAACGGGTCAGCGCCACGTAAAGCAGGCGCAGATCTTCCGCCAGACGCTCGGCTTCGGCCAGCTCAACGCTGGACTCCGCGTTGCTGAGATCGAGCACCGCCTCAAAAGATTCGCGGTCGTGGTAAAAGGCCTGATCCTGCACGCGATAATTGGCGATAAACGGCAGCCAGACCAGCGGATATTCCAGGCCTTTCGATTTGTGAATGGTGACGATCTGCACCAGATGTTTATCACTCTCAAGGCGCATCTGCTGGCTGGACGAATTACTGTTCGGATCGGCAATCTGCTGCGCCAGCCAGCGTACCAGGGCGTGTTCGCTCTCCAGCTGCGTTCCGGCTTCCTGCAGCAGTTCGCTGATATGTAAAATATCGGTCAAACGGCGCTCGCCGCCTGCTGTCGCCAGCATATTCTCGGCAATGTGGCGCTGTGCCATGAGCTCGCGCACCATCGCCATGACTCCACGCTTCTGCCACTTTTCGCGGTAGCGAACAAACTCTTCTACCACGGCATCCCACGCGGCTTCGTCATTGTTTAGCGCATCGATATCCCGCGCGTTCAGCCCGAGCATCGCGCTCGCCAGTGCGCTACGCAGCGTGCTTTCCCGCTCCGGAGCCAGCACGGCCTGCAGCAGCCATAGCATCTCCTGCGCTTCCAGCGTTTCAAAGACGCTGTCGCGGTTGGAGAGGTAGACGGAGGGGATATTTAGTAACGTCAGGGCGTCGCGGATGAGCGCGGCTTCCTGGCGGCTGCGAACCAGCACCGTGATATCGGATGCATTTACCGGGGTTGGTTTATCCCCCTTCCACAGCAGCGCTTTACCGTGCGCGCCCGCGCTGAGCCAGTCGCGGATTTGTGCGGCACAGTGCTGGGCCATGGCATTTTGATAGTCGGCAACGCCGCAGCCTTCCCCATCCAGCAGCCAGAAGTTCATGGCGGGCTGCGTCTCGCCGTTGAATTCGAAGCGCAACGAGGCATTTTTCTCGGCGAACTTTACCGGCTGAAACGGGATCTCCCGGAACATAAACGCCGTATCCATGCGGCTGAAGAGCGCGTTGACGCTTTCCACCATGCCGGGAGAGGAGCGCCAGTTGGTATCGAGCGTGTAGTGCGCGTCAACCTCGCTGCGGGCTTTCATGTAGGTGAAAATATCCGCACCGCGGAAGGCGTAGATGGCCTGTTTCGGATCGCCGATTAACAGAAGCGCGGTCTCTGGCTGCTGGCGCCAGATACGGCGGAAAATGCGGTACTGCTGAGGGTCGGTATCCTGAAATTCGTCGATCATCGCCACCGGGAAGCGGGTGCGAATCGCGGCGGCAAGCGCTTCGCCGTTTTCACTGCACAGCGCCGCATCGAGGCGGCTCAGCATATCGTCAAACCCCAGTTCACCCCGGCGGCGTTTCTCACGCGCGACGGCGTCGCGAATTTCCGTCATGGCGCGGGTAATCATCAGATCGTTGAGCGTTAAGGGCTCAGCCAGCAGGGTTTCAATCGCCACAAACAGAGGATGCTCAGGCACAATGCCGTCGGCTTTGGTCCGCTCAACAAGGAAACGCCGGGAGAATTTCTCCAGCGCGTCCGGGAGCTGGTAGCCTCGCGTCTCTTCCTGCGCCCAGGCGCTGATCTTGTCGATCCATTTCCCCTGATTGCCACGGTTAAACTTGCGTCGGTCAATCCCGGAATTTTCGATGATTGCGTCAATCTCGCCGACTGACTCCATCCATTTTTGCTTGATGTCGGCAATTTGCGAGATGATTTTTTCATGCCGTGAGGCCAGGGTTTCATCCGCTGGCGGCGGGGATTTGATGACAGGTGCTTCACCCTGCAGATAACGATCGATAGCGCGCAGCAGCGCCTCCGGGCCCTTCCACAGCGCATGTACCGCTTCGGCGATATCGCGCTGTAACGGGTAGCAGTGGCGACGCCAGAAATCCGCGCAGGCCTGATAGCGAAGCACAGATTCATCTTCAATGAGCTGCTGTTCAAACAGCATTCCGGATTCAAATGCATTCAGGCTCAGCATGCGCTGGCAAAAACCGTGAATGGTGAAGACGGACGCTTCGTCCATCTGCCGTTCAGCGAGGAGCAGCCACTGGGCTGCCTGTTGCTTATCGGAAATCTCTTCCAGAAGGCTCGCGTAGAGAGGGTTATCCGTGCTCTGACGCAGACAGGCGATGCGCAGCTCGTGGATATTGCTGCGAATACGGCCCCGGAGCTCAGCGGTGGCAGCCTCGGTGAAGGTGACCACCAGCAGCTCTTCCACGCTCAAAGGGCGTGGAAAAGCGGCGTTGCCGCCAAGCCCCAGCAGCAGACGCAGGTAAAGGGCGGCAATGGTGAAGGTTTTTCCCGTTCCCGCTGAGGCTTCAATCAATCGTTCACCCTGCAGAGGTAAACGTAAGGGATCAAGGGACTCAGCGGTATCGGTCATTCTTTCTTACTCCAGGGCATAGATTGCTGCAGCGCGCTGACGCTCTTCCAGACTTTCCAGCCTTTCGGGTTTACGTACTCCGTTTTCCCGTTCTGGCTACCGGAAACCTGAGACAGGATGGTGATTCCCTGCGGCTTAATGACCGCCTGATGGAAGAAGTCGGCAACCTTCTGCGGCGTCAGCTGTTTTATCTCGGCCACTACTTTATCACGCGAATCAAATTTCAGATTACCGCGATCGAAATCTTTGCTCAGCTGTGACGCTTCTTCACCCAGCGTCTGCGGCGGTTGCATCACCTGTGCGATGACGGCCTGCTGGATCTGCGCAAACTCTTCCGGCTTCATGGCGCGCAGTTTTGCTTCCACCTGCGGGAAGAAGGCCTGGTAACGCTTCCAGAGATACGCCGGCTGTTTATCGCTGCTTTGCAGCAGGAAACCCAGCCCCCACTGTCGGCCTACGTTCATGGAGAAGGCAAACACCGCGTAGCCAAGCTGCTCCTCAGTGCGTAACTGATTGTAGAACCACGGCTGAATAATTTGCCCCAGTACGGCACTCTGCGCCGAGCTGGCGAATTCATCATAGCCCGTTGGCACAAATACCGCGGCCAGCGCGGAATCCGTGCTGTTACCCGCCTTTTCAAAAATCACATTCTGTTTTTTCTCAACCAGCACGTCCTGGTTGCGACACCACTCGTCGCCTTTCGAACCGAGCTGAGCGCGCACATTCTCCGCCAGGGTTTTGGCCTGCTCCTCACTCATGTTGCCGACGATCAGGAACTCCGGACGCGTGTTGGTTTTCAGCGCGTCGCGGTACGCCAGCACGTCTTTTAAGGTGATCGAAGGCAACAGCGCACGGCGATCCTCTCGCTGGAAATAAGGAACTTGCGACAGCATTTGCGCCGGCATAAGCGCCAGATCGTAAGCTTTGCCCTTCTCCGCAGAGTCCATCATCTGCGCATACCATGATTTGGCCTGCTCAAGCTGCTCTTCCGTCGGCGTGTAGCTGAAATACCCTTCCAGCAGGGCCTGGAACAGCTGAGGCAAACGCTGGGTATAGCCGTTTGCATTGAGCATCAAACCGTTGTTGGCGTTGGTGGAGAAGCTGATCCCACCCACGGCTGCCTGGTTGCTGAGCTGATCGAGCGCAATCCCGGCGAGATAGTCATTGAGCGCGAACATCACCTGATTTTTGGCGCTATTCATCGCTTTCGGGTTACGCAGCACCACGCTGACATCGGCCTTTGGCTCACTGGCGAAATAGCGGCTAGGGGTATACACCACGCGCAGCGTCGGCTCATCAACGATGAGCGCCGGGTGCGGATAATCTTGAGTCGTTTTGATCAGCGAAAAGTCATCCGGAATATAGGGGTTCAGCTCCGGCAGCTTCAACGCAATCTCCCCGGCCTTCTTCTGCCAGTCGGTGAAGGTCTGCGCGCTGATTTTGTCCATCTGATAAGGAGCATCGACAAAATACGCCGTCTTGTTATGCGGTTCGTTCGGGCTGATGTACCAGATGCGGGCATTCTCCGGCGTCATCATCGCCAGGCGGGCTTTTACCGCATCGGCATCATACCGGTCGGCAATATTGACCGCATCGAGGGTGTGCTCCACCGGCACGCGGATCATGGTATCCGCCAGCCACTCAACGTAATCCATGTCGCGGGTAATGGACGGGTAACGGAAATCGAGATCCAGCACGTGCGCGAGCTCATCAAAGTAGCGCTTATCGACGCCTTTCTCACGCAGTAAAGAGAGGTAGCTGAAGATCGCCGCCACCACTTCATCACGGTTTGCCAGGCCTTTGTCGGTCAGGGTGGCGGAGATCGCCAGCACGCCGCTATTGCCGTTTACAACTGGATCGGAGTCGGCGCGAATACCTTCCACCAGCCCCTGTTTTTGCAGCCAGTCAGAAAGCGTACCCGGGCTGCGGTTACCTATCAGGTAGGTCACCAGCTCATCGGTTTTACTGCGAAACTGTGCGGTGTTGTTATCAATGCGGAACTCCACGCGCAGCACTTTGCGCGGCAGCGCCGGCACGTAGTGGATAACGATCCCTTTTTGCGCGTCCGTGACCACCGGTACGTCTATCTGCGGCAGGTCGATATTTTTATTCGGCACCCGACCAAACGTTTTAGCCGCCATGCCTGCCAGTTCTGGCAACGGTTTATTGCTGTAGATGACCGCTTTCATCAGGTTGGCGGAGTAGTATTTATCGCGAAACGCGTGCAGGGCATCAAGCACCGGGCTGTTCGGTTTGTCGCTTAACGTCTCCAGGTTACCGCCGGAGAAACGCGAACCCGGGTGCGCAGGGTTGATGGTTTCAGCGCTGACCTGGGCCATGCGCATACCGTCTCGCGTGCGGGCCATGGTCAGCTCGGCATTGACGGCATTGCGTTCACGGTCGGCATATTTTTTATCCAGCAGGGGGGCGGCGATGGAATCAGCAAGGCGATCGACCGCGCCTTCCAGCGCATCATTTTCGACTTCGAGATAAAAGGCGGTGCGGTACGGTGCCGTACTGGCATTGTGGCTGCCGCCATGCATTTTCAAAAATTCGGACAGGCTATCCGGCTGCGGGTATTTTTTTGACCCCATCAGCGTCATATGTTCCAGATAGTGTGCAAGCCCAGGATGCGCGTCAGGATCTTCCAGCGATCCAACCGGCACCACTAATGCCGAGAGGGACTTCACCGCCTGCGGATCGGAAACCAGCAGTACGGTCATGCCGTTATCAAGACGAATAGCCTGATATTGACGGGTATCTTTTTCGCTTTTACGAATAGTTTCCTGAACGGGTTGCCAACCGGAGTCTGCCTGAGTGACAGGTGCCCAGAGGGCGACAAACAAAACAAATGCTTTAAACAAGGTGCTGCCTGGCATTACGACCTCTTTATCACGGCTACATCATTAACAAATTGCGTGCTGGACACGCCAACATCTCTTTATTGGGTACATCAGTCCGTGATAAGAAGTGCATCATAAATGAACACCCTATGTTGCGCAATTTTTATACAGCACTCAGGACTGATTAAATTTAAACAACGGCAGCAGGTAGCGCTGCGCCTCTTCCGTGATGGCCTCAAAGTACTCTGGCTCAAGCGTTCGCCATAAGCGCTGATACCAGACATCTTCACCTTCGCCCCGCACCATCATGTTTCCTTCGTAGGCCTGCATAAATTTACTGCGCGCTTTCTGCAGTGACGCCTCATCCGTTAACATCGCATCATTCTGCGCGTCATAACAGGCTTTTATCCAGGCACCGCCGCTTTCCGGCAGCAGCAGGAGCGGTTTATTCATTCCCTGACGGTAGCCTTCAATGTACAAAGACAGATAACCTAACGCCTGCTCTGCTTCCATCGGCGGGAAGCGCCATTCGCCCTCTTTGCGCACGAATATCCGACTTTCACCTTTATGACCATCCGCACTGTAGACAAGATGTTCCAGCCAGAGTTGCAAACCCTGTGAAACGCTAAGCATAGAAGGCCGCCAGCGCAGCAGCCCGTCCGGCTGAACCTGGGTCAACCAGCCCGTAAGCTGTACACCATTGCAGTTGAGATCGATTTCAATACTTTTCCCCGGCTGTCGGCACGCTCTTACGCGCTCTGCCAGGGCGGTCATCTCCTGACACTGCGCCTCCCAGACAATTTCCCCGAATGCCCCATAGGGCAGCTGCCCTGCAGCACGGTAGCGGCGGTAAAGTTTGTCAGCATCTTCTTCTTCAACCAGCGCATTCAGCAGTTGGAGGTTTAGCTGATAGCGCTCCAGCCCTTCCAGCGTAAAAGGCTCTGCATCCGGAATTTCGCTCTCTTCAGAACGGAAATTGACCTGCAATCGCTGCTGGAAGAAGGCCCGTACCGGATGCGCCCAAAACCGCTGAAGCTGTTCGAAGGTCAGGGTATCGACAGGGCGCGGGTCAAGCTCCTGAATGAAATCGGTATGCGCATTCCCCTCCTTTTTCGCCGCCGGTAGCCACTCCTGCGCATAGCTCTGGCGCTCGCTGGGCGTGTAGTTCACCGGGTCAAACGGCATGCGGCTGTGGAAACAGGTGATATGGGCTTTCACCCTCTTCTCGCTTTCATCGCAGTTGCGCTCTTCATCCCCCGGCAGATAGTGACTCTGGCCGATATAGTCCACCAGCTCCTGCACCAGAACGGAGGGAAAACGCTCGCTGTTGTCCTGAATGGAACGGCCGATATAGCTGATATAGAGCTTACTCTGGGCAGAAATGAGCGCCTCAAGGAAGAG
Source organism: Enterobacter cloacae complex sp. SHL020 (assembly GCF_049236945.1). Classification (NCBI taxonomy): domain Bacteria; kingdom Pseudomonadati; phylum Pseudomonadota; class Gammaproteobacteria; order Enterobacterales; family Enterobacteriaceae; genus Enterobacter; species Enterobacter cloacae complex sp. SHL020. The sequence continues at coordinate 247,092 of NZ_JBMKJF010000005.1, forward strand.
GTAACGATCATCATCGCGGCGGCTACGGTCACCCCGTTTTGGATCTGCGCTCATCAAATCGAACCCCAGCGGCGCCAGCGCGCGCGGATAAACGCCGTCGTTCATGCCAAGCAGACAGACCACTTTAAACGGGATAGAACGCATTGGCATCAGGGTGCAGATATTGATGGGGCCAGCCAGGAAACGCTGGCTGATTCGCTCCTGATCGAGCCGCTGCGTTAGCTCATCCCTCAACAGCGAAAGCGGGATGGCCTCCTGATAGTGGGAGTTCACGCCTTCATCAACGATCGCCTGCCACTGCGTTTCAATCAGTGCCATTGCCGCTTCGGTGTCACTGTCTGGCAGGAAGAAATCATTTAGCAATGCCCTGCAAACCGGGAGCCACGCTTCAAGGGGACGCGGCTGCATCAGCTCGTGTCGCCAGCGGTTAAGCTGCATCAGGAGTGACGCTAAATGCCCCACCAGTTCAGCAATTAACCCGCTGGACTCATCGTAAGGCAGCACCTCATTCCACTCGCCCTGGCTGCTCTCCATGGCGTAGCCCAGCAGCATACGCGTCAGGCCAAAACGCCACGTATGCTGCCCGGTTGGAGGAAGTTCGAACTCCTGAACGTTATCGTCATCGATCCCCCAACGAACGCCAGATTCGTTCACCCACTGGCGAAGGTAGCGCAGACCCTCTTCAGTGATGCTGAAGCGTGCAGCCAGCACGGGAACATCCAGTAACGCCAGGACATCTTCGGAGATAAAGCGGCTATCCGGCAGTGAAAGCAGAGTGATAAAGGCCTGCAGTGCCGGATGCGACTGGCGGGCACGACGGTCAGAGATAGCGTAAGGCAGATATCGCTCGCCCGTCGCACTACCAAAGACAGCCTGAATGAAGGGACTGTAGCTGTCGATATCCGCCACCATCACCACAATATCGCGTGGCGTCAGTTCGGGATCGTCCTGCAGCATCGCCAGCAGTTGGTCGTGAAGCACTTCGACCTCACGCTGAGGGCTATGGCAAACATGGATCGTGACGCTGCGATCGTCAGCATCCAGCTTGCGCTTGCTGTCGCTACGTTCGAATTCTTTCGCCGTCACGCCCATCACGGCACGGTTTTCCAGATCGAGGATATCCAGCTGAATATGATGCAGCAGGCTATCCGGGGTAATATCGACAAAGGCATCCACGTCGCCTTCGCCTGATGAAGTGATGTCTGAAAGCATGTGAATGTAGTCACGCCCCAGCTTCCCCCACGAGGCAAGCAGTGGATTGGGCAGGTTCTGGATACCGTCTTCATCAAAAAGCTGCCCGGCAGTCGAGCCGTCTTTAAACAGCGGGACGGAACGTTCTTCAAAAAGACGCTTTCGCTGGCGAGTTACCAGCCGCGCAAGCCAACGTTCGTCGAGGATATCCCCCCAATACTGTCGACAAGGGTTGGTGAACAAAATATGGATATCAATATGTTTACCCAGCGCGTTCAACGCCTTCAGATAAACAGGCGGTAATGCGGATATCCCGCAGATAAAAACGCGTGACGGCAGTCGGGCCGGGCGCTCCGGGGCATTCTCGAGTATTGATATAAACCGCTCGTACAGGTTGGCACGGTGCCACTTAGGCTGCCCAAGTTTCTCCGTGTGTTCTACCAGCGCTTTCCACAGCGGTGCCTGCCATATTTGCGCCTCCGGTAGCCCTTCAACCAACTCGCCCGCTTCCCAACGAATTAACCAGTCAGAACGGTAAACAAGGTATTGGTCGTAGAGATCGGCGGTGCGCGACGCCAGCTGGAACAGCTTGCGCTTATCGGTATCGTCATTGAGGTAGTGGCGCAGCATGGCGAATTCATCGTGCTGCAGCATTTCCGGCAGCAGTGCCATGAGCTTCCAGCTCATGCCTTGTTTGTTGAAGGCGCTCTGCTCCGGGATGTCCGGCAACACGCGCACAAACATCTCCCAGATAAAGCTCGCGGGCAGCGGGAAATCAATATTTGCGGCTATGCCAAATTTACGGGAAAGCGACATTTGCAGCCACTGTGCCATACCGGTGCTCTGCACCAGCACCATTTCAGGCTCAAAAGGATCGTCAAGCCGCTCGTGCTCTACGATAAATTCCATCAGCGCTTCCAGCACATCCAGACGATTTGAGTGGTAGACCCTTAACATAGACGCTCCCGACTACTGGCTAACCGGGCAATGCAGACGCGTTATCTCACCGCGCCGCCCCAGAGGAGAAATAAGTGTGACCGTGATGCTGACACATCCTGCGTGCGTTGTCTGCCCCCGACTGGCCTGCCAGCCTGCCGGGAGAACATTTGTTGAGAGCTGAGACTGATTCCAGGCATGGTGCCAGAGCTGGCGATACTGATTAAACAGGGTAAACCGCGCCGCCAGGGCCCGGTGATAACCCGACAGAGCCGTCACGACGATCACCAGCAGCATCATCGCCAGCAGTACCTCAACCATGCTAAACCCTTTTTCTCTGCTCACGGCAGCTGACATAACGCACTCTCCTTAAGGGGACAAAAATCACTCCAGCCGTGAGGCGAAAAGCGAACTTTCCCGTCGACGATCTCTCCTGCGCGCCAGAGCAGCAGGTCGCTGTCTCCGGCAATCAGTAACACACGCGCTCCATTCAACTGGCGCAAACACACTCGCCACGCCGGTGTCATTTTGCACTGAACCTGTGGCTCCGAGGACCAGCTCTGAACCCGTCCCCACTCAAGCGCGGACTGCACCGTGGCCTGCTGCTGAAGCGAGCGCTTCTCCCCGCCGACGAGCGCGCTAAAGGTTGTAAGCTGCTGATTGAGACCGGTGAGGATTAGGGTACCGAGCACCAGTAAAAGCAGAACCATCGCCAGCGAAGACATGCCGCGTTGACGATTCACAGATTGTACCCCGTGACCGTATACAATGCCTGCCAGGGCTCCCCCTGCTCGCCTTTACGAATCGCCGCCAGTTCGATATTAACCTCTGGCGCAAAACCGGCATGTTCAACTGTCCTCACCACAAAATGCGCGATAGTAAGCCTGTCCGGGTCCGTGAGCTTTTCCCATCCTTTTCCTTCACAGGAGGTCGCTCCACGCTGGGTTTCAAGCGCGCCCGACTCCAGACGAAAACCAGTGCTGTCATTTTCTGATGCGCTGTTATCCCAGTTGCCGTTACTGTTGGCATCCCACCGCACAATGACGCAACCTCCAAGCCTCGCGGTCACCAGCGCCTGTCCCTGACAGTTTCCCGCGCAGTACCCTGCACGCTGAAGCTGTTTGCCCAGGGCAAACAGGTGGTGCCAGACCTCTTCCTCCAGTTGTCTCTGGCCAGATTGCGCTAAGACCGCCCGCTGCAAGCCGGGTAAAAAACGCGATGCGCTTATCAGCAAAAGGCTGCTAATCGCCGTTGCAATCAGAACTTCAGTCAGTGAGAAACCTCGCTGCTTCATCGACATGAACCTCCCGCAGAGACCTTACACATCCTGATGCGTCCTCCATTTGAGACAATAATCAGCCATTCTCCTGCGCGGCTTTGAACCCGTATCCGCCCAGCCCATGCCGTATCCTTTAATCCATAGAACGCGAGCGACGGCGTGACCTCGCCGATCGCGACCTCAGGCCAGAGTGGTATCAGCACAAAGGGACTGCCCTTCTCACAGCCTTGCGCGGCAGAGCTCACCAGACAGTCCCGCTCCCCCACCCGCTGACGGGTAATTTGATGGTCGCGATTGTAGCGGTTGGCATGATTGCGCAGAAACAGCAGGTAATCTCGCACCTGGCTGGCGGTTTGCCACAGCCGCTGCTGCCGCTGCCAGCTGTCCCAGCCGTATAGCCCTGAGGCGCTGAGGATAACGACAAGCGAAATCGCGACCAGCGTTTCGATAAGCGTAAAACCGTTCTCTTTTTTCATACTGGGAGTGTGGCGAAGCGCCGTGAACATGACGAGCGACGGTTCTTCGTTTTACGAGGCGTTATCCGGAGAATCAGGAGTGTTGCAGCACGTTGCACGCTTTCTGGATAGCGCTTCGGGAAACGGGATAAAGGCGAAAAAAAACCGGCGCTAAAGAGCACCGGTTGTGTCACGCTTTATCGCATCAGATAGCGACGGGCGCTTTGATGCCCGGATGCGGGTCATAGCCCTCAATCTCGAAATCATCAAAGCGGTAATCGAAGATTGATGCCGGTTTGCGCTTGATAATCAGCTTCGGCAGCGCACGCGGTTCGCGGGTCAGCTGGAGATGCGTCTGTTCCATATGGTTGCTGTAAAGATGGGTGTCCCCACCGGTCCAGACAAAATCACCCACTTCCAGATCGCACTGCTGAGCCATCATGTGGACCAACAGCGCATAGCTGGCAATGTTAAACGGCAGGCCGAGGAACACGTCACAGGAGCGCTGGTAGAGCTGACAGGAAAGCTTTCCATCCGCCACATAGAACTGGAAGAACGCGTGGCACGGTGCCAGCGCCATTTTATCCAGCTCGCCGACGTTCCAGGCGGAAACGATGATTCGGCGCGAGTCCGGATCGTTTTTCAGCTGGTTCATCACGGTGGTGATCTGGTCAATATGGCGGCCATCAGGCGTTGGCCAGGCGCGCCACTGCTTGCCGTAAACCGGGCCCAGGTTGCCATTTTCATCTGCCCACTCGTCCCAGATTGAGACGTTATTTTCGTGCAGATACGCAACGTTGGTATCGCCTTGCAGGAACCAGAGCAGTTCATGAATGATCGAGCGCAGGTGGCAGCGCTTTGTCGTCACCAGTGGGAAGCCTTCTTGCAGATTGAAGCGCATCTGGTGGCCAAAAATGGAGAGCGTACCGGTGCCGGTGCGGTCGTTTTTCGGCGTGCCCTCATCGAGCACTTTTTTCATCAATTCAAGATACTGTTTCATGGTTCCTCAGGAAATTTGTTGCTGTGGACGACGACGATACGCCCAAATCATCATAATGGCACCCGCGACAATCATCGGAATGGAGAGGATCTGCCCCATGCTGATGTACTGTACCCATTCGCCGGTAAATTGTGCGTCAGGCTGACGGAAGAACTCGACGATAATACGGAATGCGCCGTAGCCGATCAGGAACAGGCCGGAGACAGCGCCCATCGGACGCGGTTTGCGGATAAACAGGTTGAGGATGATAAACAGCACCACGCCTTCCAGCGCCAGCTCGTACAGCTGAGACATATGGCGCGGCAGCACGCCGTAGGTATCGAAAATGGACTGCCACTCCGGATGTGATGGCAGCAGCGCGATATCTTCTGCGCGGGAGCCCGGGAAGAGCATCGTGTACGGCACGCTCGGGTCGACGCGGCCCCACAGCTCGCCGTTGATAAAGTTACCCAGACGGCCAGCGCCGAGACCAAACGGGATCAGCGGTGCGATAAAATCTGACACCTGGAAGAAGTTGCGTTTGGTGCGTTTGGCAAAAATTACCATCACCAGGATCACCCCAATCAGGCCGCCGTGGAAGGACATGCCGCCGTCCCAGACGCGGAACAGATAGAGAGGGTCATTCAGGAATACCGGGAAGTTATAGAACAGCACGTACCCAATACGACCACCGAGGAACACGCCGAGGAAGCCCGCATAGAGCAGGTTTTCAACTTCGTTTTTCGTCCAGCCGCTGCCCGGACGACTGGCGCGACGGCCAGCGAGCCACATGGCAAAAATGAAGCCCACCAGGTACATCAGACCGTACCAGTGAAGCGAAACAGGTCCTACTGAGAAAATGACCGGATCAAATTCCGGAAAATGCAGATAACCACTGTTCATCTGTCACCACAAGATGTTGTTATTCCGCTGAAAGTGGACAGCGGTAGAAATGCGATTCTGCCGTAAGCAGAGGCTCCAAAGTTGCGAATCATAGCACAAGGCTGGCGCGGAGGATGCGCCAGAGATGTAAAAGATGTGTATAGGGTTTTATGCACGCTGGAGCCCTCTCCCGGGGGGAGAGGGAGAAAGGCGATTAGCGGCCGCCGCGGATCAGGCCGCCCATACCGCGTCGTTCCATAAACGCCGCGACCTGATGACGAACCTCTGCTGCCAGCTGCGCGTCAAGGCTGCGTTCAGCCAGCTCTCGGGCATCGTTGATGTCGATATGCCGCAGCAGGTACTTCACGCGGGCGACAGCGCGACCGTTCATCGACAGATGGCGGTATCCCAGACCAATCAGGATTGCAACACACATGGAATCCCCGGCCATTTCACCGCACAGGCGTAAATCAATGCCGTACTGTTCCGCTTCACGGGCAATCATCGCTAACGCGCGAATGATCGCCGGATGCAGGCTGTCGTAGATACTGGCGACGCGCGTATTGTTACGGTCGACGGCCAGAATATATTGCGTCAGGTCGTTTGTGCCGACAGAGATAAAATCAACACGGTTTGCCAGCTGCGGCAGCATAAAGACCATAGACGGCACTTCAAGCATCACCCCAATCCGCGGTTTCGGGATCGCATAGCCGATCATCTCTTCCACTTCACGGCCTGCACGTTCGATCAGCCGCCGGGACTCGTCGATCTCATCAATGCTGGTGACCATCGGGAGTAAGATGCTGAGATTGCCCGTCGCCGCGTTGGCGCGCAGCATCGCACGCACCTGGATCAGGAAGATCTCCGGCTGATCGAGCGTAATGCGGATCCCACGCCAGCCCAGGCACGGGTTTTCTTCGCTGATCGGCATATAGGGCAGCTGTTTATCCGCGCCGACATCCAGGGTTCGCAGGGTGACAGGTTTGTCGTTAAACATCTGCAGCATCCCCTGATACTGCGCCACCTGCTCCTCTTCGGAGGGGAAACCGCTCTGCAGCATGAACGGGATTTCAGTACGGTATAAACCAATACCGTCGATGCGGCTGCCAAGCTTTTCTTCATGCTCAGGGCTTAAACCGGCGTTGAGCATGACTTTGATCCGCTCTCCGCTCTTAAGCTGTGCGGGCAGGTTAACGTCATCCTCCGCCAGCTTGCTTAATTCATTCTCTTCGCTGATAAGACGCTGGTATTCCTGGAGCAGAACCGGCTCAGGATCGACCAGCAGCTCACCGCGATAGCCGTCAACGACCAGCGTACGGCGGTGCAATACCGAGGGCTGGATATCGGCCCCCATAACGGTTGGGATACCCAGCGCGCGCACCATAATGGCGGCATGCGAGTTGGCGGCACCATCGCGCACCACCACACCGGCCAGCCTGTCCTGAGGCAGTTCAGCCAGAGTCGTTGCCGAGAGTTCATCGGCGACCAGCACAAACCGTTTTGGCCAGGCATTCGGCCCCTGAATGGTGTCATCGAGATGGAACAGCAGACGTTGTCCCAGGGCGCGGAGATCGCCAGCCCGCTCTTTCAGATAACCGTCGGTCAGTGCCGCAAATTGGTCGGCAAATTTTTCGATGACCTTCTTAACCGCCCACTCCGCGACCGAGCCTTTGTCCACTTCCGCAAAAAGCTCACGGCGCAGACGCGCATCGGAGAGCAGGTGCGAATAGAGGTCGAAGATGGCCGCCGTCTCTTTTTGTGCGCCTGCGGCAAAACGCTTGCTGTAACGACGAAATTCATTCGCCGCCTCTTCCAGCGCGGCGGTAAGACGCTCGCGCTCAAGCGCTTCATCAAGCGTAGAGGCTTCGTAAACCTGCTCCATCAGCGGCAGCGTGGCGTCCATCCAGCCTTCAGCAATCGCTACGCCCGGCGATGCCGGAAGGGCACGAATGCGCGTATGGCGATATTGACCAAAGAGCGCGGCAAGCTGGGACTGGGAGAGGATCGCCGCCATCTGCGTGGCCAGCGTGACGAGGAAAGACTCTTCGCTTTCGTCGTACTGACGTAGCTCGCGCTGCTGGACGACCAGCACGCCGAGCAGCTGACGACGCTGGATAATCGGCACGCCAAGGAAAGCGCGGAAGCGCTCTTCTTTTACGGAAGGGATGTATTTAAAGCTGGGGTGTTTTTGCGCGTCAGCAAGGTTGATGGGTTCAGCCAGCCGCCCAACCAGGCCCACGATACCTTCATCAAATGCGAGCGTGACGGTGCGTCCACGTGGTTTTTTCAAACCACGGGTCGCCATCAGGTAATAGCAGCGCCGATCGTGGTCGGCCAGATACACCGAACAGACTTCGGTCTCCATCGCAAGACAGATGTCAGTGACCAGAATATTCAGCGCCTCGTTCAGACGCGGAGCACTGGCCACCTTCTCGACTATTTCTCGCAAGCGGGTGAGCATGATTTGCGTAGCTTAACCTCTTTTACGTCGCCATGCAGGTGCGTTCTGCGGCTTAGGCGGGATCTCCTGAAGCTGCATTACCACACTTGCAAACTCTTTCATCACCCTACGGTAAACATCGCGTTTAAATGACACGACCTGACGAACAGGATACCAATAGCTCACCCAGCGCCAGCCATCGAACTCCGGCGTACTGCTGGTTTGCATATTGATGTCTGAATCGTTGCCCACCAACTGCAACAGAAACCACTTCTGTTTCTGGCCGATACAAACCGGCTTTGTGTCCCAACGCACCAAACGTTTCGGTAACTTGTAACGCAACCAGTTGCGGGTCGAAGCCAGGATGCGAACATCTTTTCGGCTTAAACCGACCTCTTCAAAAAGCTCCCGGTACATCGCTTGTTCTGGGGACTCTCCCGGATTGATCCCGCCTTGAGGGAACTGCCAGGAGTGCTGACCATATCGCCGGGCCCACATTACCTGGCCCTGACGATTACAAATTACTATTCCTACGTTCGGGCGGTAGCCATCGTCATCAATCACCGGACTACCCCAAACTAAACCTTATATATGAATGATTGTTTCACACTACAGGGAGGCGGTAAACCACTCTCTTACAGGGCTGCAACCTAATAACATTTGAATAACTCACAAATAAGTGCTGAGTTATAAACAGATGAGAGGCAGTGAAGGGAATTTTATTCACCTTTTCTGTGGATATAGTTGTGAAGAAGTGTCTAATTACCGATGAACAACCTCAAACCCTGCCTTGCCACCGCTTTCGCGACAGTTAAATAACCTAATACTTTTCATAACGTTAAATGTATTTCCATGAACCAAAAACAGAATAGCGTGACGATCGTCACATCAGGGATCGTCGTGCTGATGAAAGATCGAACAGCGTCGGTTTTATCCACAGATTGTGCCAATAAGTTAGTCACAATTTGTTTGAAAATTCGAATTTCATCGCACGTCAAGGCTGTAAATTGAAACAGTAGTCAGGGTTATGCCCAGTTATCCCATTTTTCTGTGGATAACATGGTGTAAGATCCTGTTCATTGTCAGTGACCAGATTTGAACAACCGGTTTTCCGCCTCAGGTGAAACGATTTCAAACCAATAAAAAAACCTATAAATCATAGACATGGAATATTGGTACAGAAATAGTTAAACTCTATCCACAGGGGACAATTTCTTCGTTTATTTTTTAATCAAAAGGTTACCTTCATGCATCCGCTTACACCCTTGCTCTCGCCGCCGTCCAGCGAGGGCCAGTTGCTACAGCAGGCACAGCGTCTTGCAGGCTTTTCGCTTGGCGAGCTGGCGGCAATGGCAGGGCTTCAGATCCCGAAGGATCTGAAACGGGATAAAGGCTGGATCGGCATGCTGCTTGAGCTGTGGCTGGGTGCCAGCGCAGGGAGCAAACCCGAGCAGGATTTTGCAGCGCTTGGCGTGGAGTTAAAAACCATCCCCATAGACAGCCAGGGCAAACCGCTTGAGACCACCTTCGTCTGCGTTGCGCCACTAACCGGCAACACCGGCGTGACGTGGGAAACCAGCCACGTTCGTCACAAGCTGAAGCGCGTGTTGTGGGTGCCGGTCGAAGGTGAGCGTCAGATCCCCCTGGCTGAGCGTCGCGTTGGTGCGCCGCTGCTCTGGAGCCCGAACGACGATGAGGAGCAACAGCTGCGTCTGGACTGGGAGGAGCTGATGGACATGATTGTGCTTGGGCAGGTAGAGCGCATCACCGCCCGGCACGGAGAAGTATTACAGCTGCGCCCGAAAGCGGCTAACAGCAAAGCGCTTACCGAGGCAATCGGCGCGAAGGGTGAGCCGATACTAACGTTGCCGCGCGGTTTTTATCTCAAAAAGAACTTCACAGGCGCGCTTCTTGCTCGCCATTTTCTTCTAAAAACATAGTTTTTTACTTATTTTGCGAGCTCTCAAACATAATCAGCTGGTTTTTAAGATTTTACCGCTTCCTCCTGTTGCCATATCGGGTTAAAACTAAACTATGATTTGATACGAGCCAGATGAGGACGATAACGATGAAAAAATGGGCAGTGTTAGTTTCAGCAGTCGGTTTAGCGTTTGCCGTATCGGGCTGTAGCAGCGATTACGTCATGGCGACAAAAGATGGTCGAATGATCCTGACCGACGGCAAACCCGAAGTCGACGATGATACCGGTCTGGTCAGCTACCGCGACCAGGAAGGCAATAAAATGCAGATCAATCGCGACGAAGTATCGCAAATTATCGAGCGATAAACAGAGAGAGGTCAGTCGCTTGCTGGCCTTTTTGATTTTTTTCTTCCCCTTTTGCTTCCCCTCTGCCATGTTTATATTCCTTTGTCGGGCACGCCCTGACGCGGTCTATAAGTCTACTGAGGAAGCCGGCTATGCATTATCACCGTATCCCCCACAGCGCTCTGGAAATAAGCCAACTGGGGTTGGGCACGATGACATTTGGTGAACAAAACAGCGAAGCCGATGCCCATGCACAACTCGATTACGCCGTCAGCCAGGGGATTAACCTGATTGATGTCGCGGAGATGTACCCTGTTCCGCCACGTCCGGAAACGCAGGGACTTACCGAAACCTACGTCGGTAACTGGCTGGCAAAACGCGGCAACCGTGAAAAGCTGGTGATTGCCTCAAAAGTCAGTGGTCCCGCGCGCAACAACGATACCGGGATCCGCCCGAATCAGATCCTCGATCGTAAGAATATCCGCGCCGCACTGGACGCCAGCCTGAAGCGCCTGCAAACCGACTACCTCGACCTGTATCAGGTGCACTGGCCGCAGCGTCCAACCAACTGCTTTGGTAAGCTCGGCTATAGCTGGAATGAGAGTGCCCCCGCCGTAACGCTGCTGGAAACGCTGGAAGCGCTGACCGAGTGCCAGCGCGCGGGAAAAATCCGCTACATTGGCGTCTCTAACGAAACGGCCTTTGGCGTAATGCGCTATCTTCACCTGGCGGATAAACACGACCTGCCGCGTATCGTCACTATCCAGAACCCATACAGCCTGCTTAACCGTAGCTATGAGGTGGGTCTGGCCGAAGTGACGCAATATGAAGAAGTAGAACTGCTCGCCTATTCCTGTCTCGGCTTTGGCACGCTGACGGGGAAATACCTGAACGGCGCGAAACCGGCCGGGGCGCGAAATACCCTCTTTAGCCGTTTTACCCGCTACAGCGGCGAGCAGACGCAGAAGGCCGTTGCCGCCTATGTGGATATCGCGAAGCGTCATGGTCTTGACCCTGCACAGATGGCGCTGGCCTTCGTGCGTCGTCAGCCGTTTGTTGCCAGCACCCTGCTGGGCGCGACCACGATGGAACAGCTGAAAACCAATATTGAGAGTTTCCACCTGAACCTGAGTGAAGAGGTGTTAGCGGAGATTGAAGCGGTGCATCAGGTATACACATACCCGGCACCGTAATAAAAGCAAAACGGCAACACAGGTTGCCGTTTTTAGGGTTTTCTTCCTCTCCCTGTGGGAGAGGAGTGGCGTGAGGGCATCAGGCCGCACTTATCAACGCCGACGCTGCCAACCCCACAATCCCGCAATCGCCAGCGCAAACAGCCCACCAAACCCGACGCCAATCCCCACCACCGGCACACCGACTTTTACCGCCAGCGAGTAGAGCCCCAGCATTAGCAGCATCGCCAGGTTTTCACCCAGGTTTTGTACCGCGATGGCATTCCCCGCCCCGACGGTATGCTTGCCACGTTCCTGCAGCAACGCGTTCAGCGGCACCACGAAGAAACCGCCCAGAATACCAATCAGGATGAGGAGGACATAGGCAGGCAATAAAGCATGTTGTAGCGAGAAAATAAGCACTACGACGCCAATCAGGATCCCCGCGGGCATACAGCGTGCTACGGTCTCTAGCGTCACCAGCTTCGCCGCCGCGCCTGCCCCCACCACAATGCCGATGGCCACCATCGCATTAAGATAGGTCGGCGTCGCGTTGTCGGTAATTCCAAGCGCCACCGGCACCCACAGCACCAGCAGGAAGCGCAGCGTGACGCCCGCGCCCCAGAACATACTGGTTCCCATCAGGGAGAAACGCGTTTCTCCGTTACGCCACAGCACGCGACAGGCGGTAAAGAAATTGCCGGTCATCGGTTTAAAGCGCCAGGATTGCCCCGGGCGAGCCACAGGTAGCTTAGGAATAAACAGGTTCGCCACAACTGCCCCGCCATACACCACCGCGCAGATGCCCAGTGCCGCCAGGACATGCCAGTCGGCCAGTACGCCGCCCGCGACGGATCCGAGCAGGATTGCGGCGATGGTTGACGACTCCATCAGGCCGTTGGCTTTCACCAGCTTATCGCCCGTGGTCAGTTCTCCGAGAATGCCATACTTCGCCGGGGAGTAAGCGGCAGCGCCAATGCCCACCAGCGTGTAACCAATAAACGGATTGAAGCCAAAGCAAATGCTGGCAGCACCCAGCAGCTTGAGGCCGTTGGCAAACATCATCACCCGCCCTTTGGGGAAGCTGTCTGCCACCTGCCCTACAAACGGAGCAAAGATAATGTAAGCGCCCACAAACACCATCTGCATGATCGGCTGGCTCCAGTCGGGGTAAAACTCGGCCTTCAGCAGCGCCAGCGTGGCAAACAGCAGCGCGTTATCACCAAACGCAGAGAGAAACTGCGCAGCGATAACGGCCATCATGCCTTTCGACCTGAGCGATGTGTTAGTGTGTACTGACTCACGCATTTTGCTGTTCCGCCTCTTCAACCATGCCTTTGAGGGTCACGAAATCGGGCTTCCCGCTACCCAGCACCGGGAGCTGCTTCAGGTAGCGAATATCGCGCGGCACGGCCAGTTCAGGAATACCGTGTTCGCGCGCATAGCTCAGTAACCTGTCGCGCTTAAGCTCAGCGTCGGTCGTAAACAGCACCAGCGCCTCGCCTTTGCTGGCATCACTCTTCACCACCGTCGCATGCATTTTATCCGCGGAGACGGCCGTCGCCAGCTGCTCAACCATTTCCAGAGAGACCATTTCACCGGCGATTTTGGCGAAGCGCTTAGCGCGCCCCTGAATCTGTACAAAGCCCTGTTCATCAAAACGGACAATATCACCGGTGTCGTACCAGCCGGTTTCAACCTCCCCGTTGACGTTTTCAGCCGTCGGCACCTCAAGCACGCCTGGGTTTTCCACGCGCAGATAACCGTTCATCACGTTTGGCCCTTTCAGCTGCAGACGGCCACCGTCCTCAATGCCCGGCACGGCCAGCAGACGCGCATCCATCCCCGGCAGAATTCGACCCACCGTACCCGGCTTCGCCGCCATCGGTACGTTAATCGAGACCACGGGAGCACACTCGGTAACGCCATAGCCTTCGAGAATGCGCAGGCCAAACTTGTCCTGCCAGATCTGACGCGTGCTCTCCTGCAGTTTTTCCGCACCGGCCACCACATACCGCACGCGATAGAAGTCATACGGATTGGCGAAGCGCGCGTAGTTGCCGAGGAACGTTGAGGTGCCGAACAGGACGGTGCAGTTTCGGTCATACACCAGCTCCGGCACAATCCGGTAATGCAGCGGGCTTGGATAGAGGAACACTTCTGCGCCGGTCAGCAGCGGCGTAAAGAGTCCCACCGTCAGGCCAAAGGAGTGGAACAGCGGCAGCGCCGACATAAAACGGTCATTCGCGGTAAAGTCGGCAATGCTTTTGATCTGCTCAACGTTCGCCAGAATGCTCTTGTGGCTGTGGACGACGCCTTTCGGGTTGCCCTCCGATCCCGACGTGAAGAGAATGATCGCGTCATCTTCCGGCTGCTGTTTGACCTGCGCCAGACGCGGCATAAGCAGGTGAGCAAAAATCCACAGCTTGTCGCCGGTGGTTACGTCCGCTTTCAGATCCTCCAGGAAAACCCAGCGCACCTGGGTGAGCTGCTCGGGAAGATGCCAGAGCTTGCCTTTGTCCAGGAACTGACGAGAGGTAAAGACGGTATTAATCTGGGCAGCGGTAATGGCGCTGGTCAACCCTTTCACGCCCGCCGTGTAGTTCATCATTGCCGGGATGCGCCCCCGGGAAACCGCACCAAAAATCACCGCCGCGCTGATGCCCGCGTTAGGCAGCATCAGGCCAATCTTTTCGCCCTTCTTGCTGTACTTCTCAAGAATGCGGCCCACAAACAGGGTCTTAGTCAGCAGCTTGCGATAGGTATCCGGGGTAAAGTTGATGTCTTCGATGCAGTTTTTCTTCGCGCCATAGCGGTGCTGCGCGGAAAGCAGAGATTCGTACAGCGTTTCGCGCGGGCGCACGGCCATGCGCGCTTCCATCATAATCTGGTGCAGCATTTCTCCGGCGATTTTACGACGATCGCGGGCACGCGGCGCGTCCGGCATCGGTAACGACGTGGGCGGCAGAATATGCAGCGTGATTTTTGGGAACAGACGCTGCTTCACCAGCCCCTTCAGTCGGCTGAAATGGGTCAACTCTGCGCCTTCAATACGCAACGGCACCACGGTCGCTTTTGATTTCGCTGCAACAAACCCCGCGCCATCGTAGATTTTCATCAGCGAACCGGTCACGGAGATACGCCCTTCCGGGAAAATAACCACCGGACGCCCTTGCTCAACCAGACGCACCAGATGCTTAATCATCATCGGCTTTGTCGGGTCGAGCGGCACAAAATCAATCAGCGGCGTGAGCCAGCGCATGTACCACTGCTGGCTGATAGAGGTATAGACCGCAAACACCGGGCGCACGGGTAAAAATAGCGCCAGCAGAATGCCGTCTATAAAGGAAACATGATTTGGCGTGATAAGAACGCGTTCGCCGCGAAGGGCCTGGGCATCGCCAGTGACGCGGATGCGAAAAAGAATACGGAAGAGTGTACGGAAGAACCCAAATAGCATCTCAACTCCCTTTGCCAGCCAGTGTGGAGGGTTGATAGTAAATGGTGGCAGATTACACGAGAAGTGATACGGGAGCGACAGCAAAAGTGGAGGCGAAAAAAAACCTGCGCATCCGCGCAGGTTGGTGCAAGAGATGAGTACGAAGCCGTACTAAGAATTCTCACCAATCAATACCTCTGGGATCTCGACTGTATCAATCCTGTTAACGTTCCCGCTATCAGACAATCGCAACAGCCTGAGGCAAAGTGTAACCAAAGGTTCAGATTGACATTTTTCAGACATGACTGTGCGTGTAACGATTACACCGCCAGGGTTGTCCTGCGTCACGTTTGTGGAGAGCGGAAATCCGCTCCCCTTGAATGCGCGCCGCTTTTCCGCAACACTATTTGGTGTGTAAACGCTTACCCCCAACAAGAAGGTAATGAATGGCGACAATAAAGGATGTGGCCCGTCTGGCAGGCGTGTCGGTGGCAACCGTCTCCCGCGTGATTAACGACTCACCGAAAGCCAGTGACGCATCGCGCCAGGCGGTACAAAACGCCATGGAATCTCTTAACTATCATCCCAATGCCAATGCCCGCGCGCTCGCCCAGCAGTCCACCGAAACCATTGGGCTGGTAGTGGGTGATGTTTCCGACCCCTTTTTCGGCGCCATGGTGAAAGCGGTTGAACAGGTCTCTTACCAGACAGGCAATTTTTTGCTGATCGGCAATGGCTATCATAATGAGCAAAAAGAACGCCAGGCCATCGAGCAGCTGATCCGCCACCGCTGCGCCGCGCTGGTGGTTCATGCCAAAATGATCCCGGATGCCGAGCTGATTCACCTGATGAAGCAGATGCCTGGAATGGTGATCATCAACCGCATTATTCCCGGGTTTGAAAAACGCTGTGTGGCCCTCGACGACCGCTACGGAGCCTGGCTTGCGACCCGTCATCTGATTCAACAGGGCCATACCCGGATTGGCTATCTCTGTTCCAATCATCCGATTTCTGATGCGGAAGACCGCCTGCAGGGCTACTACGACGCCCTGCGCGAAAACGGCCTGCCGTGTAACGATCGTCTGGTGGCCTACGGTGAACCGGATGAGAGCGGCGGTGAACAGGCCATGACCGAGCTGCTGGGTCGCGGACGAAATTTCACGGCGGTTGCCAGCTATAACGACTCCATGGCCGCGGGGGCAATGGGGGTGCTGAATGACAACGGGATTGAGGTTCCGGCAGAAATTTCGCTGATTGGCTTCGACGACGTGCTGGTCTCTCGCTACGTGCGCCCGCGGCTGACCACCGTACGCTACCCGATTATCACCATGGCGACGCAGGCCGCCGAGCTGGCGCTAGCGCTGGCTGAACAGCGCCAGCCGCCGGATATTACGCATCTGTTTAGCCCGACGCTGGTTCGCCGTCACTCCGTTGCTTCACCTGCGGAAGCGCAGAGCGAATAACGATAGAGGTGAACCCGGGTGTTGGGGTATTCCAGCCCATCACCGATATACTGCCAGCCGTAACGTTCGTAGAAGTCGCGGCAGGCAGACCAGAGGTGCAGTTCTTCATATCCCGCCTGCGCGGCCCAGGAAATAACATGCTGCTGTAGCTTTCCTGCCAGTCCCTTGCCTCGCGCCGCGTCGTCAACGTAGAGCGCCGCCAGCCACGGAAAGAGATCCTGACGGGTGATCAAATCGCAGCGCCAGAGCCCTACCGTACCAACAAGCTGTTCGTCTTCTACGGCGATAAAGGTCAGCGGTAATGCTCCCGGCGTCTGGCTGTGCTCAATAATGCTGTGGAAAAATTCCCGAGAAAGCCCTTCGCCAAAGGCCTGCCAGAGCCAGTCGGTGACCTGCTCCGCATAGTGCGGTGCCTGGTAAAGCGGGAGGATGGCTATCTTTTTCACGTTTCACCTGCGTTTTCTCATGTTTTGCTGGCCTGTCGCCCCAGCTCGGTTCGGCGATTACTTTACCAGAGTCAGACTATTTAGTTTTACTTCACGCAGGCCAGACGAATCGTGACCAAAAAGCGTGATCGTGGCAGAAGTTTTGCGCTTCCCGCATCGCTTATACGCCGTGAGGTCTGTGTTAAACTGCAAATCATTACGTGGAAGCAGGAATGTAGAATGGCAACAATGCTGGATGTCTCACTGCGTGCGGGCGTGTCGAAGGCTACCGTCTCGCGCGTGCTGAACGGCACAGGTCAGGTTAAAGAGAGTACGCGTCAGCAGGTCTTTGCTGCGATGGAAGAGCTGGGCTATCGCCCGAACTTTCTCGCGCGTTCGCTGGCTAACCAGACCAGCAACAGCATTGGCCTGGTCGTCTCGACCTTCGACGGCTTTTACTTTGGTCGTCTTCTCCAGCAGGCGTCGCGGCAGACGGAAACTCACGGGAAACAGCTGATCGTCACCGACGGTCACGACGCGCCGGAACAGGAAGAACAGGCCGTGCAGATGCTGGCAGATCGCCAGTGCGATGCCATCGTGCTTTACACGCGCTACATGAGCGAAAAAGCGATCGTCAAACTGATGAACAACGTGAAAACGCCGCTGGTGATCATTAACCGCGAAGTGAGCCAGGCGCCAGATCGCTGCGTGTTTTTCGAACAGCAGGATGCCGCGTTTAAGGCCGTGGATTACCTGATCGCCCAGGGCCATCGGGAGATCGCCTGTATCACCGTTCCGATCCACACCCCAACCGGGAAAGCGCGGCTGATGGGCTACCGTAAGGCGCTGGAAAAGCACGGCATTCGCCTGGACGAGCGTCGGATAAAGTACGGCGATGCGGGAATGACGCGGGGATACGAGCTGTGCAAGGAGTTGATTGCCGACGGTGTGTCGTTTAGCGCCCTGTTTGCCTGTAACGACGATATGGCCCTGGGGGCGTCCAAAGCGTTACACCAGGCAGGGCTTAAAATTCCGCAGGATATTTCACTGTTCGGCTTTGACGATGCCCCAAGCGCGAAATGGCTGGAGCCTGCGCTCTCATCGGTTTATCTGCCCATCGACAACATGATTGTCACGGCCATCGATCAGGCGATCCGGCTGGCAAAAAACCAGCCGGTCGATGCCATCCCGCCGTTTACCGGCACGCTGGTGTTACGCGATTCGGTTACAACGGGGCCGTACTTTCATCAGATGAGTTCTAAAGCCAGCAGTTCCTGAATGGTCTGACGACGACGGATCAGCCGTGCCTTGCCGTTATCAAACAGCACTTCCGGCAGCAGCGGGCGGCTGTTGTAGTTAGATGACATCGACGCCCCGTATGCACCGGTATCATGCAGCACAAGATAATCACCCGGTTTGACCTCTGGCAGCGCGCGGGTCTCCACTTTGCCGCCTTCCTGCTGGGTAAACACGTCTCCCGATTCGCACAGCGGGCCCGCAACGACCGTCTCAACGCGCGGCGCCTGCGTTAAATCACGGCCGTCGGCGGCCAGGGCGGTAATGTGGTGATAGCTGCCGTACATGGACGGACGCATCAGATCGTTAAAGCCTGCGTCAATCAATACGAAGTGGCGAGACCCCATCTCTTTCACGCTGCGCACCTGTGAAACCAGCACGCCGGCTTCCGCAACCAGGAAACGACCCGGCTCAATTTCCAGCTTCACCGCGTGGCCAAGATGCGCGGCGATTTGGTCACGCGCGGCGCTCCACAGACCGTAATAGTGATCGGTATCGATCGCCTCTTCGCCTTCGCGATAAGGAATGGAGAGACCGCCACCGGCTGAGATCGCCTCCAGATCCTGGCCGAAGTCGACAACCTGGCGCACCATCGCACCGCACACCTGCTCCAGGTGGCCGTAATCGACGCCAGAGCCAATGTGCATATGAATACCCACCAGCTTCAGGCCGTAGCGCTGTAATACCTCCAGCGCGGCAGGCATATCGGCATACCAGATCCCGTGCTTGCTGTTTTCGCCGCCGGTATTTGTTTTTTGGCTGTGGCCATGACCAAAGCCCGGGTTCACGCGCAGCCAGACGCGATGGCCAGGAGAAACCTGACCCAGCTGCTCCAGCATATCTACAGAGCCGGCATTCACCGGGATCTGCAGTTCGTGGACGCGCGCAAGCGTCGCATCGTCGATCACATCGGCAGTAAAGACGATCGCGTCGCTGTCGGCTTTCGGATCAAATCCGGCTACCAGCGCGCGCTCGATTTCGCCAAGCGAGACGGAGTCGACCTTCACGCCCTGCTCACGCATCAGGCGCAGAATATGAATATTGGAGCAGGCCTTCTGGGCAAAACGCACCACGTCAAACTGATGCAGAGCAGCGATCTTCTCGCGAACGATCTGCGCGTCATAGACCCACACCGGACAGCCAAACTCGGCAGGCAGGCGCAGCAGGTTGTCGGCGTTCAAATCGGTATCGGTCTGGTTCAGCGGGCGTGGCATGGTCTTCTCCGGGTAAATGCGTTTTGATGATTACGCCACAGCGCGAAGAGAATAAAAAATATCGTTTTATCGCGAGTCTATGCAAAAATGATATGGACAGTAATCTGCTTTCAGGTGCCCTATGCCCGCCGTCAATTTACGCCACATCGAGATTTTTCACGCCGTGATGACTACCGGCAATCTCACCGAAGCCGCACAGATGCTGCATACCTCGCAGCCGACGGTGAGCCGCGAGCTGGCCCGCTTCGAGAAAGTGCTGGGGCTGAAGCTGTTCGAGCGCACCCGGGGCAGGCTTCACCCGACGGTGCAGGGGTTGCGCCTGTTCGAGGAAGTCCAGCGCTCCTGGTACGGACTGGACAGAATAGTGAGTGCTGCGGAAAGCCTGCGCGAGTTTCGCCAGGGCGAGCTGTCGATCGTCTGCCTGCCCGTCTTTTCGCAATCCTTTTTGCCGATGCTGCTGCAGCCCTTTCTGGCCCGATACCCGGAGGTCAGCCTCACTATCGTGCCTCAGGAATCCCCTCTGCTTGAAGAGTGGCTTTCGGCCCAGCGCCATGATTTAGGGCTAACCGAAACCCTCTCCACGCCGGCGGGAACGGCGCGCACGGAGTTGATCTCGTTAGATGAAGTGTGCGTTCTGCCCGCCGGGCATCGGCTTGCCGGTAAGGCGGTGCTCACGCCGGAGGATTTCCACGGGGAAAACTACATTAGCCTGTCGCAGACCGACAGTTACAGACAGCTGCTGGATACGCTATTTGCCGAGCATCAGGTCAAACGGCGAATGGTGGTGGAAACGCACAGCGCGGCTTCGATTTGCGCGATGGTGCGTGCGGGCGTCGGCGTCGCGGTGGTGAATCCGCTCACGGCGCTGGACTACGCCGGAAGCGGGATCGTCATCCGCCGCTTTAGCGTTTCCGTCCCGTTCACCGTGAGCCTGATCCGCCCGCTGCACCGTCCGGCTTCCGCGCTGGTGGACGCTTTCACCGAACACTTAAAGGAGCACGCGCGTCAGGTGGCGCTTCGCTTACCTGACCTGCAAAACCCCTTATGACAGCATAAACGCTACGGCATCTGCCGCGTGAAGGGCGGTAGTATCAAATACCGGGACAGGGCTTCGATCGGCCGGCACCAGCAGGCCAATCTCGGTGCAGCCGAAGATCACCCCTTCTGCCCCCTGCTGCGCCAGCTTTTCAATCACGCTGACGTAATACGCCCGGGAAGATTTGCTGAAGGTACCGAGGCAGAGCTCGTCAAAGATAATCTGATTGATGCGCGCCCGATCGTCTTCATCCGGGATCAGGCTCTCGATCCCAAATTCACTGTGCAAACGCCCGCGATAAAAATCCTGTTCCATGGTGTAGCGTGTCCCCAAAAGCGCTACGCGGCGCATCCCGGATGCCGCAATCGCACGCCCCGTTGCATCCGCGATATGCAGAAACGGCAGCGCGCAGCGGTCCTCAATATGCGACGCCACTTTGTGCATGGTATTGGTACACAGCACGATACTCTCGGCGCCGGCACGCTCCAGTCCCAGCGCCGCCTGGGCCAGAATCTCTCCGGCTTTATCCCACTCCCCGCTCGACTGGCAGGCTTCAATTTCATGGAAATCAACGCTGTGCAGCAGCAGGCTTGCGGAGTGCAGACCGCCAAGACGCTGCTTTACCCCTTCATTAATCAGGCGGTAATAAGGGATTGTCGATTCCCAGCTCATTCCACCTAACAGGCCAATCGTTTTCATCATCCCTCCTTATCTTTGTTCTTTTTGTAACACAACCGAAGTACATAAAAAAAGGCGCTTTATTCAGCGCCTTTTTAAACAAAAATCGGTTAGCTTCTGCATACGTTAGGATACGTAAACAGGCAATACAATCAGACGCCGATGTTCCGCAGTTTCTCTCCTGCCATCAGCTTGCGTTCAATGTGTTCCAGCGTCACGCCTTTGGTTTCCGGAATCAGCCAGAACGTGACGCCAATAAACGCTACGTTCAGCACCGTATAGAGCCAGAAGGTTCCCGCTGCGCCAATCGCGTCCAGCAGCGTCAGGAACGTCGCGCCGATGATCATGTTCGACACCCAGTTGGTGGTCGTTGAACAGGTGATGCCAAAGTCACGGCATTTGAGCGGCTGAATTTCGGAGCACAGGATCCACACCACGGGCGCGGCGCTCATCGCGTAACCTGCGATACACATCATGGTCATACCGACAGAAAGCCAGGAAAGCCCGCTTGAGGCCGTGCCGTTATCAAACTGCATCAGGCAGTAGCCGAGGATCAGCGTGCCGAGCGCCATCACGCTGAAGCCAATTTTCAGCGCCGGTTTACGCCCGGCTTTGTCCACGGTGAATACCGCAATAAAGGTGGCGAACATAAAGGTCAGCCCGACCACCAGAGTCGCGATCATCTGCTGTTCCGTGGTAGTGAATCCGGCCATTTTGAAAATGCGCGGCGCGTAGTACATGATGATGTTCATCCCGGTGAACTGCTGCATCGCCTGCAGCAGCATGCCGAGGAAGACCGCGCGGCGCACGTTGCGGTTGATCTTAAACAGCGCCCAGCCGCCCTGCTTTAACTTCAGGCTTTCGCGGATTTCGTTCAGCTCTTCGCGCGCTTTTTCCGAGGTATCGCGCAGCATGCGCAGAACCTCTTCCGCCTCCACGTGGCGCCCTTTTTGCGCCAGCCAGCGCGGACTGTTTGGCAGGAAAATCACCAGGACGATCAGCACCAGCGCCGGTAAGGCCAGCACGCCCAGCATCGCGCGCCAGTTGCCGCTGTAGCTGAAGTAGGTGTCAGACAGGAACGCCAGCACAATACCCAGCGTGACCATCAGCTGATACATGCTGATCATCTTGCCGCGCACGTTTTCGCTCGCCATTTCGGAGAGATAAAGCGGCGCGGTGTAGGACGCAATCCCCACCGCCACGCCCAGCAGCACGCGGGAGAGCAGCAGGATTTCAACGTTAGCGGCAAACGCCGAGCCAATAGAGCCGGCAACGAACAGAATCGCCCCGACCATCAGGCTGTATTTGCGCCCCAGACGGAACGACAGCCAGCCGTTGAACAGGGCGCCAATGGCCGCGCCGAGCATCATGCTGCTCACCACCCACTCCTGCAGGCGACTGCTGAGGGTAAAGTGATCGGTAATAAACGGTAACGCGCCGGCAATGACGCCGATATCCAGTCCAAATAACAGTCCAGCCACGGCGGCGGCAATGGAGACAAACTGGTTCATGCGGCGAGTATCGCGCAGCGCAGCGGGCATTAGGGTAGAGTCATTTATCGATGTCATATTTTTCCTGCCTCAACAGCAAAATTCGTTAACTGAAATTACGAGAAAGCGAGGAAAAGTGTCAGGCCGGAAATCGCGAAGTTATGGATTATTCCGCTACGGCATACGGTTCTGTGATGGACATTACAATTTCAACTCGTGTCGAATAATCACGCATTTTTACTAATCAGTTAATATTTAAGCAATAAAAGTGTGATTTCCGTCATTTGTGATTTTTTAGTATGGATTTTTCATCTTTATCGATATGGACTAAGCCAATTATTGCGCAAAAAAACCTCCGCCCACAGGCAGAGGTTCTTAATACGGGTGGAATTAACGCGCCAGCCAGCCACCGTCTACAGCCACGGTGTAGCCGTTGATGTAATCCGATGCGGAGGAGGCCAGGAAGACAATCGGCCCCATTAGATCGCTCGGCAGACCCCAGCGTCCCGCCGGAATGCGGTCGAGGATTTCCGCGCTACGCTGCTCGTCCGCACGCAGCTGCTGCGTGTTGTTCGTCGCCATATAGCCCGGCGCAATCGAATTCACGTTGATGTTATGTTTCGCCCATTCGTTTGCCAGCAGGCGGGTCACGCCCATTACGGCGCTTTTGGACGCGGTGTACGACGGCACGCGGATGCCGCCCTGGAACGAGAGCATAGAGGCAATATTGATGATTTTGCCGCCTTTCCCCTGCGCAATAAAATGCTTCGCCGCCGCCTGGGACATGAAAAATACGCTCTTGATGTTCAAATCCATCACGTCGTCCCAGTCGCGCTCGCTGAAGCTGATGGCGTCTTCGCGGCGGATCAGCCCGGCGTTGTTCACCAGAATGTCGATATGACCGAATTCAGCCACCGCGCGGTCCAGCAGTTCAGGAATGGTATCGATTTTACGCAGGTCAGCGGTCAGGCTCAGGAAACGGCGGCCCAGGGCCGTCACGCGTTCGATAGTTTCAGTCGGTTCAACGATATTAATTCCGACGATATCGCAGCCCGCTTCCGCCAGGCCTAACGCCATCCCCTGACCCAGCCCGGTGTCGCACCCGGAAACCACAGCCACTTTTCCCTGCAGAGAGAATGCATCCAGAATCATGTTTATTCCTTACTCTTTCAGAGCCTGTCACTCACAGGCAGGTTTATGCTTCACCGCCCGCGACTAGCGCAGATCGCTGACCGCAATATGGTCCATATCATCGAAGACCTGGTTTTCACCCACCATTCCCCAGATAAAGGTGTAGGCTTTCGTCCCTACGCCGGAGTGAATGGACCAGCTCGGTGAAATCACCGCCTGCTCGTTGTGCATCACGATATGGCGCGTTTCCTGCGGCTGTCCCATCATGTGGAACACGCAGGCGTCCTCATCCATATTGAAGTAGAAGTAGACTTCCATGCGGCGCTCGTGGGTATGGCACGGCATGGTGTTCCACAGGTTGCCCGGTGCCAGCTCGGTCAATCCCATGCTGAGCTGACAGGTCTCCAGCACGTCCGGCACGAAGTATTTATTGATGGTGCGGCGGTTGCTGGTGAGGTTGTCGCCCAGCGTCACGGGAGCGACGTCTGCGGTGGTCACTTTTTTGGTTGGGTAGGTGGAGTGCGCCGGCGCGCAGTTGTAGTAAAACTTCGCAGGCCTGCTGCCGTCGATGCTGGCAAAGTCTACGTCTTTCGCCCCTTTACCCACGTACAACGCCTCACGATGGCCAATCTCATAGCACTTTCCATCTACGGTGATGGTGCCCGGCCCGCCGATGTTAATCACCCCCAGCTCGCGACGCTCGAGGAAGTAGCTCACGCCCAGCTGTTTACCGACCTCACCGCCCACGAAGACGCTTTTCGTGACGGGCATAATCCCGCCCACAATGATGCGGTCGATATGGCTGTAAACCATGGTGTACCTGTCGGCCTCGAATACCTGCTCGACTAAAAATGCATTGCGCAGCCCCTGAGTATCCAGCGTTTTGGCGTGCGCACTGTGGATGCTTTCTCTGACGTCCACGGTAACCTCCAGATGTGGTCATGCCCGAAGGCGGAAATAAACGAAACAGCGTTCCGTTTTTCATAATAAGCACATACTATCGGCATAAAGTGGTCTTTTCAATTATATTTAAAACAACGTTTCATTTTTATTTTTGTTTATAACGAAAATGATGTTCGGATCACATTTGAGCCGCTGGGAGAAAAAGGGCACGAAAAAAAACCTCCCGGAGGAGGTCATTTTGTTTGAGAAGAAGTTAGCGTTCGATGGCCAGCGCCACCCCTTGCCCGCCGCCTATACAGAGTGTGGCAATCCCTTTGCGGGCATTGCGCTTTTTCATTTCGTGAACCAGCGAAACCAGGATCCGGCAGCCGGACGCACCGATAGGATGGCCCAGCGCGATCGCGCCGCCGTTAACGTTGACCCGCAGAGGATCCCACTCCAGCATTTTCCCGACGGAGATCGCCTGCGCGGCATAGGCTTCGTTCACTTCGATCAGATCCACATCCGAAAGCTGCCATCCCGCGCGCTCCAGACAGCGGCGGGTCGCGTAGACCGGTGCGATCCCCATTAACGCAGGATCAACCCCTACGCTGGCGAATGCTTTAATGCGGGCCAGGACGGGAAGATCGAGTTCAAGGGCTTTGCTTTCGCTCATCATCATCACGGCGGCAGCGCCGTCGTTAATGGAAGAGGCATTTCCCGCCGTCACCGAGCCCTGCATTTCAAACGCGGGGTTCAGTCTCGCCAGGCCTTCGGCGCTGGCGTCGGTGCGGGGCTGTTCATCGGTATCCACGAGGATACGCTCGCCGCTCTGACGCTGCGTGCTGACCGGGACAATTTCGTCGCGAAAACGACCGGAATCAATTGCCGCACGCGCTTTTTGCTGCGAGCTTAGCGCATAGGCATCCTGCACCTCACGGCTGATGCCGTACTCGCGCGCCAGGTTTTCCGCCGTCACGCCCATATGATAGTCATTGAACGCATCCCACAGCCCGTCATGCACCAGGCTGTCGAGCAGCTGACTGTTACCCAGCTGTGCGCCGGTCCGGCTGTCGGTCAACACGTGCGGCGCACGGCTCATATTTTCCTGCCCGCCCGCGATGATCACATCCGCTTCACCACACTGAATGGCTTGCGTCGCGAGATGCAACGCTTTTAATCCTGAGCCACAGACGTCGTTGATGGTGATGGCCGAAACGGTATTGGGCAGCCCGCCCTTCAGCGCCGCCTGACGCGCAGGGTTTTGCCCGGCACCGGCCGTGAGGACCTGTCCCAGGATCACCTCATCAACTTCATGTGCTGCGATCCCGCTGCGTTCCACCAGCGCTTTTACCACCACGCTGCCCAGGTCTACCGCCGAGTGACGCGCGAGCGATCCCTGAAAACAGCCGATAGCTGTACGCAACGCACCCACTATTACGACATCTTTCATCACGACCTCTGTGTTAAATGACATGACGATAGTAGAGGATTGTTACTGGCAATTATCTTAATTGTTTAAAAATAGTGAGTTTAATCACAAGGATCAGCGCGCATCCTGCAGATACTGCCGCAGCCAGCTGCCGGCAACGCCGGGAGGGGATCGTTTATTCCACAGCAGATCGATGCCGATCGCCCGCGGCCAGCCGCGAACATTGAGCTGTACCAGGGATTTCGCGGCGGCAAATTCATCCACCAGCGCGCACGGCAGCACGCACCAGCCAAATCCCTGTACCGCCATACTCAAGAGTAACAGGTAATTCGGGGCTGACCAGACGGGCCCGCGCGCGATCTCAGCCTCGCGCTCAAGATAGGTGCTGAGCCGCAGCTCCCGCCAACCGTGCAGTTCGTCATGCTGAACGTCATGTTGTCCGGCCAGCGGATGCGTGGTCGCGACGTAGATCGCCATGCGGGTCTGCATCGGCAACCGGATGACGCCAATATCCGTAGGGTAACTGTCGCGCGCTTCCGTCAGGCCAATCTGCGCTCGCTCCTTTTGCAGCAGATCGATCACATCCTCTTCCTCACCAATCAGACATTCGAATTCCGTATGGGGAAAACGCGCGTCAAACTGTTTCATCATCTCTTCCAGCACGTCCGGGTTAAGGGTATCGGAAAGGACAAACGTCAGACGCGCCTCCGTTTGCGCCGTTAGCGACACCGCCAGCTCGTCCAGCCGCGTGCTGGCGGCCAGGATGGCCTGCACGTAGCCCAGCACCTGTTCTCCCTGGGCCGTTAACACCGGCTGGCGCGCCGAGCGGTCAAACAGCTCGAAACCCAGATCGGCTTCAAGATTGGCAATCGACGTACTGATCGTCGACTGGCTTTTACGCATCCTTCGCGCGGCAGCGGAAAAAGAGCCCGCCGCAACGGTCTCGACAAACGCCTTAAGGGCTTCGGGTGAATAGCGCATAACCTATCTACTTTGGCGATGGATACCATCTTTAATATATCAGCTTTAGCGATGAAAATAGGCCACATCAACGCCCATACCGGCGAATTAATGAGGTCTATGACTATGCAACATCAGGATGCACTCCAACGTAAACTGCCGGAGCGGATCTTTCATGCTGTCTGTTTTGAAGGGATTGCGACGGCGATCCTCGCCCCTACGGCGGCGTGGCTCATGCAGCGTTCCGTGGTGGAGATGGGTGGGCTGACCATTATTCTGGCCACCACCGCCATGCTGTGGAACATTATTTATAACTTCGGCTTCGACCGTTTCTGGCCCGTTCAGCGCGTCAAACGTACCGCAAAAGTGCGTGCGCTGCATGCGCTGGGGTTCGAATGCGGGTTTATCGTGATTGGCGTGTCGATTGTCGCCGCCGTGCTGGGCGTTACCCTGCTTCAGGCATTCACGCTGGAAATAGGTTTCTTCCTGTTCTTCCTGCCGTACACAATGTTCTATAACTGGGCATACGATTGCCTGCGCGAGAAATTTCTTAAGCGTCGCCAGCAACGGCGCGCCCTGGCAGGCTAAACAGCCTCTGGCCGGACGCCCGTTCCGGCCAAACTCCTTCGAAGCAACTGCGCTCTCCGTGCATAACTATGGTAAATTGCACTCCATTCCGATGGTTTGATAGTTGATACGTTGCTCTAATGTCGAAAATTTGGTCAAAAGATGAGACTCTCTGGAGTTTCGCTCTCTACGGCACTGCCGTGGGTGCAGGGACGCTGTTTTTACCCATTCAGCTGGGATCCGCAGGCGCTATCGTCCTGTTTATTACCGCCCTCGTGGCCTACCCCTTAACCTACTGGCCGCACAAAGCGCTGGCGCAATTTATCCTGTCGTCGAAAACGAAAGGCAACGAAGGGATCACCGGCGCCGTCTCGCACTATTACGGCAGGAAGATTGGCAATCTGATCACCACGCTCTATTTCATCGCCTTCTTTGTGGTGGTGCAGATTTATGCGGTGGCCATCACCAACTCGCTCACGGAGCAGCTGGCGAAACACCTGACGGTGGATACCGCCGTTCGCGTGCTGGTCAGCCTGGGGGTGGTGCTGGTTCTGAATCTGATCTTCCTGATGGGGCGCCATATCACGATAAAAGTGATGGGCTTCCTGGTGTTTCCGCTGATTGCCTATTTTCTCTTTGTCTCGCTCTATCTGACCGGAAGCTGGCAGCCCTCGCTGCTGACCAGCCAGATGGCGTTCGATCGCCATACGCTGCACCAGGTCTGGATTTCGATTCCGGTGATGGTGTTTGCGTTCAGCCATACCCCGATTATCTCAACGTTTGCCGTTGACCGTCGCGAGAAGTTTGCCGACGGCGCCATGGATAAATGCAAGAAAATCATGAAGGTGGCGTACCTGATCATCTGCCTGAGCGTGCTGTTCTTTGTCTTCAGCTGCCTGCTCTCAATTCCGCCGTCGTATATTGTGGCCGCCAAAGAGCAAGGGGTAACGATCCTGTCCGCGCTGTCGATGATGCCTTCTTCACCGGCGTGGCTGGGCATTTCCGGGATTATCGTGGCGATTATTGCGATGTCGAAATCGTTCCTCGGCACCTATTTTGGGGTGATTGAAGGGGCGACGGAGATTGTGAAGTCGTCGCTCAATCAGATAGGCGTGAAAAAAAGCCGCGCCTTTAACCGCGCGATTTCCATTATGGGGGTGTCGTTAATCACCTTTGCCGTCTGCTGCATTAACCCGAACGCCATTTCGATGATTTACGCCATCAGCGGCCCGCTTATCGCCATGATCCTGTTTATCATGCCGACGCTGTCGACGTATCTGATCCCCTCCCTGAAACAGTACCGCTCGATTGGCAACCTGCTGACGCTGATCGTCGGCGTGCTGTGCGTGTCGGTGATGTTTGTCGGCTAATCCCCTTTCCTGCCCGGTGCTCTGCCGGGCAGACCATTGCTTACAGCGGAAAAGGCCTGTCCTGCACGACCGTTTTCATCACAAGCGTAGATCGAAGATGCTGCACGCCGGGCATGGCGGAGAGCTTCTCGTCATAGAGCTTCTGGAAAGCGGAGAGGTCGCGGGTCACGACGTGCATCAGATAATCGGGATCGCCAAACAGGCGCTGTGCCAGCACGATCTGCGGGATTTCCTCCACCGCCGCTTCAAACGCGCTAACCGCCTTACGGTCACCCTCCTTCAGCGTCGCAAACACTATCGCCAGGAAGTTGAATCCCATTTTGGCGGGGTCGAGGCTGGCACGGTATCCCGTTATCGCCCCGCTTTGCTCCAGCGCCCGCACGCGGCGATGGCACGGCGAGAGGCTCAGATTCACTCTTTCCGCCAGCTCGGTAAGGGATAAACGGCCATCAGACTGCAGCTCAGCAAGAATTTTTCGATCGATGCTATCCATGTGGAAGATTTTCTCATTTTCACGGTGTTATGAGCATAACATTGAAAGCCTATTTCGCAGGGTTAGCGATATTCTTTTTCTCAACTTTTGACGTACTGCGGGAGTCTTCAGGACGATGGAAATGAGTATTGTGGCAGGCTTTTGGGTGGTTTCTTTTCTGCTTATCATGACGCCGGGCGCCGACTGGGCCTACGCCATTAGCGCCGGGATTAACGGGCGACGCGTGGTACCGGCGGTGATGGGGTTAATGTCCGGGCATCTGTTAGCCACGCTGATTGTGGTGGCTGGCGTGGGCGTAGTGATTGCTCAACATCCGCTGGCGTTAACCGGGCTGACCGTCGCGGGGGCCGCGTATCTCCTGTGGCTTGGCATAACGTTGCTGCGTCATCCGGCCGCCCCGGAAAAGGCCAGCCACCACGCGGGAAACTGGAAACAGTGGGCGGTGAAAGGGCTCTGCATTAGCGGCCTTAACCCGAAAGTTTTTTTGCTGTTTTTGGCGCTGCTTCCGCAGTTTACCGACCCGACCGGAAGCTGGTCGATAGCGATGCAGATGTCCGCGCTTGGCGTGATGCACCTTATCACCTGTACGCTGGTCTATCTGCTGGTGGGGTATGGTTCGAAAGCGGTACTGGCGACCCGGCCACAGGCAGCGCGTCTGGTGAGCAGGGCGTCGGGAGGGATAATGGTGCTGATCGCGATGGTATTGCTGTTTGAGCAGGTAAGATAAAAAAACACCGGCCATCGCCGGTGTTATTTACGCCCGAATATCGTCATATTCCCGCGTTTTATCAAACTCATGCTTCGCGAACGGGCACAGCGGGATAATTTTACGGTTCTCACCGCGCATCTTCTCCACCACTTTCGCCACCAGCTGTTTACCGACGCCCTGCCCCTTCAGGCTCTCATCCACATCGGTGTGCTCGATAATGCTCAGGTGCTCGCCGGTCGGCACGAAGACAATCTCCGCAACCTGGTTGCCGTTCGCATCATTGACGTAAAACTTGTTATGGCCTTCCAGAATATCCATGGTTCCTCGCTTATTTTTGGCGATACTTCAGCGCACCGCTCGGGCAGGTATCAATTACGCGTACAACCGTTTCAACGTCCACTTCATCGGGAATGATCCACGGCTTACGTTTCAGATTAAACAGCTTTGCGCTGCCACGCACGCAGTTACCTGAGTGTTTGCAGATCCCGGTATTGAAGTAAACGTCAATTTTCTCGCCGGTATAGGCCCGGTAACCCGCATCCAGTAGTTCTTTATCCATGACATTGCCTCTGTAATTATTATCGTGCTGAATGAAGCATAGCCTTACGGGATCCTGATGGCTATATACCCGTCATACTTCAAGCTGCAGGTGCGTTGGCTGCACTCACTCCCCCCAGTCACGTACTTATGTACGCTCCCGGGGATTCGTTCCCTTGCCGCCTTCCCGCAACTCGAATTATTTAGGGTATAACGCCGAAAACGAAAAGCCAGGTCACAACTCTTTTCTCGCCAGATTGCGTCCGCTATTGGCCCATGTCAGGCTCGGCAAATGTCACTTTTACATAACTTCCGCAGGTTGAATGAAACGCAGACTCTCTTTTCAGGTAAAGCTGTTTTTAGCGCTGGTGTGCTTCTCCTGCCTGCTGTTAGTTCTGCTGGGAACAATCCTGTTTCATTTTATTGACCGACAGCTCCACCACGATCTCGGCCAGCGTGCCCGGGTTCAGGCCAGCCAGATCGCGCTGATGCCGGGTCTGGCGGCAATGGTTGCGGCCAGGGATATTCCGGGAATAGCCCGCTTAATTCAGCCGCTGCGCGCCGAAAGCGATGCCAGCTACATTGTGATTGGCGATACCGAGGAACAGCACCTCTATCATTCGGAATCCCCGGAGCGGATTAATTTACCGATGATCGGCGGCGATAATGCGGAGGTGTTAAAGGGTAAAACCATTATTTCCGTGCGTCAGGGCGGAATTGGGGTTTCACTGCGCAGCAAAGCGCCGATCTTTAACGCACAGCACCAGGTGATTGGCATTGTCTCGGTCGGCTATCTGACGTCGTATATTGCCAATATTAACGCCCGCATTCTCTGGCAGGCCGGGCTTTACGGCGCAGCGCTTCTGCTGCTGCTGTTTATTTTCTCCTGGCTGTTTACCCGCAATTTAAAAAAACAGATGTTCCGACTGGAACCGAAAGATATCGCTCAGCTGGTTTTGCAGCAGCGCGCGCTATTAGAAGCCATGTACGAGGGCGTATTTGCCGTTAATGGCGAGAAGCAGCTGATTTTAATTAACCGCGCGGCACGCGAAATGCTGGATATTCGGCAAAGTGAGAAAGAGCTTATCGGTAAACCGCTGGAAGACATTCTGCAGACGGCGCCGGGCTTTTTATCCCAGCGCTACGCCTCGGTAAGCAGCGGCAGCCATGACCAGATTGCCGTGCTGAACCAGCGCGAGGTGATCGTCAACCGGGTAGCGATTGAGGTCGAACCGGGCGTTGAAAGCGGTTGGGTGTACAGCTTTCGCGACAAAAATGACATTAACACGCTCAGCAGCCAGCTCAGCCAGATCAAACGCTATGCGGATAACCTGCGCATTATGCGCCACGAACAGCTGAACTGGACCGCCACGCTGGTCGGGTTACTGCAGATGAAACACTATGACGAGGCGATCCGCTACATTCAGGTACAGTCAGAAGGCGCGCAGCGCGTGCTGGACTTTGTCTCAGCCCATTTTGTCTCCCCGGCGCTGTGCGGGCTGCTGCTCGGAAAATACGTCAGCGCGCGCGAAAAAGGCATCGAACTGCTGTTTGACCCCGCCTGCCAGCTCACCCGCATGCCTGCCGCGCTGAGTGAAACGGAGCTGATGTCCATTATTGGTAACCTGCTGGATAACGCCGTGGAGGCGACACTCAACGCCCCGGTTCACGCGCCGGTAGAACTCTACATTTCTGACCGTAACCAGGAGCTGCTGATCGAGGTGGCCGACCGGGGCTGCGGGGTGGACGATGCGTTGAAGCCGCACATTTTCCGCCAGGGATTTAGCAGCAAGCCGGACAGCGAAAACGACATTGTGGGTACCGAGCACGGTATTGGCCTGTTCCTGGTGGCAGGATATATCGACAAGGCCGGCGGCAGCATTGAGATTGCCGACAATACCCCGCAGGGCACTATTTTTTCTGTGTTTATCCCGAATGGACAACAGCATGACCCGACCACTTGACGTTGTGATCGTTGAAGATGAGCCGCACCTGGCGGAGCTGCATCGCGAGTATATTGAGCAGAATTTTCATTTGCGCGTGGTGGGCATCGCCGCGTCGATTGAGCAGGCATGCAGTCTGATTCGACAGCATCAGCCGAGGCTGATCCTGCTGGACAACTATCTCCCGGACGGTAAAGGCGTGGAGCTCATCGATAATCCGCTGCTGAAAAGCTATGAATGCTCGGTGATCTTCATCACCGCCGCCAGCGATATGCAGACCTGCAGCCACGCCATGCGCAGCGGCGCGTTTGACTACCTGATTAAGCCCGTCTTTTTTCAGCGCCTGCACGCCTCGCTGGAGCGGTTTATGCGCTTCATCCACACCGTGCAGCAGGTGAAGGTGGTCGACCAGCATGCGCTGGATCGCCTGTTTCATCTACCTGCCGCTGAATCATCCGTTACGCCGTCCACGAAGGGCATTGAACCCCAGACGCTGGAACGAATAAAACGCCTGTTCGCCGAGCATCCCGACGATGCGATGTCGGTTGAAGAGGTGGTGGAAAACGTGGGGATCAGCAAAACCACGGGGCGTCGCTACCTTGAATACTGCGTGGAGAGCGGGTTAATCAGCATTGAAATGCTGTACGGCAATATTGGTCATCCTCGCCGGTTATACCGCAAAGCCCCCGATAAACCGTGATCCGCAACCGTTCGTTGGCTAACGTTCGCGGATTTTATGGTGTTAATTGCTGAAACGACGGCGACAATCACACTTCGGAATCATTGCCCTCGCCTCCCTATTGTCGGAGGCGCGCTTTACGCTATGTTGACAATTAGTTCCTCAAATGTAACTAAAAGGTTAACTATAATGTCGAACACGTTCCGAATTTCTCTGCTTACCGCTACTGTATTGTTCTCTGCTTCTGCACTTTCTGCCCTGCCGCAGGGCTATCCTGCTGAGTATCAAAAAGTTGTTGATGCCGCAACGAAAGAGGGCAAGGTTGTTATTTACTCCACCACCGACATCAAGGCCGCCGGGCCGCTGATCCAGGGCTTCGAAAAAACCTATCCCGGCATTAAAGTCGAATACAACGACATGAACAGCACCGAGCTGTACAACCGCTTCATCAGCGAACAGGCCTCCGGTGGCGTGAGCGGCGACGTGGTCTGGAGCTCCTCTATGGACACCGGCCTGAAGCTCGCCACCGACTACGCCATGGAGTATAAATCGCCGGAGCAAAGCCAACTGCCGAAATGGGCGGTCTGGAAAGATAAGGCCTACGGCACTACCTATGAGCCGGTGGTCTTCATCTACAACAAGCGCCTGATCCCGGCCGGCGACGTGCCGGATTCTCACGCCGCGCTGGCGAAGCTGATTGCCAGCCAGACG
Organism: Enterobacter cloacae complex sp. SHL020; assembly: GCF_049236945.1. Lineage (NCBI taxonomy): Bacteria > Pseudomonadati > Pseudomonadota > Gammaproteobacteria > Enterobacterales > Enterobacteriaceae > Enterobacter > Enterobacter cloacae complex sp. SHL020. The sequence goes on from NZ_JBMKJF010000005.1 coordinate 281,147, forward strand.
GACAAATTCAAAGGCAAAGTCACCACCTACGACATCGAAAAATCGGGTCTGGGCTTTATGCTCTCGGTTCAGGATCACAACGCCGATCCTAATTACTTCAAAACCCTGGCCGACGTCGCCAAAGGTGGCCTGTCGGTGCAGTCGTCAACCGGCACCATGATGGAGCGCGTCTCCTCCGGTGAAAACCTGATCGGCTTCAACATCCTCGGTTCCTACGCGGAAGCGCGTGCGAAGAACGATCCGTCGCTCGGCATCTCCTATCCAAAAGATTACACCCTGGTGCTGTCGCGCGTGTCGTTCATCAGCCAGCAATCGCAAAACAGCAACGCCGCGAAGCTGTGGCTTGACTATGTGCTGTCTGAGCAAGGGCAAAGTATTCTGGCCAGTCAGGCGGATATTCCCTCCATTCGTAACGATATCGAAGGGAAAAAAGATATCGACGGCCTGACCAAAATCCTCGGCAACGCGCTGAAGCCAATTCCGGTTGATGAAACGCTGCTGGAATACCTGCAGCCGAAAAAACGCCTGGAGTACATCAAAGAGTGGCGTACCGCCGCCGGTAAATAAGCGTCTGAGCGCGGCGCAGGCCGCCGCGCTCCCTTATCGACTGAGTTCGTTTTTCTGGGCTGCAACACCAGGGATACCCCATGAATACATTACGCAGAAAGTGGCAAAGCCTGCCGCGAGGCATCGTCGTGCTAATAACCGCCCTGGTTATCTACACCCCGCTGTCGTTTATCGTGATACAGAGCTTCCTGTCCGCCCCGTTCTTTTCGCCGTCAAAAGAGTGGAGCTTTGAATCGTTTGAGTTTATTTTCACCGACCCTGATTTTTATAAAGCCCTGAAAAGCGGCTTTATTCTTGCTTTCGGGCTGGTCTTTATCTCCATCCCGCTGGGCGGCGTGCTGGCGTTTCTGATGGTGCGTACCGACCTGCCCGGCCGCCGGTTGATTGAGCCGCTGATCCTGGTCCCGATTTTCGTTTCACCGATGGTGCTGGGCTTTGGCTACGTGGTGGCCGCCGGTCCAGTGGGCTTTCTCTCCCAGTGGGCTCAGGCGCTGATCGGCTTTGTGCCGTGGAATATCTACGACATGTCGAGCATTGTGGTCATTGCCGGCCTGACGCACGTCCCGCACGCCTATCTGTATATCTCGTCTGCGCTGCGCAGCGTGGGCTCCGATGTGGAAGAAGCCGCGCGCACCGCGGGCGCGTCGCCCTGGCAGGTGATGACCTCCGTCAGCCTGCCGATGGTGCGCCCGTCCATTCTGTACGCCACCGTGCTGCTGTTCTTCCTCGGGCTGGAAGTGTTCGGCCTGATGCTGGTCCTCGGCGACCCGGAAGGCAACATGGTGCTGGCGACCTATCTCTATAAGCTGACGAACAAGATGGGCACCCCATCCTATAACCTGATGGCGGCGGTTGCCGTGGTACTGATCTGCATCACCATCCCTCTGGTGATGCTCCAGCGTCGCCTGATGCGCACCGCCAACCGCTTCGTCACCATGAAGGGTAAGGCTTCGCAGGCCCGCGCGCTGCCGCTGGGTAAATGGCGCTGGGTGGCTGGCGGAGTGATTGCCTTCTGGCTCACCGTCACCATCGGCGTTCCGCTGCTCGGCGTGGTATTGCGCGCGTTTATCTCCAACTGGGGCGTGGGCGTTTCGCTGTGGGACGAGCTTTCTCTGAACACCTTCCGCACCATCTGGGCGCAGCCCAACCTGCTGCGCGCCATCGTCAACTCCATGGCGATTGGCGTCATTGGCGGCGCGCTGGCCGTGGTGTGCTACCTGTTTGTCGGCATTGCCATGCACCGCAAGCCGGACAACACCACGCGTTTTCTGGACTACAGCGTGCTGGTGCCGCGCGCCGTGCCTGGCCTGCTGGCGGGTCTGGCGTTCCTGTGGGTGTTCCTGTTCCTGCCGATGTGGCTGGATAACTCGCTGAAATCCGGCTGGCTTTCCGGGTTCGCCTGGACCGACTGGATGCGCGAAAACGTCATCGTCTGGCTGCGTTCGCTGCGCAGCACCATTTTCAGCGTCTGGCTGGCCTATACCGTGGTGTGGATGGCTTACGGGCTAAGGCTCATCTCTTCCACGCTGCTGCAGGTGGGGCCGGAGCTTGAGGAAGCGGCGCGCAGCACCGGGGCGACGCGCGGGCAGATCACCCGCCACGTCACCATACCGCTCTCCCGCTACGGTCTTATCGGTTCGTGGCTGCTGATGTTCCTGATCTTTGAGCGCGAATATTCAACGGGTGTGTACCTGCTTTCACCCGGCACGGAAACCATCGGCTCGATGCTGGTTTCCCTCTGGGCCGCGGGTGCCATCGATATCGTGGCGGCGCTCTCTTTCATTAACATCCTGCTGGTCGTGGTAGGTCTGGGCATTGCCCTTCGTTTCGGAGTGAAAATACATGATTGAATTAGCGGTTGACGATCTGCACTTAACCTACGGCGACAATCCTGTTTTAAAAGGTGTCTCCATGAACCTGAAGCGCGGCGAAGTGGTCTCCCTGTTAGGCCCCTCCGGCAGCGGTAAAACCACCCTGTTGCGCGCCGTCGCGGGTCTGGAAAAACCGACCCAGGGGTCGATTGTTATTGGCAACAATAAGGTTTACGACGGCACGCCGCGCAGCGAAGTCCCGGCGGAAGAGCGTAACCTGGGGCTGGTATTCCAGTCCTATGCCCTGTGGCCGCACAAGACCGTGTTTGAGAACGTGGCCTATCCGCTCAAGCTGCGCAAAGTCCCGGCCAAAGAGATCCAGCAGCGCGTGCAGGACGTGCTGGACCAGCTTGGTCTGGGCCATCTTGGCAAACGTCACCCGCACCAGCTCTCCGGTGGGCAGCAGCAGCGCGTGGCGATTGGCCGGGCGCTGGTGTACAACCCGCCGGTAATTTTGCTGGACGAGCCGCTTTCCAACCTCGACGCCAAGCTACGCGAAGAGGCCCGCGTGTTCCTGCGCGAGCTGATTATCAAGCTCGGGTTATCCGCGCTGATGGTGACGCACGACCAGAACGAAGCGATGTCCATTTCCGACCGCATCCTGCTGCTTAACAACGGCAAAATTGAGCAACAGGGCACGCCGCAGGAGATGTACGGCTCGCCGAAAACGCTTTTTACCGCCGAGTTTATGGGCAGCAACAATCGCCTGCACGGCAAGGTCACCGAAGTGCGCGACGGCAAAGCGCGTATCGAAGGTAAAGGCTGGGTGCTGTGGGGCCAGGCGGGTGAAGGGGTGCAGAGCGGTGAAGAAGCGACGGCGGTGATCCGCGTCGAGCGCGTGGCGGTGGTCGAGGGGCCTGGGGAAAATCAGCTTGAGCTGCCGCTGCTCACCAGCATGTATCTCGGCGACCGCTGGGAGTACCTGTTCCGCACGGTGGGGGATGATTTTGTCATTCGCGCGTATGGGCATGAGGTTCGGGATCCGCAGCACTGCCATCTTTCTCTGCCTGAGAAGCATGTTTGGGTGTTCCCGAAAGGGTGATGAGTCAATAATTAATCTGCCATGGCCCGGTGGCGCTTCGCTTACCGGGCCTACAAAACAAATAAATGCACAGATGCAAGATTGGTGGCGCTAGCCATTATTGTTAAGGCATTCTGACTAAAATAGCCACCTGACACTTCTTTCCGTCCGTACGTATAACGCGTTAAGACTCCATATCAAAATGTTATTACAGAGCATATAAAGAAAATTTATGCGTCATATCCAGCATTTTTGAAAACTAATTGAACGTGCTTCGTCAGTCCAACAAGATCTTCATAGGCGATTGGGCCAAAATCAGGATAATGGTTTTCAATATACTCGTTAACATCTTCCATACCTTCACTCGCTCTGAGATTCTTAACAAATGTAGGCAAAATACGATGATTAACACCAGTACCATACTCTTTCGGATGATGGGTCATACACCACTCAACTTTACCTTTATATGATTGAATCGCATCTTCCAGTAAGGTAATAACTTCTGGAACCTCTTTTTCAAAACGAAAACTGGTATAAGGAGGATACTTAGAGCGATCAATTTTTTCAAAATGGTCATTTATCCATTCATCTTCAATACGGCTCTGATAATGTAACCACTCCAGTTTTCCAAGAGAACCAATGAAGTCTAACAAGATTGTTTCTTTCTTACCTATCGGAAACATTATTTTAACCCCTGTAATTTATCAGAGATCGTAACACTTCCCTGATTTATAGATTTGATATGTTTTTCCCAATCTCCTTTAGGAATTGGTTTTAAGGACACTCTTGGATCGTAAACATACTGACCATCGGTATAAACCTGATGGAAAGCTTGTTCATGTACAATTTTTCCATTTTCATACACATTTAAGTTGTACGGAGTCGTCGGCCTTGCTTCAATAATTTTGGGGGTACTTTAGGAATTGAAGCTTTCGACATTCCATTCCCTTGAATGTCTCCATCAGCTTCCACAACTCCCGGTTTCAGCCAGCCCGGACGGATATCTATTATCGGAAGTTTTTATCCTTATCCCCCAGCGAATTATTCTCAGCAACAACTCTTTCCGACGCAGGTCGCTGCGATGAACCTGTTTTCCCCCTTTTATTTCAGTTAGTTATGTCCATCCCCCCCTTGCTGTACTTCCTGCACGCCAACTTTTTGCCCCGACGCGCCTTTTTCGACCGTACACGCTACGGGCATTGTGGGGATCCCGGCGCTGGGGCCGGGATCTCAGTTAGTCATCATATTGAAGGTTTATGCTTATTTTTTCTTCTGGTATATCAACGATTATTTCACAACCTGTCCATGCTGGTTTCCCGTTAGTCATATTATTTTGGATGTAAAAATCCCTCATTTTAACTAACAGTAGTCTAAGATCGTGGCTGGCTAATTTATCAGGAACGAACCAGTCTTCATCTCCCTCTTGATCAAGATAATCATACTCATACTCACATGACTCACCATCAAGTGATAATTTAGCACGAGCAATGATCTTCATCACATTAGCAGGACCGGCATCCACTAATAACTGACCTATTTTATTATGCAGATCATCTAATTCGTTCATTTTACCCCTCCAGGGGTGTTGCTGATGTCTTTGATAACAGGACGGCCTCCGTCAATAGAATATGTTACACTAAAGCTATCGGGACGCTTATTCCCCCCCAGTGTGAACAGGTTCTATTTTAATATTAATTTGTTTGCCATCTTTCAAAGCATTAACCCATGTGTTTTCCATCTGTTTCCATACACCTTTATTCAGGTTGCCATCCATAGGAACAAGATTGAGTTTTTCGCCAGGACCATTAAAAATACTGGCAATTAAATGACCACCTTCATCACCAGAGCTACCACATTTCCCGGCCTTGCATTTCTGATAAGTGTTTCTGTCGCTTTTCGAAGCAACTAGTATCCCTTCAGCTGAACTGGTTCTTCCCAATGCATCAGTCTGGAATGTTTTATTCCCATCGACTTTATAAACAGTGTTCGGTTCCGGCTTATTCATTGCCTTGTTCCAGGCCCCTTTCTTACCTGAGTTCTCCATTATTCACTACCGCACTTATTCGATTTTTGTCTGTTTTATTCTCGAGACGAAATCTGAGCGTTTCCATAACTATTTGTACCTAGTCCAAGAACTGAGTCAGCAGGATTTCTAGGCACAATATAGTTACCGCTGCAGGTTTAGGTATCCGCCCTCCGGCATTTTACTCGTTGCCAGATGATCAGCGGCTTCGCTGGGCGAGTTATTTTCAACAACAACTCTCTCTGACATGAATTGCTGTACTGAATCCTATTCCCTTATTACTTAAGTAAGATACAACCGATTTTTTTCTACTGCTTTCCCGAACTGGCAACTTTTTACCCTGACGCACCTTTTTCGTCTGGACATGCTACCGCCCCGGTAAAAAGTCCAGTGAGTAAATTGCCTGCGGCAGTTCAGCATAACACAAGGGCGATTATGCGCAGTTCATAACAATAATGTCTGGGCTGTTTTTAAGATACAGATAGAACATCAATGTAATTAATTTTTTCGTCTCGCTCATATTCTCTTAACAGAGAATTAAAAATTTTAATTTCATCCCCAAGATTAATGATTATTAAATTAAATCCTTCATCAAAAGCTAACTTTACACCAATTATTTGTTGCTCAACTTCAGAGCAGATCACGTAAAATTTTAAGAGTATTTTTCCAAAGGCCTTCTGAAACAAATATGAGTTTGACAAATCCATGATTACTTCTTTGCCATACTCTCCGAGATCCTTTTCTTGCATTGGTGAATCAATCAGTTCAAGTGAAGCCCCATCCAGTCCGCATCTACATATAATATTCTGATATGTATCGCAAAAAACAAGTTGAAGTTGTTGAGGACTCCCTAAATCTGGAACGTCATAAACATATATTAGCCCATTGACACTCTGAAGTTTTTGTCCCACGACATTACGTGCCAGATCTTGATACCGCTCGAAATTACGCATCATTGCGGTGCCCCCTTCAGCGCATTTTTAACTGATGTATTATTTATTACACCATCTTTAAGGATGGTAACAAAGCTACCATCAGGTTTAGTAACAACGACGTCGTTTCCTTTTATTCTGAAGAATACATCACCACGACTCGCTCCGGCTTCAGTTCTTTGCCCAGCAAATTTCCCTGCAACAACTTTATCTGGATTAGTACCTATATCATTTATAATATTTAAAACACGTTCTCGATCGGCCGCATTTGAGGCATTCCCACCAAAATCCTCAACATGTTTACCAAGTTTTTTACCAACCTGTGCGTTAGTTACCGAGAATTTGGCACTAGCACCAACACCTGAAGATGGTACAGATATTTTTCCAGGACCAGGAATATATCCAGAAATTTCATCACTGGCCTTGTTGAGCAACTTCGATGCTGTTTCAAGATCACCAACTTTCAGCGCTTTTTCCGCACCTTTGATGGCCTTACCAGCAACATCGCCAGCACCTGGTATGATGCCGATGGCCGCAGCAAGATAATCAAGTGCACTGTTTGCTTCCGCGACACTTTTGATATCCCCGACCACTGGCACAAAATCTGCGCCCGTCAACAGGATATCTTTCAGTTCTGCCTGACGTTGGGTATACATCTTCACCGAGCACGCTTCCGCGCTCATCCCGGCACAGTTTTCTTTCTTATAGCGCTCGTTTTCTGCTTCGATACGCTCTTTCGCGACCTGCTGAGGTGTCTTATTCTGAGATACCGCGTCCAGTACATCACTCAGCGAATTATGCTCAACCTCCACCTTCGCCGTTTCCGACGCCATCGCCGCCATGGAGACACTGCCGTCCGTCATCGCAGCGCCCGCCAGACCTCCCGCGATACTCACCAGGTTACTGACCAGCCGTTTCTCATCTGCCGTCAGGTCACTGGATTTTTTATCTCCATACAGGGCACTGACCAGATGGTCGGTCATCGCCGAGGCCGTAATGGCCCCTATGGCACCAGCCTTCAGGCCATCCGCACTGCTACCACCACTCAGTTGCGTCAGCGCCGCAGCCACAATACCGTGCAGCGCGGCACGGGCTGTCGGGTCTTTCTGCTCCTTGACCAGGGTCGCCAACATTAGCAGACCAAAGATGTTCCGGTACCAGGAAGGGTTTCCGGGAGTGCTGAACGATACCGGCGATATGCCGGTGATTAAGCGCCGGGACGGGCATTTTAGGTGAGCCTGACTGCTAAACGGTGACCGGGATTCTTTTTAAGCAATCATATTGTCTAAAATCCAGCCTATCTCACTAAGTAATGTACAGACTTCTTCCTTAGAAGCACCTATTCTGGTTTCAAACTCAGAAACAGAGATACCATTACAAATCTCATTCAAGGCTGAATTCAGGATTAATAACTCATTCTCACCAAGGGTTAATTGAGCTTGTTTCCCTTTACAGATATTACATCCATTCATCACCTCAAATTATCAAAGTATGTCCTACCGTTTACCGGTCTAAAAGACGTTCCGCCATCAGATGCTTTCTGATAACGAATTACAACAGTACCTGTAGACTGTTCCCAATAAGCCGAACGACCACGTACTATTCCCGCATCCCAGCCTGCGCCTTAATGATAACTGGCTGGTAGAGGCGGGATTCAGCACCGACATGCCGGTCACGGTCAGCGTGGAGCAAGGACGGCTGGTGATCAAACCGACCAAGGGCTGACAGGTAAAAAGATCCCGGCTCGAAAGGCGGGATCTTTTTGCTATTGAGAATAAAAAACCTTTAGCTCTTCCGGATCACGTTCAAGTATCCCAACGTAATGTGAGTACGACCTTATCAGCTCAAGATATCCACAGATTGAATGAATCCCAAAAGCCTCAGATAAATCGGCATACCCTTCACTTCTTTCAGTAAGGACACATCCCCACCCGAGAGGAATTTCATCTTCTACAACATCAAATAGGTTTGATGGAACCCACATCGGACCACCTGATGGAGGGCAAACTAAAAAATCTATTCTGGATGCGAAGAACATCAACCCATAAACCTTATATTGCTGGTCTGGTTGCAAAGGTGAGAAGTCAGTTTCATCCGTTTCCCCCATAATTCTTACATTTTCAGGTAATGCTTTTCCTGAAATTGAGCGACATAGAACTAACATTTATAAGGTCCTATTTAAATTTGAAGTCATCAACCTGTCCTGTTTTTGTATTACGAACATAATGAACTTCAACTCCATTGACGTTTTGAGCCATTTTTACCCAACCATCAGCTCTTGGCCATCTTGGGTCCGTCATAATTACAGGCAATTGATGACCTGCAGCAGGATTAGACATAGCCTGCTCCATAGACAATTTCTCCCCTAAAGAGTTTGGTGTGGTCCTTCCGGTTGAACCTCGACCCAGTGGGATAATATCTTTACCGACCCCACCACCATTTTTAATCGGAACTGCCCCAATGCCAAGACCAGCAGTTCCAGGAAGCGGCTTGCCATCTTCGTCAAACAACACCCCGGGCCTGGCAATGTTATGAACTTTTGGCAACCGGTCGCCGTGCTCTTTCTCAAGCTCTTCCTCGTCATGGCCAGGATTCAGCGAGTTATTCTCAACCTCCACCTTCGCCGTTTCCGACGCCATCGCCGCCATGGAGACACTGCCATCCGTCACCGCAGCGCCCGCCAGACCTCCCGCGATACTCACGAGGCTACTGACCAGCCGTTTCTCCTCTGCCGTCAGGTCACTGGATTTTTTATCTCCATACAGCGCGCTGACCAGATGGTCAGTCATCGCCGAGGCCGTAATGGCCCCTATGGCACCGGCCTTCAGGCCATCAGAAGTGCTCCCGCCACTCAGCTGCGTCAGCGCTGCAGCCACAATACCGTGCAGCGCGGCACGGGCTGTCGGGTCTTTCTGCTCCTTGACCAGGGTCGCCAGCAGAGGGGCCGCCCCCGCTGCCGCGCCTGCCTTCAGGTTACCGCCAAGCGCGCCTGCCAGTAATCCCGCCGCTGCGCTGCCCTTCGTCCAGAAGGCACTCCCCGGACCGTACTCGGTATTCTGATATCCGGGCTGCGTCTTCAGGTACGCTTCCTGCTCCTGCGGCGTATCGCCCTGCAGTTTTCCTTCTGACGCCAGCTTCGCGCCCAGCGCCGCATTGGATTCCCGCGCTTTCTGCTCAGCATACTTGCCGTAAGCATCCAGCGCAGAGGTGGCCAGCGCCGCGCCTTCGCTTTGGACCGCCAGGTTATCCCTGACCTTCTGCACATCACCGTTCACGTCCACGCCGTGGTGGGCGTCAGCCGTATCACGGCTCAGGTCAGCAATATCCTGTTTCTGTCCCGCCGGGTTGCGAATGACAATGCTACCGCCACTCACCGCTGATGAGGTCGTGCCAGTGTGGCTCTCTTCTGCCTGGCCCGTACCGATGGCCGGTGCCAGGTTGCGGTTTTCACCGTTTCCGCTGCCGCCCGCGCTGCCGGACAGCGCCACCGTGTAGCCGTTGCCGCTGGTCTGGCTCTCGTTGTGGAGATTACTGAAACCCAGCGTACTCGTGTCGAGGCTATTTTTATCTGCAGACGCCGTGGATGCAATCACCGCGCCGTCAAGCTGGGTATGATTTCCGGTGGTGACAGCAAAGCCGCCCTTGCCTGCGAATATCCCGCTCTGTTCAGCAACGCTCTTACCATTCTGGGTGATATTCTCACCCGATGCACTGACGCTACCGGAAGAGGCACCATAACACAGTGGCGGTATGCACAGACTGAGGGACGCGCCTGACGAAGACTGCTTGCTGTCATAACTGGCCGTATCCTGCACGCTGCTGATGGTGAGATCGCGTCCGGTATTCACCACCACACGGTTACCTTCCAGCTCCGCACCTTTCAGGGTGGTGTCGCGTCCGCTGTTCACCGTAAGCTGTTCATCAGCATGGACAACACTGTTCGTATTGCGCTGTGACTGGCTGTTTTCCTGCCCCTTATGCTGTGACGCTCCCAGCTCCACCGAGATGCCGTTTTGCGCACCAATCAGGCTCACACCGACACCGACGCTGAACTGGCTGCCGCTGTTTTTACTCTCAGAGTGGGTTGTGTTCCGGGAGGCAGACAGCAGAATATCCCGCCCCGCATCCAGCGCCACCTGTTTACCCGCGATCTGTACCCCCACGCCAGCAATGTCATTTCCGGCACGGACAGAGACATTCTCACCGGCATTAATGGTGGTGCCCTGTGCCCCGGTGTTGGTCAGCGTGGAGCAGGGACGGCTGGTGATCGAACCGGTTAAGCTCTGACGGTTAAAGAGAAGATCCCGGCGCTGAGGCCGGGATTAGTCATAGTTATTAGAATGTTATTTCTCTGGATTGATATATGTATATCTACTATCTATTTCTAAACCAAGATCATTAGCTATTTTAAGTACTTGCGTGTATTCATCTCTACTAATCACAACATCAAAATCAGCGATGTGATCACATAGCGTTTCAAATGCTAATACGTTCTCTGAGAACCCAATATAATCAAGGGCAAAGTCAACTAGCGAAGGATCCAACCGATCCTTTAACCCTTCACCTAATAATCTAATTTTGTCATTAATATCCATCGCGCCCACACTATTTCTTAATTGGCCTTAAACCTGGAGGAGTCGGATTATTATCCGGGAACGCTGTTACTATTTTCCCACTAGCAGGCTCGTATACCACACGAACTCTAACACCCTCTCGCTCTTCCCAGGCAACCCATCTTGCTGGTCTTCCTGCATTTGTATACGCCCCGCCCGTTCCGGTCTGGGCAAACCATTTGGTATCGGGTGAAGTAGCTATATCACCCACAGCATGAACAACCTTGTCTGCTGACCAACTTTGAGGGAAAACTGTTTTTCCTGGATTTCCGGGATACAGATGTCCACCTTGCGTAGGGCTATCCCCATACAAAATATGCTGTTTCGCTTCCGGTGAAAGGATATCCACATATTTCTGGTTTGCAGGCGATAATCCAAGATCTGAGCTTGTTGGTGTAGGTAGCGAGCTACCTTTTCCTCCTTTCCCAATCCCAGCCGCTATCCCCGCTGCGCTGGTTCCGGCCACCTGCGCTAACGAGTTTATCGCAAGCTGCTTCGCCTCCGACGAATCACCCGACATCAGCGCATTATGAATAGCTGCATTTCTGTCCGCTTCAAGCTGCGGTAGCACTCCCTGAAGGTAGGCCCATTCCTGCTTCTCTTCTGTTGTCAGACTACCTGTGCTGTGAAGCTTATCACCAAGTTCGCCAAGACGATTTGCGTATGCCGTCTGCAGGCCGCCGACCTCATTAGCCTTATCAACACAGGCCTTTGCGCCTTTACACTCAACAACGCTCTTATGCTGCTCAGCATTGAGTTGCTTATATTTTTCGGTAATCCCTTTGTCACAGCCTGCATTACCCTGACACTCAGATAGCTCTTTAATGCGGTGCTGGTTCTGATCGACACTCAGCGAGTTATTCTCAACCTCCACCTTCGCCGTTTCTGACGCCGTCGCCGCCATGGAGACGCTGCCATCCGTAACCACAGCGCCCGCCAGACCACCCGCGATACTCACGAGGCTACTGACCAGCCGTTTTTCCTCTGGCGTCAGGTCACTGGATTTTTTATCTCCATACAGCGCACTGACCAGATGGTCGGTCATCGCCGAGGCCGTAATGGCCCCTATGGCACCGGCCTTCAGGCCATCAGAAGTGCTCCCGCCACTCAGCTGCGTCAGCGCTGCAGCCACAATACCGTGCAGCGCGGCACGGGCTGTCGGGTCTTTCTGCTCCTTGACCAGGGTCGCCAGCAGAGGGGCCGCCCCCGCTGCCGCGCCTGCCTTCAGGTTACCGCCAAGCGCGCCTGCCAGTAATCCCGCCGCTGCACTGCCCTTCGTCCAGAAATCACTCCCCGGACCGTATTCGGTATTCTGATATCCGGGCTGCGTCTTCAGGAACGCTTCCTGCTCCTGCGGGGTATCGCCCTGTAGTTTTCCTTCTGACGCCAGCTTCGCGCCCAGCGCCGCATTGGACTCCCGCGCTTTCTGCTCCGCATACTTGCCGTAAGCATCCAGCGCAGAAGAGGCGAGCGCCGCGCCTTCACTCTGAACCGCCAGGTTATCCCTGACCTTCTGCACATCACCGTTCACGTCCACGCCGTGGTGGGCGTCAGCCGTATCACGGCTCAGGTCAGCAATATCCTGTTTCTGTCCCGCCGGGTTGCGAATGACAATGCTACCGCCACTCACTGCTGATGAGGTCGTGCCAGTGTGGCTCTCTTCTGCCTGGCCCGTACCGATGGCCGGTGCCAGGTTGCGGTTTTCACCGTTTCTGCTGCCGCCCGCGCTGCCGGACAGCGCCACCGTGTAGCCGTTGCCGCTGGTCTGGCTCTCGTTGTGGAGATTACTGAAACCCAGCGTACCGGTGTCGAGGCTATTTTTATCTGCAGACGCCGTGGATGCAATCACCGAGCCGTCAAGCTGGGTATGATTTCCGGTGGTGACAGCAAAGCCGCCCTTGCCTGCGAATATCCCGCTCTGTTCAGCAACGCTCTTACCATTCTGGGTGATATTCTCACCCGATGCACTGACGCTACCGGAAGAGGCACCATAACACAGTGGCGGTATGCACAGACTGAGGGACGCGCCTGACGAAGACTGCTTGCTGTCATAACTGGCCGTATCCTGCACGCTGCTGATGGTGAGATCGCGCCCGGTGTTGACCACCACACGGTTACCTTCCAGCTCCGCACCTTTCAGGGTGGTGTCGCGTCCGCTGTTCACCGTAAGCTGTTCATCAGCATGGACAACCCTGTTCGAATTGCCCTGTGACTGGCTGTTATCCTGCCCCTTATGCTGTGACGCTCCCAGCTCCACCGAGATGCCGTTTTGCGCACCAATCAGGCTCACACCGACACCGACGCTGAACTGGCTACCGCTGTTTTTACTCTCAGAGAGGGTTGTGTTCCGGGAGGCAGACAGCAGAATATCCCGCCCCGCATCCAGCGCTACGTGTTTACCCGCGATCTGTACCCCCATACCGGCAATGTCATTTCCGGCACGGACAGAGACATTCTCGCCGGCATTAATGGTGGTGCCCTGCGTGTCGGTACTGTGGTAACGACTGTCCTGAGATGACGTCCCCGCCGTTAAAGACACTTTAGCCTTGATGAGCGACGAGTCCGACATAGCGCCCTGCGCCGCGGTTGCCGCCGACTGGCCGGTTCTGATGGCGGTCAGCCGTGGATCATCGCCGTTTTCTGCACTGCGGGCTGCCGTCTCAGCGGCTTTTGCAGCCTCAACAGCCCAGCCGCCAGCAGATGCCGTCACACCATACTGGGCGCTGCTGCTGTGGTTTTCACCGTCACGGGTATCCCGGCTCACCCCCATGAGGACATTTTCGCCACTGAGTGACACCGATTTACCGGCACGGATATCCGTACCTGACAGGGAGAGATCGTTACCGGCCTGCGCGACAACGTTACCGTTTTTGCTGCTTAGCTGGCTGCGCAATCCGTTTTCGAGGCTGCTATCTTCCCGACTGCTGTTTTTTTCATGACGGTAGCCTGCCGTGGCGCTGTAACCATCGCCGCCCAGCGTTCCCAGCAATTTGCTGCTGCCGCTGCTCTCACTGCGCGATGTATCGCGTCCGGCAGAAACGGAGATATCCCCATGTGTGGCTGACAGCAGAAGATCGTCCGTGGCGGTCATCAGGCTGCCGCTGATATTCACGCTGCCGTCACGACTGTTAACGTAAATATCTGAGCCCTGAATGACCGACGCGTTTTGTGTGGTCCGGGTGCCGCTATTATTGCTCTCCGCCTTGCTCATCCCGCCCGGGAGAAGCTGATTGCCGTGGGAACCCCCACCCGAGATGGCGCGAACAGCACTTCCGGCGCTCAGGGCGCTCGAAAGATTCCAGCCGCTATTTTTAGTGCTGTTGCTGTATTTTTCGCTGTCTGTGGAGGTGGTGATATCAACGTCGCGTTTCGCATCGAGGATCACCGTTTCACCGGCCTTAGCCTGGCTTCCGGCAATCAGGATATTGCCGCTGTTGCTGCCTCCCTGTTTACCGGTGGCAGTCATCTGGATATTGCCTGCGGCGGCAAGATGGCTGCCGCTGTTAAACTCGCCCTCGTAGTGCGACTCAGAGGAAGCCCGGGTGCGTCCTGCGGAAATGGCCATCATCTGGCCTGGTCCGTCAAGCGCGAGCGCACCGCCTTCCGCCCCCAGCCCCTTCACTTTATCGACGGTGCTGTTGCCACTGTTGCCCTTACCACGAACGATATCGCGCACGTTACGCACAGTGTCTTCAAATGGCGCTTTCACACTGACCGTTACGCCAGACGATTTGGACTCCTGCTTCATGGACTCAGTGGCCGTATCCCGTCCAGGAAGGATGGAGATGCTGTCGCCAGTGATATCGATATGGCCGGTTTTGCGGGAGGAATCATCCTTCGTTCTTCCGGCAACCACGTCTGCCGCGCTCAACTGGACATCATTTCCGGCGCTGATGATGACATTACCGCCAGCAGTGCCCACCGTGCTGCGGGCATCGCTCTGTGTCGTATTTTCCCCCTGTCGGGTGCTTTTTGAAGACTGCGACCCGATGGTGATACCCAATCCCGACCCGCTGGAGAAAACGCCGGATTTCTTCGTCTTCTTCATGTCGTAGAACGTATCGGTGTTGGTTGCTGCCTCCACGGTCAGATCATTTCCAGCCTTCAGGACCACATCGCGCTCAGCGGCAACTGATGAGCCCTGCACCGTCAGGTTGTTGCCAGCCCGGAGAGCAACGTTGTCGCCGGAAAGCTGCGTGCCTTTCTCACGCGTATGCGTCTCTTCGTGGATGGTGTGAGTGGTTTTCTTGCTGAGGAACCCACCGGACGTCTTTTTCTCCTCCCGGTACGCATAGTCACTTTCCGTCGCTGTGGAAAGGGTGATATCCCGCCCGGCGGCCACGGCTGTATCGCCTGCGGCATAGACATCTGCAGCCTGTGCCGTCACATCCCGTCCTGCGAAAACAGTCACATTCCCGCCCGCAGTGATGTCGGTTCCCTGCTGGCGAACCGACTCGTTAATAACGGTTTTCTTGCCTGACCTGTAGCTGTCGCCCTGCGTGGTCTCTTCCGCAGCCAGATTCACGTCGCGCCCCGCCTGCAGCCCGACGCTTTTCTCCGCCGCCAGCGCGGCGGCCTGCGCGTTGATATCCTGCCCGGCCTTCAGGACCAGGTTATCGCCAGCGGAAATCGTGGTGCGGTCGAGCCCGGTGCTGTGGGACTCGCTTTTCCCTTTCCGGCTGCTTTCGCTGGTCTGTGCCGCGTTCAGATTGAGATCGTTGCCCGCGCTCAGCCCCGCGCTGCCGCCCGCCTTCAGGTCGCTGGCGGTCACGTCAAGGTTGTGCCCGGCGTTCACCAGCAGGTTGCCGCCCGCGGTGAGGTTACTTCCCTGATACGTGACGGAGGAACGGCTGGTTTTCTCCCGGCTGGAGCTGAATGCGTCGTTGATCTGATTCGCGTTGACGGCAATATCGCCCCACGCGTTCAGCAGCATATCGCCGCCGGAGGCCAGGTTCGCCCCGGTGACGGTGATGTTTTTACCCGCCTCAAGCGACAGGCCATCCTGTGCGGTAATCGACGCCGTGTTGCCCAGCAGGGTGTCCTTCAGGCCGATGTTGCCGTATTTCCCTTTGGCGTTGATATCAATCTGCTCAACCTGCGTCAGGTTGTTGATGCTGCCGTCCAGGCTCTCCAGCGCGACCGTTTTGCCGCTGATGGTGGAGCTGATGTTATTGATATCGCCGATGGCGCTCAGGTTCAGGTCGCCGCCCGCTTTCATCAGGCCGTTGCTGAGGTTGCTGATGCTGTTCTGGCTGTCGAGCGTCAGGCTGTTTTTCGCCAGCAGCGTGCTGCCGCTGTTGGTGATGTCACCGCCCTTCAGGGTGACGTTGTTGCCCGCGATCACGCTGCCGTTATTGACGGTGACGTCCTTCGGCGACAGGTAGAGTTTCGGTACCATCACCGTTTCGCCGTTGACGGTGGCTTTCTCCCACCACAGCAGGCTGTGGTCGAGCGCGGCAATCTGATCGGCGGTCAGCGAGACGCCAAACTGCAGGCCCAGCGACTGCTGCGCCGCCGCCGCGTTGTCCATCAGATAGCGCATCTGATCAAGGTCGGAGCCGATGCCGTTCAGGTAGCGGTTACCGGTCTGGTTGAGCACCACGTTGGAGACATAGCGGGTATCGAACGCCGCATCGCCGAGGAAGCGGTAATCGTAATCCGGGTTCAGGTTGAGGCGCCCCAGCATATAGGACGAGCCGAGGAACTTCTTCTCGTCGGTAAACGCCAGCCGCGTCTCCTGCGGCGCCGTGGACGACGGTTTGATCCCGAGCATCGCGTTCAGGTCGGCAAACAGGGCGGGATCAAGCTGTCCGAGACCGTTCAGTTTCGGGTTGATGCCGATCAGGTACGGGCTTTTCGGGTTATCGGAAAAGACGAAATAGCCGTTGTTGCCCGAGGGCAGCGGATAAGCGCTGGTATCGACGCGCTGTCCCTGATAATGCCCGACGGCTCCGCCCTGAGCGGTTCGGAGATCGGCGGTGGTGACTCCGGCGTTCGCCAGCGCGCCCAGTTGGCCGAGGTTCGCGTTGCCTTTCTGCGTGGTGCCAATGTTGCTGAGAGGCGTGCCGGACGCGCCGCCGTTTTCCAGCGCACCGCCGCCGTTAAGCTGCTGCAGCGCACCCTGGAGCTGGTCGTTCCACTGCGGCGAGTTCACCGCCACGGTGCCGGTCGTGTTCAGCCCCTGTTTTTGCACACCGCTGCCGATAGTCTGGTTGCTGAGGGTGTTCAGCGACGGCGTGGAGATAACGTTGCTGATGCCGCCCGCGTTGGCAGTGGTATTGGTGTTGCTGATGTTACTGGTGAAGTTTGCGGTGACGTTGCCGCCCGCCTGGATGACGGCGCGATACGTCGCTCCATCAGTAGTAAATTCCGTCTTATGTTCACCTAACCGATAAGGTACATAACTGCGGTATTTTAATTCATCCTCATCCCACCAATACCATTTATTATTACTAAGCTTCTCCAATGGTTGCCAATAATCACTACCACAATCATAATAGAACCATTCACAACGATAATTTGCCTCAACATATTCAACTTTACGCCCACCTTCTGCGGAAAGGTTATTCAAAGTTGAACCGGAGAGTGCAATATCCCGTCCTGCAAGGACATTGCTAGCTTTGTTTTCCATTGAGCCAGCATTAATATTAATATCGCGCCCGGCGGCAATGCTGGCCGCGCCCCCGTTAGCTGAAACCTGAACGACGGACTCACTAAGAATGAACTGCCGGGTATCTTCGCCAGACAGACGATATTGGATTACATTACGACAGTGTTCATTCATTGCTCCCGTGCAATTTTGCCATGAATAATAAACAACCTTTTCCCCGTTATTTTTCCATTCTTCCAAGCTAATTTCAAAATCCGGCTTATCTTTCACATAATAAACACGACTCAGAGGCTTAGACGTGTCGGGTAAAGCATTCGAGTATTTATTTTCATAGCTACTGATATTCAATCCATCACGTTCATTCAATAAATGCCCCGTTCTGATCGTAATATCCCCATTCTGCGTCTCAATATTCCCCGACGTGTTCACCACCTGGCTGTTCGCATTCCCTGCCGCATCCCGCTGCATCCACAGGTTGTTTCCCGCCATGATGTCGCCGCGCCGGTTGGTGATGCTGTCGGCAAACAGCGCCAGGTTATTCGCCGCGTACAGCAGCGCGGTGTTGACGATGGCGCCCGGCGCGCTGAGGGTCAGCGAGCCGCGCGTGCCGGTGAAGCCATCGACGGTAATATTGCTCCGGCTGGCCACGGTGATGTCGCCCCCGCCCTGCACCGCGCCCGCGGCGTTCAGCGCCACGCTGCTGCCGGAGAGCGTACTCGTGCCGCCGCCGGTGGTGATTTGTCCGTTGTTGCTGAGCTGCCCGCCCGCGCTGAGGTTAACCGCCTGCCCCTGCAGCACGCTGCGGTTATCGATGTCGCCGCCGCTGCTGATGGTCAGGGTTCTGCCTGCCGCCACGGCGGTCCGGCTGGTAAACGCGTTCGTCAGCTGCAGCGTTAAGTCCCCCAGGGAGACCAGCTGGCCGGTGAGGTCCAGCCCCCGGCTCTGCAGCCACAGGTTGCCGCCGCTCAGCAGCTTACCGCCCGCGCTCTGGGTCACCTGCCCGGCATTAATGTTCAGCTGCGCGTTGCCGAGCAGCGTGCCGCTGTTGTTCAGCTGGCCGTAGTTAACCGTCAGCTGTCCCGCCTGGGTGGTGCCCTGGCTGGCAAACGTGGTGCCGGTCAGGGTGGCGCGATCGGCCACCCACGTGCCGCCGTTGGTGGCGTTTGCCGCATTGAGTATCAGGTCGGTGGCCTGCAGCCAGCCGGTGCCGGTGAACTGCGGCGTGCCGAGCGTCAGGCGCGCGCCGGACAGCAGCCTGCCGTCGTTACGCGCCTGCGAGGAGGCGGTCACGCGCGTCTCGCCGCCGCCCTGAATCAGGCCGTAGTTAAACAGCGCGGGCGTGGTCAGCGTCAGGCCATCGCGGCTGACGATTTCGCCCCCGCTGCTGTTGGTCAGCGTCCCGCTGAGGGCCAGCGTCGCGCCGTTATCGCCCTGCAGGCGTCCGCCGTTGGTGAGCGCCCCGGTGGTGATGCCGAGCGTGCTCCCCTGCATTTTGCCGTCGCTGGTGACGGAAGCCGCCGTGACGTTCAGCGCCCCGCCGGAGAGCAGGGTGCCGCCAGACTGCTGGCTGACCGCGCCGGTCTGGCTGAGGGTCAGGCCATTCACCCCGCTGATGGCACCGCTGTTGCTGAGCGTGCCGCCGGTCAGCGTCAGGTTTTTCGCCGCCCACTGCCCCTGGTTCGCCAGCGTGGCGGCCTGCAGCGTGGCCGTACCCAGCGCGGTAATCTTACTGCCCGTGGTTCCGGTGAGCGTGTCGGCCAGCGTCATCTGCAGCCCGTCAGCGCTCTGCACCGCGCCGCTGTTGGTGAGCGACCGGGCGTTAAGCAGGATGTTCTGCGCCTGCCAGCTGCCGGCGTTGGTCACCGCCCCGGACGCAATCGTCAGGGTGCCCTGAGTAAGCAGCTTACCGCCTGCGCCGTTAATGAGTTCCTGCTGCGGCGCGGCCATCGCCATGCGCGCCATCAGCCGCTGCTGCCCCTGAACGGTCAGGCTCTGCAGGCCGGTCAGGGTGCCCTGGTTGTTAATGCTGTCCTGGCGCAGCGCGAGGGTGTTCCCCTGCACGGTGCCGCTGTTTTTAAGCGTGCTGCCGCCGAGCGTCACGTCCCCTTCGCTGAGGAGCTGCCCGCGGTTATCCAGCGTCTGCGCGGTGATATCCGCCCGCCCCTGGCTCATCAGCGAGCCGGACGAGGTCAGCGTGCCGCCTGCATTTGCCGTCAGCGTTCCCTGGCTGAGCAGGGACCCGCCGTGCGTCCAGTCGCTGGCGCGGATGTCCGCGCCGTTCCCCTGCAGCGTGCCCTGGGTGGCCAGCTGGCCTGCGTCCAGCGTCAGCATACCGCCGGAGAGGGTGCGCGAGGCCGCGCCCGTGGTCAGCGTGGTCACGGTGAGCGTCAGGCCGTTCGCTCCCTGCATCAGCCCGCCGTTGTTCATATCGCGGGCAGTGAGGGACAGCGTGCCGCCGGTGATGCGCCCCGGGTTCGCCAGGGTGTCCGCGGTGAAGGCGGTCGCGCCGCCGCTCTGCAGCAGCCCGGTATTGGTTAACGCCCCGCCGAGCGTGCCGCTGAGCCCCGTCTGCCCGTTCACCGTGCCGCTGTTGGTGAGGGTGGTGCCGGTCATGTCCAGCGTCGCCCCCTGCAGCGTGCCGGCGTTCGTCAGCTGCCCGCCCGTCAGCGTGAAGCCGCCGCCGGAGAGCCATTTACCGTTCAGCTCGTTGATAAAGCGGTCAGCGGCGGCGTTAACCGCGCTGCTGCCCTGCATCAGGCCGCTGTTGCGCAGCTCCGTCGCGCCTGCGGTCAGCGTTCTGCCCGCCACCGTGCCGCTGCTGGTCAGCGTCGTCGCGTGAAGCGCGGCATCGCCGGTGGCCACGATGTTCCCGGTACTGGTCAGGGCGTTGCCCAGGCCCAAATCCAGGTCCTGCGCCTGAATATCGCCCCGGTTGGTCAGGTCGCTGCCCCGCAGGGTGAACCCGCCGTTCACCAGCAGCAGGCCGGCGTTATCGAGCGTGTCGAGGGACAGGTCCAGAGAACTGCCGCTAATCAGCTGCCCGGTGGCGCCGTTGCTCAGGGCGCGGGTGGTCAGCGCCAGCGTGTCGTTGCCCTGAAGAATCCCGGTGTTGTTCAGCTGCGCAGCCTTCACCGTGAGGGCTTTCCCGGCCAGCCGGCCGTCGTTAAACAGCTGCGCCGCGGTCAGCGTGAACAGGTTCTGGCTGAGCAGGGCGCCGGTGTTATCGAGCCTGCCGGTCGCGGCAAGCGTCAGGGCGTCCAGGGCCTGAACGCTGCCCTGGTTATTCAGGCTTGCGGCGTCAAGCGTCGCGCTGCGCCCCTGCAGGCTGCCCGCGTTGCTCAGCGTTTGTCCGCTGAGCGTCAGGGTCCCGCCGCCCGTCACCTGCCCCTGAGCCTGGTTCGCGAAGGTGTTCCCGGACCAGGCCAGCGTGCTGCTGCCCTGAAGCAGGCCGCTGTTCTGCAGGTCGCCCCGCAGGGTCAGCACTTTCGCCAGCAGCTGGCCCCGGTTATCGGTCCTGCCGGCCTGGACGTCCAGCGCCTGCTGGCTGAGCACCTTGCCGCTGTTGGTCAGCGTGCCGGTCACCGCCGCCGTCACGCCCGCTTCCCCCAGCGCGTTGCCTGTATTCATCCACTCGCCGGTGGCCAGGTTCAGGGTGTTGCCCTGCAGCAGCCCGGCGTTGTTCAGGGTGGTGTGGTGCAGGCCGAGCGCGCCGCCGGAGAGCAGCATGCCCGCCTGCTGGTTGCTGAGCTGTGCCCCGGTCGCCGTCAGGGAGTGCGTTCCCTGCAGCGTGCCGCCGTTGGTCACCGACGCGCTGTTAAGCTGCGCGTCGGCTCCGGCCATCAGCCCGCTGTTTGTAAGTTCAGCGGCGGTCAGCGTCAGGCCGTCCCGGGCAATCACCCGGCCGCCGGCCTCGTTGCTGGCCTGGCGGGTCAGGTTCAGCAGCAGCGCGGTGGCGCTGAGCTCGCCGCTGTTGGCCAGCGTTTCACCGTTAAGCGTCAGCGTTCCGCCGCTGCGCAGCGCGCCGCGGTTAGTGAGGTCTGCCACGCCAAGCGTCAGGGCCGTATCCCCCTCAACGGTACCCTGGTTCTCCAGGCTGTCCGCCGTGATGTGCAGGTCGCCGGCGGCAATACTGCCCGCGTTAGTAAACGCAGTGCCGTTCAGGGTGAGCCGGTCGTCCGCCAGCAGGCGTCCGGTATCGGTGTTGGTCAGGCTGAGGTACTCACCGCTCAGGCTGACGCCGTTGATTTCGCCCTGGTTTGTCAGCGTGTCGCCTTTAAGGCGCAGCGTGCCGTCGGTGGTGATAAGCCCGCTGTTGGCCAGCGCCGGGATATTCAGCGTTAAATCCTGCGCGCTGTAGACCGACCCGCCCGCGAGGTTCGTCAGTGACCCGGTCTTCAGGCCGAGCAGGGTGGTCCCCTGCAGCAGCCCGCCGTTCTCCACCGAGGCAGCGTCCAGCGCCAGCGTACCGGCAACCAGCGAACCGCTGCTGGTGATGCGCCCGGGGGCCGTCAGGGTCATGCGGTCCGCTTTTGCGGCACCGGACTGGAGGATGTTCTGTCCGCCGAGCGTGATGGCGCCGGCGGAGAGCTCCCCGCCGCTGGTCAGGTCGCCGGACGCGTTAAAGCTCAGCGCGTCACCGGTGGATTTCCCGGCGTGCGCAATCGTGCCCGCCGTCACCGACAGGGCGCCTTTCGCCGCCTGCGTGCCGTTCAGCGCGGCATTCTGCGCCTGCAGGGTGAGCGCCTGCCCGCTCTGCAGGTGCGCATCCCGGCCGGTGGTCAGGTCGCCGGCGCTGACGGTGACCGCCCCCGCCGCGTCCGTCTGCCCGTTCAGGCTGGCGCTGCGGGTCGCGGTAATCTGTATATTGCCCTGGCTGGTCGTGCGGGACGCCTGACCGCTGGTCAGGGTGCCGGCCTGCGCCGTCAGCGCCGTCGCGCCGGACAGGGTGCCGTTTTGTTCAAGGTTGCCTGCGGTCACGTTCATCGCGCCGTCAGCCAGCAGGCTGCCGCCGTTACGCAGGGTCTGCTGCGCCGTGACGGTCGCATCACCTTTCGCGCTCAGCGTGCCCCGCTGCGCCAGGGTTCCGGCGCTTAACGCCAGGTTGCCGGCGCTCTGCAGGGTGCCGTTGTTGGTCACCGTCTGTCCCTTCAGGGTGACGTCGCTGCCCTGCGCCGTGCCGTCATTCGTCAGCTCTCCGGCGTTCACGTCAAGGCGGCCTTTCGCCGCCAGCAGGCCGCTGCTTGACACCCTGTCGCCGGAGAGCGCAATGTCGCGCCCCGCATTCACCTGCCCCTGGTTACTGACGGTGCTGCCCGTCAGGCGGATATCGGCCGTGGCATCGGCCCGACTCTGGCCGTCCAGCACCAGCTGCCCGCCGCTCAGCGCGAGGCTCTCCCCAGCTGAGACCGCACTGCCCGTGGAGGACAGCGTGCCGCCGCTGCTGAGGGTCGCGCGGGTATCGCTTCCGCTGCGGGTATTCGTCAGGGTGATATCTTTCCCGGCCGCCACGCTGAGCGCGCCCTTGCTGGTGACGCTGCCGCCGCGCTGCGTCAGGCTGCCACCGGTGGACAGCGTGGTGTCGGCCTGACCCGTCAGCGTTGCATCCGCAAGCGCCATTCCCTGTTTGCTCGTGACGGTCAGCGCCCCGCCCTGTGCCGACACGCCGCCGCCGTTGACGGTCAGAGTGTCCTGACTGTCCAGCGTCGCCGCGCCGCGGGAGATAAGGGAGGTATTGCTGAGCGTCATCGCCTGCCCGCTGCTGACCGCCAGCGCGCCCGCGCTGTTTGTCCCGCCACCGGTCATCTGCACTTTCCCCGCCGCAGAAAGGCGCATATCGCCCTGGCTGGCGAGCGTGCTGTTACTGAGCTCCACATCCTGCGAGCTGGCCACGTTCAGCGCGCCACCAGCCTGATGGCTGCCGCTGAGGGTCACTCCCGCGCCATTCGCGCGAATCGAGCCGCTGGCCAGGCTGTTCCTGACCGTCAGTCTGCCGCCCGCATCCAGCTGAATGTCCCCCTGGCGCGCGGTGAGGTTGCCGAGGTTCACCCCCACGCCCGCCTCGCTGGAGACCAGGCGGATACGGTTGGCATACATCCCGCCGAGCGCGCCGGTATCCACCGCCACCACGGGCGCGGCGCCCTCACCGGCAATCGGCCTGACGCTGCCGTCTGCGCCCACGCGGTTCGCCCCTGCCGTTACCGTCAGGTCGTTCGCGTGGATCGCGGCGTTCACTTCCGTTGCGCGCGCAATAATCGACAGCGCGTCGCTTTTACTGGCGTCCAGCCCCTGGCCTTCAACCGTGATGGCGCCTTTCGTCACCTCCAGCGCCTGCAGGTTACCGCTGGCGTCGAACTGCGGTTTCCCCGTGGTCAGGGTGACGTTCGGGGTGTTGATAAATCCGCATCCGTTACAGGTGATCCCGTACGGGTTGGCCACCATGACGTTTGCCGCCTTACCGGCGACTTCCGTGTAGCCCTGCAGCTGCGAGCGGCTGGCGCCCGTGACTTCGTTGATGATGCCCTTCGCTTCCCGCCCGGCCTGCAGGTTGGGGTTGTTCTGGATAAGCCCGCCCAGCTGGGTTCGGGTTAAGCGGTCCGTGCCGTTATTGAGGATAAGCCCCTCGTTGCCGACGTTATACTCACCGAACTGGTTATGCGAGATACCCGCCCCGTTGGGCGTGGCGATGTTGACGACCGGCACCCCGTTCCCCGCCCGATCGACCGTGGTCTGCCCGGCCGGCGTAAGCGCCGCCGCGAC
>NZ_JBMKJF010000006.1:0-301724 GCF_049236945.1 Enterobacter cloacae complex sp. SHL020
CCCTCTTCATCCGTACTGCCGCCGGACGGCGTCTGGTGGTAAGGAATGACCTCATAGCCGCTGAACGGCTGATGCTGCGTGGCAGCGTCGGTGAGTACCAGGGTGTGCTTGTCCGCCTCGTGGCGGAAGTGATACGCAATCCCCTCCAGCTCCATCAGGCGGCTGATGAAGTCCAGGCTCGACTCCTGATACTGCACGCAGTAGTCCCACACCCGGTAGCTGCCGGTGAGTTTGTCCTCAACGTTGACCTGATGCTCAGCCAGCAGGGTTTTGACAATCTGCGGCACCGTCTGCCCCTGGAAGATACGCAGGTTACGGTCGCGCTTCATCGGCCACAGGTCCGGCTCAACCGTCAGCTGGTACACCGCATAGCGGGTGCCCGTCAGCTCAACGGCGCTGACCGCCACGCGGGTAATCTTGCCGTTAACATAGCGGGACGTCAGCAGGCTCTGCGTCGGGATGGTCACCGTGACCGGCTGGCCCAGCAGCTTGCTGCGGTCAATGCGCGCGTCCGTGCCGAGCACGGTCAGCGTCAGCGCGAACGACTCGGACATCGCCTCGCAACCCGTCAGTTTCCAGAACAGAAGCCCCTCCACCGGGAGCTGAACGGTAATTCGGTTGAGCATAATCGTTAATCCATATGGCTTATGCGATACAAAGGATTCCTGTAACAAACCTGCCGTGCTGAATACTCTTCAAACCCAGGCCTTTAATTTATGCAGGTTGTTTTTTATTAAAATAAATCAGCGAATAGATCTTTAAAAATTCAGACAACACAAACAACCCCAAATTTAGCCAAACATTCGAAACACCGAAAATGCTTACTAATACAGGGAATAGTGGCACTGAAAATCTGAACGAGATCAGACGGAAAACTTCCTGAAACAGTGCAAATTTAATTGCGTAGGTCTTTCTTTTAAAGAAAAACCAGGCTGATGCAATAAGCGATAGTAAAAGAATCAGATCTAAAATGAAAAAGAGCGTTACCAGTCCGCCGCCTGAGACATCGTTCGTCAGGCTGTTAAAAGCCATAATATCTGAAATAAATGGAACTCTATCCTGCCGCAGTGCATTAATGCAGTAAAGTAAGACCGCCAGAACATCCATACATCCCCAGAAATACCATAACTTACTTTTTAAACTCATAATCTTCTTCTCTTACTCCTGGGATCCAATGCCATGATTTACCGCCAATAGCCCAGGCATCATCCCCTTCCTGATACTTTTGGTAAATAGAACGCTTTTCTCCATAACGTCTGATGACAGACTGTTCAGAGAGTAATGCCCGCGAAGTGCTATCCAACTCTGCGGGTAAAGGGGTCCATTGTTGAATTTTGTCACGTGAGGTATTCATATAATCTTTACCGTCCGATCCAAAAACTCGCCCCTCATCCCCCATGCTTGTTAAACGGTTTATCACCATTACCAGAACATTTTTCGTGCCATGATAATCATTGTCTACCGTTTTCCAGTATCCCGGACCATAGTGAGCCGTTACAGGAACAAATGTATCTCTCGTTGGCGCGGGTTTGCCGAACAGAGCAACATTATTACGATAACGCTCAAGGACATAATTTATATAAGCAGAGTTATAACGCGTTTCATCAACACAAAATAACTCTCCTGATTCTGATATGAAAAAAGGATAAGTCGCCTTTGTCCGTTGCCGCCGGTCAATTAACACTACTGCACCCGTGTCAATTAAGCGCTCGATCTTATTAAGATTTTGTGCATACAGCGGATCAAAAACCGCGTTAGGATTAAATTCGTAGCGATGTCGTAACGTCAAACCCTCTATGCTGTGGAAAGGATTTGACACCCCACGTACCACAACAAACTCGCGTCCTACATCGCTCCGGGCATAAACAGGAGAGACAATCTTTTCAAATTCCTTTGGATGAAGCCTTTGGTTTCGAAGATCGTACACTTCCATAAAATCTCCTGTTTATCTATTTACGGATTCACCAGCCAGGTGCCCGGCTTGGTGATATCCAGCGTCTGGCCACGCGTTCTTCCATTGCCCTGGAGTTCAATCTTCACCTCACCGGCCGGCAGCTTGAGCGATGCATAGCCGTTGGTCGCCGGACGCAGCGCTTTTGGCTCGCCGTTCACTTTCAGCGTTTCGCCGTCGAGGATGCGGATATAGACCAGCGCGACCGGGCTGGTGTCGACAGGCGGCGGAGTCTGCTGGGCCGTCGCCTGCTCGTTAACCTTCGCCGTTTCCGGCTTCACGTCCGGCGCGTTTGCGGCGGTCTCAGTCGGACGCGTCTCTGCCGGTGCCTGTGCAGCCTGCTCGGGAGCATCGTTACCGCCGCTGAACAGCATCGCCCCAGCGACAATACCCACCAGCACGCCTGCGGCAACCATGCCCGGGATCTTGTAGCGGCGCCAGTCGAGCAGCGAAGCCGGCTGTTCCTCTTCCACCGGTACCAGCATCGTGCCAGGCTTTTTCGCCGTCAGCACGTCGTTGATACCGGCGACCGGCATCTCAATCAGCGCGGCGAACTCGTCGATGGACTGGGGACGGTCCTCCATGTGCAGCGCCAGCGCGCGGTCAATGGCCTGCAGCAGCGGAATGGAATAGCCCTGCGGCATGATTTCCACCAGCGGTTTGCAGGTATCCTGAATCGAACGCACCACGCTGACCGGCGGCGGAGAACCCACAATCAGGGTACGCAGCACGGCGCCGAGGGCGTAAATATCCGTCCACGGGCCCTGCTCGCTTTCGTTATCGTCGGTGTACTGCTCGATCGGCGCAAAGCCAGGGCGCAGCATGGTTTCGGTTTCGTCGGAGAGGTTACCGATGGTGCGGCGCGCGGAGCCGAAATCAAGCAGCACCGGCAGGCCGTTATCCTGAATCTGAATGTTATCCAGAGAGATGTCGCGGTGCAGATAGCCTTCGTTGTGGATGGTCTTGATCGCACCGAACAGCATCGGCAGCGTGCGGCGGATCCAGGCCTCGTTGATCAGCTCCGGCTTTTCCTCACGCAGGCGCGAAAGCGTGGTGCCGCTGTAAAACAGCGTCCCCATGTAGGCCGTGTCGTTTTGTACCCAGAAACGCAGGACGTGCAGCAGATTCGGGTGGTTAAAACGCGCCAGCAGACGGGCTTCCTGGATGAAGCTGTTCAGGCCTGCGGAAAACGCTTTGCCAAAGCGCTCGCTGCGCAGCACCAGGGTCATGTCGTCGCCGCGCACGGCGAGCGACGAAGGCATAAATTCTTTGATAGCGATAGTGCGTTCGAGCTGGTGATCCCACGCGCGATAGACGATGCCAAAACCGCCGCCGCCGATCACCTCTTTGATTTCAAACTCGTTGAAGCGGTACCCGACCGGGAGCGCGTTTGGGACAGTCCGATTGTTATCATTATCCGTCATCTTTTACAGTTCTCTTGATGATTATTACGCGGCAAACTGACAGTGAAACTCGCCCTGCTCGCAGGTGACGTGCAGACGTCGGTACTGCTCGTCGCTGCGGCTGGCGGTAAGTAAGATCTGGCTCATCTGAGGCAGCAAGGTGTTGGTCAGAATAGCATCCACCATGCGGCCGCCGGACTCCACCTCGGTACAGCGCTGAACAATCTGTTCCACCACGCTGTCGTCAAACTCAGAAATAATGCTGTGATTCTCTTCCAGACGACGCTGAATGCGCTTGAGCTGCAGGCGAACAATCTGCCCCAGCATCTCGTCGCTGAGCGGGTAGTACGGCACCACCAGCAGGCGGCCCAGCAGCGCCGGTGGGAAGACCTCCAGCAGCGGCTGGCGCAGAGCGCCGCTTAACGCGTCAGGCTCCGGCATCAGCTCCGGATCGGCGCACATGGCGCTAATCAGGTCGGTGCCGACGTTGGAGGTCAGAATAATGATGGTGTTACGGAAATCGATGTGGCGCCCCTCGCCGTCTTCCATCCAGCCTTTATCAAAGACCTGGAAGAAGATCTCGTGGACGTCCGGGTGCGCTTTTTCAATTTCGTCCAGCAGCACCACGCTGTACGGACGGCGGCGAACGGCCTCGGTTAACACCCCGCCTTCACCATACCCTACGTACCCCGGAGGCGCACCTTTTAAGGTGGAAACGGTGTGCGCTTCCTGGAACTCGCTCATGTTGATGGTGATAACGTTCTGCTCGCCGCCGTACAGGGATTCGGCGAGCGCCAGCGCGGTTTCAGTTTTACCGACGCCGGACGGGCCGCACAGCATAAAGACGCCCACCGGTTTGTTCGGATCGTCCAGCTTCGCCCGCGAGGTTTTCACGCGGCGGGCAATGAGATCCAGGCCGTGACGCTGGCCGATAACGCGCTGGTTGAGCGTGTCGGCGAGGTTGAGCACCGCGTCGATCTCGTTTTTCACCATCCGGCCCAACGGGATCCCGGTCCAGTCAGAGACCACCGCGGCAACCACGTTTTCATCCACCGCCGCAAACAGCAGCGGTTCATCGCCCTGCAGGGCGTTCAGCGCCTGCTGCTGCTCCGCCAGCTGGCCGCGCAGCTCGGCGCTATCTTCCTCGCCCGCCGCGAACAGCGCCGCGCGCAGGCGAATGATCTCCTGCACCAGGCTACGCTCTTCTTCCCAGCGCCGGGACAGGGCTTCGCGTTTTGCTTCATACGCGTCGCGATCGGCGAGTAAAGCGGTCACGCGATCGGCATCACCGGCCCCCACGCGCGCTTCGCGTTCAGCAATCTCAATTTCCACATCCAGCGCGGCAAGGTGGCGCAGGCAGTCTTCCAGCTGCGCAGGGGGGGCGCTCTGGCTGACCGCGACGCGGGCGCAGGCGGTGTCGAGCAGCGCAACGGCTTTATCCGGCAGCTGACGCGCCGGGATGTAACGATGCGACAGCTTCACCGCCGCGCTGACCGCTTCGTCGAGCAGCAGGACCTGGTGATGCGTCTCCAGCGGCGAAACGGTGCTGCGCAGCATCAGAATGGCTTTCGCTTCGTCCGGCTCGTGAACCTGCACCGTCTGGAAACGGCGGGTCAGCGCCGGGTCTTTCTCGATGTATTTTTTGTATTCCGCCCAGGTGGTGGCGCCGATGGTGCGCAGCTGACCGCGCGCCAGGGCAGGCTTCAGCAGGTTCGCCGCATCGCCGGTTCCCTGCTGGCCGCCTGTGCCAATCAGGGTGTGGATCTCATCGATAAACAGAATGATCGGCGTGGCGCTGGACTGGACCTCATTGATTAACGCCTGCAGACGGGCCTCGAACTCGCCTTTCATGCCTGCGCCTGCCTGCAGCATGCCAATATCCAGCAGCCACAGCTGAATATTTTGCAGCGGCTCCGGCACGTCGCCGTCGGCAATACGCAGCGCCAGCCCTTCCACCACCGCCGTTTTCCCGACCCCGGCTTCCCCGGTCAGCAGCGGGTTGTTCTGACGGCGACGCATCAGGATATCCACCATCTGGCGGATCTCCTCGTCGCGCCCGACAACCGGGTCAATCTTCCCTTCGCGGGCGCGGGCGGTCAGGTCCTGGCCGTACTGGGCCAGCGTCCCCTGCGCCGCCGGTACCGCACCCGCCGGTGAGTCGACGGCGGCGGCGGCCTGCTGCGTCTCTTTGCTGTTGGCGCAGATAGCGTCGAACTGCTCAATCAGCACCTCGACGTTAAGGCGGGTGAACTGCGACGAGATGCTTTTCAGCACGTTCGCCAGGTTCCAGGTTTTAAGCATGCCGATCAGCAAATGGCCGCCACGAATACGGCTGACGCCAAACTTCAGCGATCCAAACACCCAGGCGCGCTCCACGGCGCTGTCGATATGCTCGGAGAGATCGGAAACGGAACTGGCGCCACGCGGAAGGACATCCAGCGCGGCCACGATATCGCGGGTCAGCTGCTGTTCATCAAGGGCAAAGTGGCGGATGACCTGCTGCAGATCGCCATCCTGCTGCTGCATCAGCTGATGCAGCCAGTGCACCAGCTCAACATAGGGGTTGCCGCGCAGCTTGCAGAACGCAGTGGCGCTTTCCAGAGAGGTAAATAACAGCGTATCCAGTTTGCCGAAAAGCACGGCACGGCTAATTTCTGACATGTTAGTTTCCATTAACAATGATTCGGTATACGGAAGGATTACCGCTCTGCGCGATACACCAGATCGCCACGCGGGACGGGCTGCGGCTGAAGGCCCAGCCAGGTGTTATAGCCTAATCGCCCCTTGCTGCCGAGCGTGGTGCCCTGCACCGCGTCTTCACGCAGGATCACCCGCGTTTCCCATTCAAACTCCACCCCGGCGTACTGACGCACCCAGTCGCGCAGCTCGGTGACCCACGCTTCCCCCGGCAGAAAACGGTTGTACTCCTCCGCGCTCAGCGGGCCAATTTCGATGCGAAACTTGTGCTGCACGTCGCGGACGGCGACGCCGAGAAAGGCGGACTCCCCCATGCGCGGCATGCGGCGCCCTGCTCCCAACTGCGCCTGCTCGCGCGTGGAGAGCGGCATCCACTGCGGCACGTTGCTGACCAGTTTGACCGGCGCCTTAAAATAGCTGCGCAGGATCTTCTCCAGTCCCTCCGGATCCCGCCCGTGCCGGGTCAGGTGTCCGGCGTGGGTAAATCGCGCGTGCGAGCTCAGGCTGCCTTTGTTCATCTGCCCCGGCTGGCCCATGCCAATCAGCGACGCCAGATACCCCTCAAAGCGCCTGTTATCGGCGCGATCCAGAGAGACCGCCGGCTGCGCATCCGCCCAGGCGCGGTAAAACAGCAGCGTCAGGCGATGATGGAACAGGTCGGCAAACGCGCTGAGGCTGGTGTCCTGATGATGATAAATCCGCTCGCGGGCGTATTCGGTCATGTGGACCGGCAGCGGGCCGTTCGGGCCAAACAGGCCGAAGCTGAGGATAGATACCTCATGCAGCCCGCTCTCCTCCCGCTGGCGGACCTGAGCCAGCGTCGACGGCGCAAAACTCATCGACGGCTGCTGGCCGATGCGCAGCGGTTCAAATTTCGGCAGCGGCGCGCGTCCCAGCGGGTAGCGCTCGCCGCCCTGGGCATCAATGCGCCTTAACAGCTGAAACAGATCGTAGCGCCAGGGCGTCTCGCGAACCCCTTGCCAGAACGCGTCCGGCAGCCGGGTCAGGCGATGCACGCGCAGCGGTGCAGTGGCAGCGTCACTCATATCAGCGCCCTTTTACCCATGCGCGGCGCCCAGTAGCCAATCTCGCCGCGCTGCTGACTCTTCAGGGTGAATTCCGTAAAGCTGTTGATGGACACCAGGCGGGCAAAGAGACGTTCCATTACGCTGCCGAAAAGCCACGGGCTGGCGCCGGAAAAGGCTCGCTCATCCACCGTCAGGGTGATGCCGATCCCGCGGGCGAAAACGACCGGGCCGGGTTCAGGCACGCGGCGGTGAACCGGCTCCAGCACGCAGTGGCGTACCCCCTCCACCTGGCGCGCAACGGGCGTTTCTGCCAGGTTGGCGTACAGCCCTAACAGCTGGCGCAACGCGGCCGCGCCGTCTTCGTTTTCGCTGTCCATCAGGCTGAGGTAGTTCATCTGCAGCTGGCTGATGAGCCGCCAGGTGCTGAACCCTTCCGCCAGCGCCGGACGCGGCGGCGTCGGGCCTTTGCGCAGGGTGAGGGATTTCACCGGCATGGAGTCGGCCATAATGAACTGCCCGAGCTCCTGCTGCAGCATCAGCGGCAGATCGCGGCTGGTGCAGAGCACCTCGGCAGAGATATAGCGCAGGTTGTCCTGCCACGGGGCGTGCTGTTCATCCACCAGCGAAACAAACACCTCTGAACCGATATAGCCGGTACGGGTGCCGTAGCGCAGGGCGTGCTCGGACAGCACGCGCTGTTCGCGGCGCAGGGAAAAATAGGCCCCGTAGTTGCCCGCATCGCCGCTCCAGGTGCTCCAGAATGGACGAAACGTCTGGTCATCGCGCTGGCCGTCCGCGCTGCCATAGATTTTTTTGACCGCGTAAATTTCATAATCCAGCGGACGAATGTTATCGACCACCAGATGGTATTCATGCTGGCCTTCATTCAGCTTCTGACGCGCCGCGACCTTTGGGAAAAGGTTGATGACCGGCGTACAGTGCAGCGCCAGATGGCTGGCATCGACCACCCGCTCCAGCTGTTCATCTAACTTATCCAGCAGAATGAAGATGTCGAAGGCTTTTTCGCCTTCACAGCGCTGGATAAGCTTGCCCAGACCGCTCAGGCTAATGAAGCGGAAGCGGGCCGGAAACGCAAAGTACTCCTGCAGCAGGCGATAGCCGTCAAAGTTGCGCAGATCGTCCGGAAGCAGAGCCTGGTCAGGATCAAAGCCCTCCTGGCGCAGCGCGTCCGACGCCAGCAGCTGTCGCTGCGGCTGCGGGCTGACCGTCTGGCAGACGATCCCGGCGTGATGCTCCATCACCAGCTCCAGCAGCTTCAGCGCTTCAATGTCCGGACCGCCGAGGAAAAATTCCAGACGGTCGAAATCCAGGTGCCCGAGGTTTTGCGGGCCGTCACAGGCGATGCGGATCCGCAAGGCGCTGCCGATCCCCTGCTGGCTCAGCCCCAGCTGCGCCAGCGGCAGATCGGCTGGCACGCCGCCCAGTTCGACCTTGTCGATTTTCAGCGGCAGCAGGTTGACCTCGTGCGCCGTGGTATAGCTGCAGGTCACGCCGGTTTTTTTCAGCGCCAGGCTGTCCATCATGGTGCCGCGCGGCACAATGAAGCCTTTGCTCAGGTCGCCCCGGCTGCTGTCGGGCTCAATCTCCGCGATCGCCATCGACGGCGTGGGCGCGAGATAGTTAGGGGCAATCATCTCCAGCAGACGCTGGGAGAAGCGCGGAAACTCCGCGTCCATTTTCATCTGCACGCGGGAGGTCAGGAAGGCGAAGCCCTCCATCAGACGTTCGGTATACGGGTCCGCCACCTCGATGCCGCGCATGCCCAGCCGCCCGGCGACCTTAGGATAGCGCTCGGCAAACTCGGCCCCCATTTCGCGCAGGTAGGCCAGCTCGCGGTTGTAATATTCGAGCAGTTTACTTTCCATGATTACCCCGCATCTTTCAGTTCAAAATGGCCGTTTTCCAGATCGACATCGGTACGAAACAGAAACTCCAGCGGGTACGGCACGCACCATAAACGCCCTTTGATCTCGATGGAGAGCACGTTGTGCAGATCCAGCGAGGAGGTATCCGACACGCAGCGGACCTGCAGCCCCTGCGGCAAAATGCGCGGCTCAAAATTGATGATGGCCTCGGTGAGCTTGCGCTGAATGTCGTGCCATTCGATATCCGACATTCTTTTCCCGGCCAGCGGCGCGACGCCGAAGTTGACCACCGAGCGGTTCACGTGCGGCAAGGCGCTCAAGTCGCCGGAGGCATCGTGGTTGATGGTATTAAACAGCCACTGCAGATCGCGCAGGACGTTGCGGCGCAGGGCGGCGTGGGTGATCAGATTGCTGTTGGCCGACTCGCGCTTTTTGTCCGGGTCGTTATCGGTGAGACGATCCAGCAGCGAGGGCTGCATTTTGTCGCGCGCCCCCACCTTCTCCTGCTTGCTGCGGGCTTGCCAGCCGCTGCGCAGCAGATCGCCTTCGCCAGCGGGATTACTCATCGGCTCCATCCGTCGCAAACGTCACGAGGCTTAAGGACAGCAGCGGGCTTTCGCTTTGCTCGCTCAGCCAGACCTTCTGGCCCCTGCCTTCGTAAAGAGTGCCGTCTTCGTCGAGCGGCTGCCATTCTGTGGTGCGGCCCAGCTTGACCGCATCAGTGGCATCGGCAGCAAACGGGTAACGCGCCGGGATCTGACACACCTGCTCCGTCCCGTCCGTCAGGCGCACCAGCGCGTGACGCCAGACCAGATCGGTCACGCTGGCGGGCGCCTGGAAACGGATCTCCGCGATGGCGCTGAACGGCAGCCAGGAATAACGGCCGTTCACGATGGTTTCGCAGACCGGGCCGAGACGGGCATCGCCATCCATCAGCCACTCGAAAGCCTGCGTCTCCTCGTTTTCGAGGATAATCTGGCCGGAGGTGGCCTCAGCCCGATCGAGGGCTTCCAGACGCAGCGCCCGGGCGCGCTCGCCCTCCTCGCTCAGCGCCGCGGCCAGGGTCGTCAGCCACGGCCACTGGGTTTCTGGCATGGCCGGACGCGCCTGTCCCGCCATCACCTGGGCGCGCTGCAGCTCGCCCTGAATGGATTGCTCCAGCAGCGTGACGGTGGGCTTCGCCTGCGGCTTCAGCGCCAGCCAGCTTTTCAGCTGGGTCAGCGCGCGCGTCCAGTTGCCGCTGAGGGTTAAAAACTGCACGAACGCGGCGCGGAGGTCGGCATCCGCCGGACGGGCTTTGATTTCAGCTTCAAGACGCGCCAGCGCATCGCTGAGCGACTCGCCCGCCAGGTGTTGATAGAGCGTATTCATAGCCATTCCTTAATTCGCCGCGCGCCATGCGCCGATGGCCGGGTCGCGCAGCTGAGGACGCAGGGTGTCAATCAGGACGATATTCAGCGGCGTGCCGGGTGCAACCCAGGCGCTCCAGGTTTTTTTCACCGCCGCAATACGCGCCTGCAGTTTTGCATCGTCGCTGGCGATTTCGCGGGAAATCTCCACCGCTACGGTGCCGTTGCTTTTCCAGCTGTTCAGGGCGCTATCGTAAGGCAGGATCATCCAGCTCTGGTCGCTGTTTGGGGTGCTGAATACCATGCGCTCTTTGTTGACGGAGGTGATCAGCGCGTTTTCAGGATCGGCGCTTTGATTCAGCCCGGTCACCGGGAAGCCGTGGATGTAGGTCACCGCCATCTCTTTCTGTCCGCCGTTGCGGGACTGCGAAACCACGGTGTGTCCGCTCAGCCAGCTGCCGTTACCGCAGCGGGTAGTGTCAGAATCCGGAATAAAGAGCGCCGGAGCGGAAGCGCCACCCTCCCAGAAGGTGCGCAGGTGGCAGCCGTCCTGCAGGGTAAATTCCTGCCACGGCGTGCGGTCAGCCGCGACAGTGCGGGAAGCCACGTTCTGGTCCGGCGGCAGCAGCGCGCCGCTGGCTGGGGTTGCGGTGACGGTCGCAGCAGGCGCGGCCTGCTCCTGTTTCACCACCAGCGCCCAGTCCTGCGCTTTGCCTGCCGTACCCTGCGCCAGCGTGGTACCCGCCGGATCGTTGAGCGTCCAGCTAAGCTTATTCACTTTGCTGCACTGGTGTTCCAGCAGGGAGCCAAGACGCGGCACAAAGTTCTCCAGCACGGAGACGTCTTTCTTGCCGTTCGCCACAATGCGCAGCGCCACCTCAGGCTTACACCAGCTCTGCGGCGTGTTGTCTTTGATGTTGTCGATCCAGATATCCAGCTTCTGCGCAGGAGACTGCACGATGCGGAAATTCTCAGCCTGCGCGGTGGAGGTGACCGCCAGAAGTGCCAAACCCGATAGCCAAAGTTTCATATCGTTCCTTGTGTGTCTAATCAGTTCCGCAGGGAAGAAATTGTGCTGCGTCAGAGAGGGTGTGCAGCAAAGTGGTGTCCTGAGGGTTGCCCATCCATACCGCCAGGGCAGTATAGTTATCCTGAGCATTCCCCTCCTGTTCGCCATTCTTTTGAATGATTTGGTTCATTAAGGTCAGCCACTCCTGCGGCGTATTGACCATATGCAGCGACTGCTTCATTTGCTCTTCGCTGACGCCGTGCCAGAACCCGTCGGTGCAGAGTAAGAATGCATCGCCGTCTTCAACCTGCACCACGTCGCTGTAGCTCGCTTCCGGCCCGCCGTTTTCAATTCCCAGCGCCAGATAGAGCAGGTTGCTGTTCAGGTTGTCGGTCTGGTGTCCGGCGTCTTTCATCTGCTGCACCAGGCTATGGTCGGTGGTCACATGCCACAGCCATCCCCGGCGAAACAGGTACAGGCGGCTGTCTCCGGCGTGCGCCCAGTAGGCCAGGCCGTAATCACGGTCAATGAACAGGCTGACCAGCGTCGTGCCCATCCGGCGATAGTCCTGAACGGCCTGCTGTTCGCTGAGGATAGTGCGGTTAGCCGTCTGCACGTAGTCGCGGATATGCTGCGCATTAAGATGTTTGTCGCCATCGAAGCGGGAGATAATGCTGTTGCGGGCCAGCTCTGCCGCCACCTCACCGCCCGGCAGGCCCGCGATGCCGTCGCAGACGACAAAGCAGGCTGAACGTTCCCCTATGGTTTCTCCCGTCTGATCCTGGTTGCTGGCGCGCGTCCCCTGGCGGGAGAGAGAAGCCGTTGCGATATTCATTTGTCTTCCGATCCGCTCTGTGAGTCTTTGTACTGATTCACCTCCATGTCGTACGCATGAAGGAAGGCCTCGCCGAACAGGGTGTGGAAGTCATCCTCAATTTCGCCAGCCGTCTCGCCATAGCTGCGAACAAAATAGTCCCACAGGGCGGCTTTGCGGCTGCCCGGCAGCGCCAGACGAGAGGTCATCCCGTTCTGCTTCGCCTGCTCTTCCAGCTGTTCCGGATTAAAGGACTGTAGCATCGCGGCAATGATGGCGCGGATACCGGAGATCATGCCCAGCTGGTGCGCCTGCAGGTCGATCAGCGCGTCGCGCACGGATTTGGTCGGCGGCATAAAGCCCGGCATCGGGGTGCCGAACATCTGGATCAGCACGGTTTTGCCGGTCGGCAGCAGCTTGAACGGGTTGTTGGCATCGTCCAACACCATGGTCATGTCGGCTTTTACGCCGCGCTTTAGAATGGATCGCGAGGAGAGCAGCGCCACGGTCCCCTGAGAGAACATGCCGAGGATCTGCCCGAGCTGACGCATATTTTCACGGTCAAACTGCGGGACGGGCTGCATTTCGCTCAGACCCATCCCCTCCAGCAGCGCCTCCAGCAGCTCGCCCTGCAGCACTTCGCCCTTCTCACCGCTGTTTGCCGTGGCGGCAGGGGCGGCGGCGTTATTGACAGGGTCAATGCGCAGACGGCCTTTCGGTGCCTGAGCGCTGCTGCGCGCAACGGCCTGTGGCGTAGGCATGGTGAAGCCTGCGTAATCCGTTCGCGCGGGCTCTTCTTCAGCACGCGGTTCTTCCAGCGGCTCAGGGGCGAACAGCGGAGAATCGGCCAGCACGTCCTCTTCCTGCTCGGGTTCAGGCACTGGCGCAGGCTTTTCGGCAAGAATGTCATCCGGATGGGTTAATGGCGCGCCGCCCATCAGCCCGAGCGGGTCGTCATTACGCGCGGCTGGCGCGCTGGCCTTACCGCCAAACAGGGCCAGCGGATCGAGCTCGTCCGTCGCCTCGTCTTCCGGCTTCACGGGGCTATTCTCGCCCGGCGGCACCAGCGTTGACGGGGTGACGTCGTCAAAAATACTCTCTTTTTTGAACAACGCTTCGTCGCTGAACAGCGTGTCCGGGTCAACGTTCTTACGCTCAAGCTTTGGATCGCTGTCGTTAAACATCGCCAGCGGATCTTCCGCGTTACGCTCCGGGGCCGCAGACTGGGAGAACGGATCGTGCGATGCCGCAGGCTGCGGTTTTGTACGGTTGCTGGAGATGCTGTCGGAGATGGAGAACTCCTGCATCAGGCTATCCCAGATTTCCGTTGGCACGGCGGTTGGCTCGGCCTTCCCGCGCGGTGCGGCGCTCGCCGGCTTCGGTTGCGGAGCGGGCGCGGACGCGGCTGCCGGACGCGCCTGCTGATGCATGCTGGCCGCCATACGGCTCACGGGCTGGGTATCGTGGATCAGTTCGGTGACTTCGATACGGTAGTCATCAATACCGAGAATGTCGCCATCCTGCAGCTCAACCTGACGCCCTCGCTCCAGCGGAATGTCATTTAATACCACGCGGGTGACGCTGCCACGGTTGGTCACGCGGCATTCGCCCTGGGCGTCAACGTGAACAATGGCCTGCAGGCGAGAGATGGTGCGGTCATTGTCCGGCAACACCAGATTGTTATCCGTACCGCGCCCAATGGTGCCGCCCGGGGCGTAAAAATCACAGCTGCTTTGCGGCGGCTGATGACCGGGTTTCGTAGAAATAATCGTGAATCGCATGGCGTATTCCTGCTGGTATGATTAGCGCTCAAACGCTGCCGCTCTCGGGGCGAGAACGGCGGCGTTTGGGGGCCGATTCCATCTGTTCTATTCTGGCGTTTTGAGCGGACGAATCGCGTCGCTATTGGCGATTAAGCTGCACTTCAATACCTGATAATGACCCGGCTGAGTGCCACCCACTTTCTCTTTCAGTAGAGAAGCAATCACCTTATCTGCTTTTTCAAAATTCTCAGCAGGCAAATTGCTAGCTTCGAGCCATGCGGCGGCGCTGGCCTCTGCATCAGCTTTCAGGGCTTTGCTGTCCGCAATCTTACCGATACACCGGTTTTGCACCCAGTTTTCAAAGATTTGTTGCTGAGAAAAAGCACTGATATCAGGCAGCGTTTGGGCATAAACAACAGAGGCATTTAATGCCAACACGAGCAGCAGTAAACGTTTCATTTCAGGCTCCAGAACGTTGCGTTGGTAGGAATAAACGAGCCATTTCCAGGAGAACCAAGGAAATGACAGTCATCAGAGCAAATATTTCCATTCCAGAGTGTTACGTGCCCGGTAGCATCACTCCAGCCGTGCCCGGTAAAGATGATAATGCCTTGCTTCCCAGCAAATTGGGAAGGCGTTGGGGAAGAAACTGACATATCTGCATTGCCCAGTACCGTGGGTAGAAATGCAATCATATCTTTAACGCGGAACATATAGCGCTTTTTGTCGTTTCCGGTAACTGTCGCATATTTGCTATTAGAAGGAATCGGGATACCACAGTAATTTAAAACGTAGCTCATACGAATTGGGCAGGCATTTTTAAAAATACCAGCATCAATATTATGCTGAACTTTTCCACCCAATAACTTGCCAACCTGTTCTACGTTTACGTTCACTTCTCTGAATCGGTTCCAGGCGGCGCCAAAAGCAGGACGCATTTGAGACATCTAGTTTCTCCTTGATAAGAAGCTCAGGATAAAGTGAGCCCTTTCGGGCCCACTATTATTATGCTTCTTTGTTTTCTTTGATGTTCCAGCCAGCGCTGCTTTCAGCACCTTTACCACCAGACGTGGTCTGCTCCCAGTACTGTTGTTTCACTTTCGCAGCCTGGAATGCATAGGTCACACCAACGGTATCGCCGTTGTCTGCACCGGTGTACTGAACAGAAGTGACCAGCACATCTTCCAGCGTGATGCGGGAGTATTCCACCTGCTGGCCGCCGGCTTTACAGACGGACAGCTCAACTTTAGTCAGGTGTTTACCGCTGGCGCAGTGTTTCAGGATAGCGGTGGTGGATTTGTCGATCAGCGCGTTAACGTGCAGGTCGTTAAAGTTAACTTTACCGGCACCGCCGCCACCGCCAACGCTCATATTACCTGGCTGGGAAGCACCCCAGGAGAAGGAGGTAATATCAGTCCAGCCGGTGTGGTTAGAATCTTTAGATTCGCCCGTAACACCCTCGACCTTCAGAAACATATCAATAGCCATAATATCTACTCTTCGTGGATGAACAATATTGCTTTCGAAAAAGCACTTATATGGCAAACAGGAAAGCATGGGGCTGAATAAAACCGTCCATATTTTACCTCTGCCTCACATCAAATGACCCGTGTCATTTGACAGTCTTACATTCCTTCGAAAAAACGGAAGGAATGTGAAGTCATTATTACCGGGCGTTATTCTGGAACCGAATAAGCCCGGCATTACCGGGGATTAATTTTTGAATTCTTACGGACAGTGATGTTTGAGGAAAACAGGATAACCACCGCAGCGGTATTTTCCCCCTTCCCCCACCCTCTCCGTCAGGGGAGAGGGGGCGTCCGTGTCTTCATCACGCGTCTTTCGTCTTCAGCGACGGCAGT
This sequence comes from Enterobacter cloacae complex sp. SHL020, assembly GCF_049236945.1. NCBI lineage: Bacteria > Pseudomonadati > Pseudomonadota > Gammaproteobacteria > Enterobacterales > Enterobacteriaceae > Enterobacter > Enterobacter cloacae complex sp. SHL020. Next base: position 15,763 of record NZ_JBMKJF010000006.1, read on the forward strand.
TTAGAAACCAGACGCAGGGAAACGGTCAGACCTTCCAGCTGGTAGTGCGGACGCAGGAAGAACTTCGCGGCGTAGTAGCCCGGGTTATCTTCAATCTCCTGCACCTGCACTTCCGCCGCCGCCAGCGGTTTGCGGGACTTGGTCTCCTGGGAGGAGTTAGCCGGGTCACCGTCGACGTAGTTCATCACCCAGTCGTTCAGCCAGCGCTCCATCTCTTCGCGCTCGCGGAAGGAGCCGATTTTGTCGCGCACGATGCACTTCAGGTAGTGGGCAAAGCGGCAGCAGGCGAACAGGTACGGCAGACGTGAGGCCAGACGCGCGTTGGCGGTGGCATCCGGATCGTGGTACTCGGCCGGTTTCTGCAGCGACTGCGCGCCGATGAAGGCGGCAAAGTCGGAGTTTTTGCGGTGAACCAGCGGCATAAAGCCGTTTTTCGCCAGCTCGGCTTCACGACGATCGCTGATGGCGATCTCGGTCGGGCACTTCATGTCCACGCCGCCGTCATCGCTCGGGAAGGTGTGGCACGGCAGGTTTTCCACCGCCCCGCCGGACTCCACGCCGCGAATCGAGGTGCACCAGCCGTACTCTTTGAAGGAGCGGTTGATGTTGGCGGCCATCGCGTACGCGGCGTTCGCCCAGGAGTAGCTGTTGTGGTTCGCGCCGTCGGTCTGCTCTTCGAAATCAAAGCTGTCGACCGGGTTGGTGCGAATGCCGTACGGCAGGCGCGACAGGAAGCGCGGCATCACCAGGCCCAGATAGCGGGCATCTTCGGATTCACGCAGCGAACGCCAGGCGGCGTATTCGGTGTTCTGGAAGATCTTGGTCAGGTCGCGCGGGTTAGCCAGCTCCTGCCAGGACTCCATCTGCATCACGCCCGGTGCGGTACCGGTGATAAACGGACAGTGCGCCGCAGAGCCGATGCGCGCCATTTCGCCCAGCAGCTCAACGTCCTGCGGGCTGTGGTCGAAGTAGTAGTCGCCCACGATGCAGCCAAACGGCTCGCCGCCGAACTGACCGTACTCCTGCTCGTAGATTTTCTTGAAAATCGGGCTCTGGTCCCAGCCCACGCCCTTGAAGCGCTTCAGGGTGCGGCCCAGCTCCTGCTTGGAGATGCTCATAAAGCGAATCTTCAGCATCTCGTCAGTTTCAGTGTTGTTCACCAGATAGCTCAGACCGCGCCAGGCGCTCTCCAGCTTCTGAAACTCGTCGTGGTGAATGATCTGATTCACCTGCTGCGACAGCTGCTCGTCGATACCGGCGATCAGGTTCTGAATGGTGCGGTAGGTGTCGTTCGAGAAGGTGACGGTATTTTCCAGCGCCTGCTGCGCCAGGGTTTTGACCGCGCTTTCTACGGCTGAACGGGCCTGATCGGTTTTCGGGCGGAACTCTTTGTTCAGCAGCGCGCTGAATTCATCCTGGCTGAACGCCTGACCCGCCTGCTGCTCGTGTTGTTGAGTCTGGTTGCTCATCGATTATTCCTCGCTACCTTTCGCGCTTTCGTCATTTTTCGGCAACTGGCTCAGGGATTTGAGCAGCGTCGGATCCTGCAGAATTTTAGCGATCAGCTCTTCCGCACCGTTTTTGCCGTCCATATAGGTCAGCAGGTTGGAGAGCTGGGTACGCGCTTCCAGCAGCTTGTTCAGCGGCTCAACCTTGCGGGCAACCGCATCCGGCAGGAAGTCGTCCATGCTGTCAAAGGTCAGATCCACGTTGAGCTTACCTTCGCCGGTCAGGGTGTTATCCACCTGGAACGCCACGCGCGGCTTCAGCGCCTTCATGCGTTCGTCAAAGTTGTCGATGTCGATTTCGAGGAATTTACGCTCGTCGACGGCCGGCAGGTTTTCCACCGGTTTGCCGACCAGATCGGCCATAACGCCCATCACAAACGGCAGCTGAATTTTACGTTCTGCACCGTAGATCTCTACGTCGTACTCGATCTGCACGCGGGGGGCACGGTTACGTGCGATGAATTTCTGCCCACTGTTACTCATTGCCATGATGTTCTCCATCAAAGATGCGCGGTGAAGGTAAAACGACAGGCTCCATGCCTGACGTCATAATGCCTGGACGCGCTATTCGCGGCGCCCAAAGATGTTTTCCAGTTGGTTAACGCCGTCTGGCGCCAGGTCGCGAATAATGTCCATAAAGTTAAGTTCTGACAGCCGCTGCACCCGTTCAATCATCAGCGGTGCGGGGTGGCTCGGTTCGTACTGCGCAAAATACTGCTTCGCTTTTTCCAGCATCAGCTGCGCGTCGGCGCGGCTGGTGACCTGCACGCTACGCCAGTCGGTGACCGGCTGAGCGGGCTGCGCTGCCGCCGACTGCTGCTCGGCCTGTGGTTCAGCCTGCGCCTCACGGTTCGGCAGCAGCTTGCTGATGTCGGTCACCTGACACGCGCTGGCGACCAGTCCGACGGTTTTCAGCAGCTGCTCCATCTCGGGCACGCCGCTTTCACCGAGATGCCCGGTAAGCAGCTCGCGAATCGCCAGCAGACGTTCGTTAATGACGATAACCGCTGCGGTTCCCGGCTGGTCGCCCCGGGCCAGCTCGTCAATCAGCCGTGGACGGCCGCCGGGATAGTCCGGGCATTCCGTCTTGCTGCCGTCCAGCAGGGCCTGAGCATCCCGGAGCGAAATTTCATCGCCGTTTGAACGCAGAAGCGAGGCGTTTCGCACGGCGACGGTGAGGTCAGATTTATCGCTCAGCCCCGCCAGGGCATTAATGCGGTAGAACGGGTCGGTTTCGCCATACTCTTCCAGCAGCGGATAGAGCGTCTCCCAGTAACGGGCGATCGCCTCCTGCACCAGCAATAATCCGTCCGCGTAGCCCGCCAGCCCGCGGCGGCGCGTCCAGGCATGAGTTAACGCCAGCAGTACGCGAAGATCTTTGGTGCGGGTCAGCAGGCTGGTGGCGTATTTTTCCACCGTGTTCCAGTCAGCGGGCTCTGCCGGGATAATGGTGTCGCCAAACTGCTGTTCCGCTTTCCCAAGGCTTGCCTGGTTCATCGCCTGGAAGTCGGCGTCGTACTCCAGGTTTTCGCCGCAGGGTTTTTCGGGACTGATTGGCGCGAGAAATTCTTCGATATTCATGAGATCCCTGCTTATTCAAACATGGGCGGATAGAGACCGTGACGCCCCGGACGGGCGCCCCCTGCCGGGTCGAACAGCAGGGTGAAAAGCTGCCCGGTAAAGTTACCGCTGTGCACGTGGGTGTACAGCGGGTAGCCGTCGCAGCGGTTGGTCCACCAGTAGCTGGTCTGGCGCAGCGGATCAAAACACTCGGCCGCCTGAGGCCAGCCCAGCGTGCTCTGGCCGTCCTCGTCATAGCCAATCACATCAAGGATGTCGGAACGCTTTTGCGGCTCGACGGGCTGCGGCGCCGGAATGGTCATCAGCATCTCATCCAACTGCGAGGCGGAAAAACTGTTGCGCACCGCGTGCAGCCCCAGGCGCCCAATCTGCTGGTACCAGCTTTCGGCCTGGCTGAGCAGGCTGGTCGACCACTCTGACGGGGCGAAGCTCAGCTGAAGGCAAACCGGGTACTGTCGGCCAACGCTGTCGCGGCCGGGCAGCAGACAGCCCATCTGGATCATCTGGCTGCCAAGCATAGGCGGTACCACAAAATTCCAGACTGGCGCTTTGTGAAACTGGCGCTCGCCGCTGCGCTGCTCTTCCTGCTGCCAGGCCAGCAGACCGGCCTGGAACCAGTGTGACCACTGGCGCTGTAAAGTGTCAGGAAAGCGACGCTGCAAAAAATCTCCGGCGCTGGGTAATTTGCCATACCAGCTGTAGCGGTTCATCGCAGGGGTATTCGTCATACGGCTGTCCTTGCGGTTATGGGCATGAGAAACGGGGAAGCTGGAACGGGTTACGAATGCTGTTTGGCGCAAACTCCAGCGTGACCTGATGTCCGTCGACGTTGAAGGTGGCCTGACGGCTCAGGCTACCCGCACCCGGGCTGGTGCTCGCTTTATCAAAGAAGCGGTTGAGCGCCCAGGCGCCGTTGGTGACCAGCGTCGCCGTGCTGCCGTTAGCCAGCCCCAGCTGCATGCGTACCTGGTTGGTGCCGCCCGGCCCCGGCCAGTTCATGATCTGCACGGCCTGCGGACCGTGGCTGTAGCGCAGCAGCTGGCCGTCAACGTCCAGCGTCAGGTTCAGAATGGTGTTATCCATTCGCACGGTGCGAACCGTCACCTTGAAGGACGGCGTCGTGGCGCCATTAGCAAAGAAGGCGTCGCGAATCGACTGGGCCTGCTGGAACGGTCTCAGCAGCCCTTCGCTTCCCGGCAGCGTTTTCCCGTCGATGCCCGGCATAAAGCGCCAGTTTGCCTGCGTGGTATCCACTTTATTGGTCAGATTGTCGCGGAAGAAAGCGTCCATCAGCCCGGTTCCCGGCGCAAACATGCGCGCGAGATCGTCAGGCGTAAGCTCGGTGCTGGCGCTGCGCACCAGCGGGTAACGGCCGGCGATTGCCTGACGGCAGAATCCTCCCACCTCAACGTTAATCCGCTTCCGCACGTTTTCGAGGTCGCGGCGCTGGGTATCGCTGCTGGCGCCCACCGCCATATTGCTGAACATGGTTTGCAGCCCGCCCGGCAGGCGACCAGCGCTGGCCTGCAGGCGGCTGATCGCCTCGCCGCCCGGTGCGGGCATGCCGCTGTTGGCGGCATCCTGGACGGCAGTCAGGTAGCGATAGAGCTCATCCACCTGCTTGAGAAAATCATCAAACACGATGGTCTTCCCGCCCTTCTCCAGCGGCTGCGCCAGCTCAATCATCGGCGCGTAGTGGTCGGTGACCAGCTGCTCTGGCGCCAGGGTGACCACGGCGGCCTGGGTCGGCGCTGCGTCGTTGTTGCTGAACAGGGCTTCCAGCGTGCGGGTGGCGCGGTTGCTCTGATCCTGCGCTTTGCCCGCATCTTCCGGCGCTGGCGCGTTGCGCGACAGCGTCAGGACCTGGCTCAGGTTCTGCACCAGACGGCGCAGCGGCGAGTTTGCGCCGGAGAGCAGGCGCGCGGTGTTGATGCGCTGGGAGAGATCGGCGCTGTTATTGAGCTGAATGTCGGCGAGGAAGCGATCCCAGTTAGCGATAAAGTCGCGCATGTAGAGCTGGCGCACGGCGTTATCGATCTGCTGTTTATCCTCCTGCGCCGTCGCGGCCCCCAGCACCCAGGCGTCGTCCTCGTGCAGGGCGGTGGTTACGCTGTCAATCTGGCCGTTAAAGCTTTTCCAGTAACCGTCCGGCGTATACAGACCCGGTACGCCTTCGCTTACCGGCTTGCCGCTTTTGCGTGAAAACACCAGCTCGCTCTGCGGTCCGCCCAGGTCGGAAAGGGAGACCGGCTTCAGGTTCTCATCATGTTCCAGCAGGCGTTTGAGGCGGCCATAGACGCGCGTGGAGAGCGGCTGCTGGCCGATCATCGCTCTTTCGCGGGCCACCAGAGATTCCTCCTGCGCGTACGGCGAGGCCTGAATTTTCGGTTCCAGCAGCTGCGTCAGGTGCCATTCAAGCTGCTGTAGTTGCGCCTTCGTGACGTTCTGCGGCAGATTTCGCTGCAGGTTGAGCATCACCCACGAATGCAGGAATTTGCCGTCGTAGTGCTTCGGCTGATACAGCATCTGATAGGCTTTCAGAGCTTCATAGCTGTATTCCACATCGCTGCCGTTGTCGTTGCGAAGCCAGGTGGTGATGTGCATGGCGACGGCAGGCAAAAGCATCTGATCCAGCGCTTTCTGGTACAGCGACTGCGAGGCGTCGCTGACGTCATCTCCGCGGTAGAGCCCCATACGGCGGGATACGGGCGGATCGTTCACATCAAACGCGTCGCTTTTCGGCAGGTCCACCAGACCGTTCAGCAGCGGCAGCAGATCGAACAGGTCACGCTGGGTCTGGTTTTGCAACGCCTTACTCTGCTGGTCCAGCAGCGGCACCTTAGCATCCACCTCTTCCAGATAGGCCTTGTTTTTGGCATAGCTGGTCAGCCACAAACCGCCGAGGATGACCAGCAGGGCCAGCAGCGCCGCGTAGCCGGACCAGATCACCGCCCGGTTGCGCAGCTCCCACCAGCGGTTTTCGCCCGCGATCCCGGCTTCCTGGAAGATGACGTTTTGCAGGAGGTTCTTAATGAAGAAACTCTGGCCTTTTGCCCCCGGGATCGGCGCTTCTTTGCTGACCGAATCCCAGTTATCCGCCTCTCCCCCTTCCGGTAGCGACAGCGCGCGGTTCAGTTCACCCATCACTCGGTCAAACGGCATGCCTTCCTGCGTTCCGCTGGCGAAGTAGATCCCGCGCGGAGAGAACTCGGTTTCGAAGTTGGAGCGGGCGAAGACCGTGCTCAGGTAATCCGCCAGCAGCGGACGCAGCGCGGCGAACTCCTGCGGGAAGAGATACGCTTCGGCGCGGGTTTTCGCGTCGTGCTCTTTCAGCATGGTTTCCGGCAGCCCGGCATCGAGGCGCTGCTGCAGCAGGGAAAACTCCTGCTGGAAGTTGCCCATCAGGTCGTAATCGGCGTGTTTGGTTTGTTCCCACGGCAGCGTAAAGCCCCAGATCTGGTCGCGCTGCGCTTTGTCGTAGTCGGCAAACCAGGCGCGGAAGCCTTTAAGCAGGTCGGCCTTGGTCACCATCACGTAGACCGGGAAGCGAATACCCAGCTGTTCATGCAGCTCGGACAGACGCTGGCGCAGGTTCACCGCCTGCTGGCGGGACGCCTCGGCGGACTGGGTGAGCAGGTCAGAAATGCTGATAGTGATGATGACGCCGTTAATCGGCTGGCGGCGGCGATACTTACGCAGCAGGTTGATGAACTCCAGCCATTCGCCGGCGTCCTGCACCTGCTCGCTCTCCTGGGTGGTATAGCGGCCCGCCGTGTCCAGCAGCACCGCTTCATTGGTGAACCACCAGTCGCAGTTACGCGTGCCGCCAATGCCCCGCAGCGCGGTCTTACCGAAGCGATCGGCCAGCGGGAACTGTAGCCCGGAGTTGACCAGCGCCGTGGTTTTACCGGATCCCGGCGCGCCGATAATGACGTACCACGGCAGCTGATAGAGATATTGCGTGCTAAAGCGCTGCGTCCACTGGGCGCCCTGGCCCGCCTTGCTGAAGTGCGCTTTTTTCAGCATCTGCGCGGCTTCATCAAAGCGGCTGGCGAGGATCTGCTCCTCGTTGTTCAGTCGCTTCTGCGGATCGGCGGCTTCCGGGCTGGCGGTGTTCTCTTTGAGCTTGTCCATCAGCTTGCGGTTCAGCCAGGCGTTGTACAGGCGCGGCAGAATGTGGCCCTGTGCCCAAAGCAGATAGACCACGGCAATACTGATAATACGGTTCTGTTCAGACTCAAGCGGTCGGGTGTCCACGATGGACAACAGGGGACCAATCATCCAGATCACCGCCGCAAGCGCCGTTACGCCGAGGAAGCTCCACAGAATGCGGTTGGTCAAAATGGAAAGAAGTGTAGTCAGCATCCTTAGTTTCCTTGCGGCAATCCGTTCAGCTCAGCCTGAGTGTTTTCAGGCGACACCAGCAGAGTAATTTCCACACGGCGGTTACGGGCGCGATTTTCAGGCGTCGTGTTCGGCGCCACCGGGTTAATCTCGCCCCGCCCTTCCGCTTTCACGCGGCCAGGCTGAGAGAGGCTTCCCTGCAGCATTTTCTGTACCGAGCGAGCGCGTTCCAGAGAGAGTTCATAGTTCGAGGCAAAGCGTGCGCTGCGGATCGGCACGTTGTCGCTGTAGCCCACCACCAGAATTTTGCCGCTGACGTTATTCATCGCCTGCGCAATGCGGTTGATGACCGGTTCATAGCGGTCACGCACGACGGTAGAGGCAGAAGCAAACAGCCCGTCGCCCTTCAGGATAACGACGCTGCGATCCGCTTCGTCCTTCACCGCGACCAGGCCAGCCTCGATTTCAGGCTTCAGGAAGCCGCGCAGGTTAAGCGCCGCCGGAAGCTGACGGGCCGGCTGCTGAATAGTGGTTTCCGGCAGCTGGGACTGGTAAATCTTCGCCAGCACCGGGTTGGTGTTATCGCCAAGGCGCCAGTTAAGCACGATATAAAACAGACAGGCGATAAACCCGGCCAGCGCCACGCAGGCCCACAGGGGAACCATCGGCCGCCAGAGCTTGCGCAGTACCGGACGATCTTCCGGATGGGGAGAAAGCGGCGGCGGATAGCTGCCGCGCACGCCGCGGATCATCTGCCACAGCCGCTGCTTGATGGTTTCAAGCTGCGTGCGGCCATTATCCAGCACCCGATAGCGTCCTTCGAAGCCCAGCAGCAGGCAGTAGTTGATCATCTCCAGCAGCAGGATATGCTCGCGCGGGTTCTGCGACAGGCGCGCCAGCAGCTGGAAGAACTTCTCGCCGCCCCAGGTTTCGTTGTGGAACGTCACCAGCAGACCGTTGCTTGACCAGACGCCGCTGCTGCCCCAGGGGGTAAGCGCGGCAGCCTCATCGAGCGCCGTACACAGGCAATAACGCGCCCCGACGATCACTTCGTAGGGCAGCCCCGCCTGCTGGCAGCGGACTTCGAAACGGCGAATTTCATCGATCAGGCGCTGGCGTAGCGCCACCTGATCGTCATGGGAGACCGAATGACGGATCTGCGGAATCGCATTGAGCAGCGGATTGGCGGCCGCCACCAGCTGATTGTTGCTACTGGCCCCGGTAAACGCGGCATCGCTGCCGGTGTCCTGTCGTTCCTGCATATTAAGCGCTCGCTTTATTATTCTGTCGGGCTACGGATGGCCCAAAACTCCATATCCAGCCCCGGGAACTCCCCTGCAAGGTGCAGGGCGAATGCGCCGGACTTATCCATCTCGTGCCACAGCTCGCTGCCCTTCTCCAGTTCAAAGTAGCTGTAGCCGGCATGCCACGGGATCTGCGGCGGCGCGACCGGCATGGCGCGCAGCATAATGCCCGGCAGCTGAAGCTGAACCAGATCGCGGATTTTCGAGACCGGCGCGACCTTCATCTGCGCCGGGAAATGGGTTTGCAGGTGTTCGCCCGGCACGTTGGCTTTTACCGCCAGCACGAAGCCGAACTCGCGCACCATGCTGGTTTCAGGCACTGTAGCGATGTTCAGGCCGTGAGAGCGTTCGTTAAGCGGCAGCTGAATCGCGTGGTCTTCCATCACCAGCGACAGTCCCTGACGCAGCATCAGCATCAGCTTGCTGAAGCAGTTAGCCAGATCGTCATGATCGTAAATCGGCAGCACGCTTTCGGCGGTACGCTGGGACGTCCAGGTGGCGAGCTCGGTCGCAAACGGCAGCCAGCTGCGCCAGAGCGTTTCCGGATGCAGCAGCGGGAGGGTTTTTAAATGAGAAACCTCGCCCAGATGACGGTTAACCAGCGACAGCAGCGTGAACTCAATCAGTTCGGAGGTGTTAAAGCGGCCAGGCTGGCGCAGACGACCGCCAATTTGCTGGCTGCGCTGGACCAGCAGACCGTGCAGATCGTTGATCATGCTGTAGATCTGCGGGCTGTTGTTGGCGTTGAGCATCGGCGGGATGTAGCTGTTATCGAGCCGCACGTGGTTGTCGTTACGTTTCTCCGTCACAAACGCCACGCCGATGGCGGTCCATTCTGCCGTGAGGTCTTTTTCCAGCATCAGGGTCAGACGCAGACGGCCAAACTGGACGGTGGCATCCCCCACCGACATGGCGTTGTCGTCTTCCACCTCTTGCTCGAAAGCGATGAAGCGCGCCAGCGAGGCCGGCTCTTCGCTAAAAATCACCTCTTCTCTCTCGCCACGACGAACCGGCAGCGCGAGCACCACCTTTTCGTTGGTGAGATTGTCAGGAATTTTCAGCGGTGCAGGACCGTTGCGCCCGTTACGCACCTGGAAAAAGGTGCCGTCCGGCAGCAGGCCACTGCAGTAGCTCAGGGCAATGCATCCCTGACGCAGCATCGCTTCATCCAGTTCAACGTCAAGAAAGCCCCAGAGATACGACCGCTGCAGCGCGCCCCATTCACGAACATGGTTGAGCAGATAGCTTTCAGTCCGCTGAAAATGGTGTGGACGCAGGAACATGCCTTCGGTCCAGACGACCTTTTCTGCTTTCGTCATGATGATGTGTTTCCTGTGTTGAAGCGCGTTACTGGCTGATGACCCGAATGCCGTTCACGTCGAGAAAAACGTTGGCCTGAAGTTCATCTGCGGACCATTTCCAGAACTGGTAGATATGATTTTCGCCAGGCACGGGCAGAGGGAGTGAAACGCGCCATTTTTTGCCATCCAGCACCTGATACTCCGCCATCACTCCGATGTAGCGGGCCTCCGGAGAGCTTTGTCCGCTGAGGGTTTTGGACAGCTGTCCCGGCATCAGGAAGAACACGTCGCTGTTCAGCAGATTCGCGCCAAGCGTGGCTGACGCGTTATTCTGCAGGGAGTAGAAGTCGCTGGACATGAAATCCGCATCGGATTTCAGCAATAACACCCGGACCTTAAGCGGCGCAGATTCATTGATTTGTGGATGAGCCTGAAACTGCAGATTGTAGCGGGAGGGGTCGCTGTGTGAAGACGACGTACAGCCACTGACCAGGGCGAAAATCACCGCGTAAAAGAATAACCACAGCTTATGAAAATTTTTATTATTCATAAAAATGCGCTCATGCAAGCCGTTTAGTTCAGGATCCAGGTACCGTTAGCGCTGTCTTTGCAGGCTTTGCTGTTGCCGTCGACGTCGACACAGGTCGCTTTTTTACGCGCCTTCGGACGAATAGCCTGTTTACGCACGGCGGCGTCGTACAGGTCGGCCTTGATCACGGCGCGCATCGGGACGTAACCAATCAGCTGATCGTTACCTTCATCGGCAAGCGCCATCCAGTAGTGTTCAACCTGCCCCAGCACCACGTAGGTTTTTCCGGTCTCGAGATTACGGATAACTTTGCCGCCGAAGTCAGGACGGCTCATCAGGGAGGCCGGATACATGGCGCGATACGGTTCGTTGACCGGGTTGAACTCCGCCGGCGGCGTGACAGCGTGACGGTGGGTTAAAGTTACGCCGTTGACCTGGCTGGTCTCGATCGTATCGTCGTTGATCACAGGTTTCTGCGGCGCTTTACAGCCCGCCACCGCCATTACAAACAGAAGTGAAAACAGTACGCGCATTTTCATATGCTTTTCCGTAGCGATATTTCGATGATGAAGATAAGGGAGTGAAGTTTGACTTTAGTGCTATTGTTAAAATAGCCAGGATATTTTCGGGGCGTTACTATTTTAAGGGCATAGCTACCGCACGAGCCCTTCAGAATAAGGCCCAGTGTCTTCCTGACATATTTTGACAAACGGTAAACAAGTTTACATGAGCTTCGCCTCAATTCAATATTTACCGCTACGTAACTGTTGGTAAATGAAGCAGTCGGAAAATTATAGGATTAATCCTATGAAAAAAGCCGATACGACCTACACGCTGTTATTTCCCCACCACATCACCACTCATGTTATTGTATTATAATTAAAAATAACAAAAGAGAACCACTTTCATTAACGCAGTACTGCTATTATCGCCACTACCATAATTAGTAGAATTCGCGTATTGGTGAGGTCAGTAGAATATATGAACGATGAATTATTTGTTGCACTAACAGGGTATCTTTAATATTGAATGCACCCGACAACGTGAATGTGGCTATTTCACTTATGTTGCACGACGTTAATTTTACGCCTCAAAATAACTTTATATTTCGCGTTGTGATAATTACCCTGTCAGGCATAAATTATATCCTTTAATCATTAAGCCTGAGTTAACCTTCATGACCTTATCGCAGCCGAAAATGCTCGCGATAGCCCGCCAGCTGTGAATGTTTTTTATTGCCACCGCCAACAGGCTTCATTCGAAATTTTATTGTTGCTACATCCTCCCCTGCTCATCCCATCTATCTTGCCTACCGGGTGATAGATAAGATTTATTATTAAAATGATAAAAAATCGTTATAATTTCTTTAAATATTTAAGCATTAAATCCGATAAACCACTGTAATAAAAAGAATTTAAGATAAGGCATTTTTCAGCACCGCATGCGCGTAGCCATCCGGTCGTCATTGCTTTCGCTTATTGTCTTGTACAGCGCTTTTACGGGTTCAGACGTTGTGTGACCGAAGAAATCAGGAGTGGGTATGAATAAGAAAAGACGCTCGGTGCCGGGTATCAGACACTATGACGGTCCGGCCGGAGGCTGGGGCGCGTTAAAAGCGACGGCAATCGCGGTACGTACCCAAATGGATACCCTTGATGCTCCCGCCACGCTGCTGCGCACCAACCAGCCTGACGGTTTTGACTGCCCGGGCTGCGCGTGGCCGGATAAAGAACACAAATCGACGTTCCAGTTCTGCGAGAACGGCGCCAAAGCGGTGACCTGGGAAGCCACCAGCAAACGCGTTACCCCCGCGTTTCTGGCTGAGAACAGCGTCTCCTCGCTGCTGGCAAAATCGGACTTTGAACTGGAAGGCTACGGTCGACTGACGCATCCCCTGCGCTACGACCGGGCAAGCGATACCTTCCGGCCCGTCGACTGGGAAGAGGCGTTTCAACGCATCGGCGAAGTATTGCGCGGGCTCGAACCGGACCAGGTCGAGTTCTATACCTCCGGACGCGCCTCTAACGAAGCGGCGTATCTGTTCCAGCTGTTCGCCCGCGAATACGGCACCAATAACTTCCCCGACTGCTCGAATATGTGTCACGAGGCCACCAGCGTCGGTTTGCCGCGTTCGATTGGCATCGGGAAAGGCACCGTCTCGCTGGACGACTTCGATAAGACCGAGCTGGTGATCTCCATCGGCCACAATCCCGGCACCAACCATCCGCGAATGATGGGTACTCTCCATGAGCTGGCCCGTCGCAACGTGCCGATTATCGTCTTTAACCCGCTGCGCGAGCGCGCCCTCGAACGCTTCGCCGACCCGCAAAGCGTGATTGAAATGGCGACCTACGGCTCAACGGATATCGCCTCGACCTATTTCCAGGTGAAGGCCGGGGGCGATGCCGCCGCGCTGAAAGGCATTGCCAAACATCTGCTGGAAATGGAGGCCGAACGCGGTGACGTGCTCGACCATGCGTTTATTGCCGAACACACCCAGGGCATTGAGGACTTCGCCGCCGATATCGCGCAAACCCGCTGGGACGAGATCGAGCGCGAGTCTGGGCTGAGCCAGGCGGCGCTCAAAAAGGTAGCCGACGCCTATGCGAAATCAAATGCCACCATCATTACCTACGGAATGGGCATTACCCAGCACAATAAAGGTACGGCAAACGTCCGCCTGATCGCCGACCTGCTGCTGCTGCGCGGGAATATCGGCAAGCCCGGCGCGGGAATCTGCCCCCTGCGTGGCCACTCTAACGTTCAGGGGAACCGCACCGTCGGGATTAGCGAGAAACCCACGCCGACCTTCCTGAACCGTCTGAAGGACGTTTTCGGCTTTGAGCCGCCGTCTCACCACGGACACGATGCGGTGCAGGCCACGCAGGCGATGATCGACGGCCACGCGAAGGCGCTCATCTGCCTTGGGGGTAATTTTGCCGTCGCGATGCCCGATCACGAGCGGGGTTTTCCGGCGATGGGTAACCTGGATTTGAGCGTTCACGTCGGGACCAAGCTGAACCGTACCCATCTGCTGGTGGGCAAAGAGACCTTTATTTTCCCGTGTCTTGGCCGTACCGAGCTGGATGTTCAGGCCACCGGCCGCCAGTCCATTACCGTCGAAGACTCCATGTCGATGGTGCATGCCTCGTCCGGCAAGCTGAAGCCCGCCTCACAGTTACTCCTCTCGGAACCGGCTATCGTCGCCGGCATGGCGAAAGCCACGCTGCCGGAAACCCGCGTGGACTGGCTGACGCTGGTTGAGGATTACGATCGGATCCGCGATCTGATCGAGCAGACCATTCCGGGCTTTGAGAACTACAACGCGCGGATCCGCGTTCCCGGCGGCTTCCGCATGCCGCTGCCGCCAACGCAGCGCATCTGGCCAACGGCGACGGGAAAAGCGATGTTCTCGGTGTTCGACGGCGTTCACGAGAACGCCAGCGGCGAAGGTGAGCATGTTATGCGGCTAATCACGCTGCGCAGCCACGACCAGTACAACACCACCATTTACGCCCTTGACGACCGCTACCGTGGCGTATTTGGCCGCCGCGACGTGTTGTTCATGAACGAGGACGATATGGCGCAGTCAGGCCTGGAACACGGCGATCGTGTGGATATCGAAACCGCCCTCCCCGGCAGCGTCCAACGTCTGACGGACATTACCGTGGTGGCGTACAACATCGCGCCGGGCACCGTCGGCGCCTATTACCCTGAGGCCAACGTGCTGGTGCCGCTTGATTATCTGGATAAGGACAGCGGTACGCCGTCGTATAAATCCGTTCCGGTTCGCATCACCCTGCGCTCAAAAGAGATCCGCATGCTGTAAGGCTGCTCGCGCAGAGAGAATGATGGATATTAAACAGTTAAAATATTTAATCGCGCTCGACGAGACCCGCCACTTTGGTAAAGCGGCCTCGCAGTGCAACGTCACCCAGCCGACCCTCTCCATGCGTATCCGCAGCCTGGAAGAGGAGCTGGGGCTGGTGCTGATTGTGCGCGGGCAGCGCTTTGAAGGGTTTACGCCGGAGGGGGAACGCATCCTCGCGTGGGCCCGCGCCCTGCTGGCCGCGCACGACGGGCTACAGGCGGAAGCCGCACTGTGCAAAGGCCTGGTGGTGGGCGAACTCCGTCTGGGGATGGTGCCGCTGGCGAGCGTGGATCCGATGATCTTCATTCGCCTGCTGACGCAAAAATACCCGGAGCTGACCTACAGCCTCTATTCCATGTCCTCCGCGCAGATTGCCGACGGCGTCAGCCGTAATCAGCTTGAGCTGGGAATTTGCTACCTCAACAGCATCGACACCAGCCTGTTTGACGTTATCCAGCTGCCAAAAACGAAGATGGGCCTGCTGCACGACGTCCGCCATTTTCAGCTCGGCCAGGCAACGCTGACCTGGCACGACCTGACGGATTTTCCGCTGGGGTTCCTGACCAAAGGGATGCATTACCGGGCGCACATGGAGGCCAGCTTTAAATCTGCTGGCATCGAACCGACATCCGTTTTCGAGAGCGACTCGACGTTCCAGATCATTCAGGCGGTTCAGAGCGGCGTGTGCTGCGCCGTCATGCCGCTGAACAACGGGCTGGAAGCGCTGAACAGCAACTTCAGGATTGTCCCCATCGCTGATGCGAACATTGAGACTCCCGTCGGGCTGATTATGCGCAGGCAGAAGCCCGTCTCCTCACTGGCGCTGCGCTGTTTTACCGACGCGCAGGCGATTTATCACGCCAACAATGAGGCGTAGGCCTCGCGCGTCACCACGCTAAAACCGTCAATCAGCACCGCGTCGCGTACCTCCCGGTATTCCGGCGCATCCACCAGCTCGCGGAGCGCATCGCGAATGGCGTTAAGCGTTTCAGGGGAGGTGTTATGCGAGGTGATCAGCGGCAGCCCCGGCGTCAGCGGGGTGCGGTCAATGACCGCCAGCCCCGCAAGCCGTTCCGGCTCATGGCGCTGCAGCAGAGCCCAGGTCACGCAGTCGATGGCCGCGATATCCCCTGTACCGCGTTTCACATCAATCAGCGACTGGCGATGGCTGCCGCTGAAGGACGTTTGCGCGAAAAAGGGACTGCCGCTCGCCAGGGGAGCCACTATTTTTCGCAGCGCATTGTAGCCGGACTGAGAATCCGGAGAATTACAGACCGCCCGACGTCCGCGAAAATCCGCCAGCGTGAGGTGCCGATCCTCCTCGCGCACCGCCAGAAAGCTGCGGTACTGGATCCCTTCGCAGCCCGGTGCCGCGTAGTGAAAACAGCCGACCACCTGCACGTCCGGGAGCTGCGTGACCAGCGGATAACCGCAGGTCTGGCTGAGGACAAGCGCAGGCTGTCGCCAGTGGCTCAGCAGGTCAGACTCCGGCCAGCCGGGGTCGCGATCGACGGTCACAACGCGCGCAGCCAGCAGCCCCTTTACCGCCAGCCAGAGCGCGCGGGTATCGGCGCGATCCACGGCATACATGGGAAACGCCAGCAGGTTACTCATACCCTTCCCCCTGTTGTTTTGCGGGATGAACGGTGACGTCGACGGGTCTCACCCAGAACTGACGCAGCCATTCACCATAGCCTCTGACGAGAAAACCGTGGTTTCGCTCCCGGTACGCCTCCCGGTTTTGCTGGTAGATCGCCTTCAGCCCGTACCAGGGAACGCCCGGCAGATCGTGATGTACTGAATGGTAGTTGAGATTCAAAAACAGTACCCGCCAGAATAACCCGGCCTCGTTAATGACGGAGCGCGCCAGCGGATCGTCCGCCGCGCGATGTTCGAAAAACGATCGGACCTTGGTCAGCGCCAGCGCCGGATAGCTGACGGCCAGAACGAACCAGACGGGTGAAAAACCGACGTGCGTCATCCAGGAGAAGAGTGTCGCAAGCAGCGTGATGTGAACCAGCCACATCGTCATCGCCCGCAGATGAAGATGACGAAACGCCGTCGCGGCGCTGCCCAGCGTCTGCAGGATATCCAGCAGCGGCGCCAGCAGAAGCCGCCCGGCAAAGGTATTTCGGGCCCGGATCAGGCGCTTCTGCCAGGGGGAAAAGCGCGCCCAGCTCTCGTCGGTAAAATAGTACGACTCCGGGTCATCCACCGGATGGGTCAGGCTATGGTGCCGATGATGGGCGAGATGGGAGTCCCGGTACAGGCCATACGGATACCAGACCGCCAGCGGGAGCGTGCCGAACAGCTGGTTAAGCCAGGCAAAACGCGTGGGGTGCCCGTGGATCAGCTCATGCTGCAGGGACATGTACCAGGCGGTAAACCCGATGAGCATCAGCGTGGCGGGCAGCAGGCCGAGCGTATGCCAGAACGCCAGCGTGGCAAACCAGCCCGCATAAATCGTGATAATCAACAGCCACGTGGGCAGTTCGCTGCGCCATAAAAAACCCGATGCAAGGTGGCGGATTTGTTCGCGTTGTTGCGGATGTAAATAGAGGGAGCTTCGTTTACTCATTCCTTCAGACGCCGTTTCGCCAGAGATAATTCTCTGACGATCGGGGATAACGCCTGAAATAACAAAGAACTTAAATCGCATTGCTTTGCCAGAAAAGTGGAGCGCACGCGCTGCTTGACTTATTCTGTGATAAAGGTACTTTTCAGGACATGAAAAAGATCCTGATTATCGTTCCCGACGGCGGCATGCTGTTTGAAGCCGCCGGTATCGCCGACATTCTGATGCAGGCCAACCGGCTGCATCCGGAAGGGCTTTCCCACCCCCGCTACCGGATTATCATCGCCACCACGCAGCCTCACCAGGTGATCCACGGCCAGTCCGGCCTGAATCTGCTGGCGGACTATCGCCTGCCGGAGCTGGATCCGCGCGAACCGCTGGACACCATTATCATCACCGGACGCGGCATGAACGAGCAGGAGAGCACGGCGGTGGTGGACTGGCTGCATCTCGCTGCGCCGCATGCCCGGCGGGTAGCCTCTATCTGCGGCGGCGCGATGCTGCTGGCCCAGACCGGCCTGCTGGACGGTCGTCGCGCCACCACCCACTGGCGGCTGCTGGAGACGATGCAAGCCCAGTATCCGTCAATCCAGGTCGAAGGCGGCCCGCTGTACATTCAGGATGGCCCCATCTGGACCTCCGGCGGCGTGAGCTCCGGGTTCGATTTGACCCTGGCGCTGGTGGAGGACGACTACGGATTTACTCTCGCCCGCGACGTGGCGCAGGATATGGTGATGTATCTGCGCCGTCCCGGCGGCCAGCTGCAGTTCAGCCGTTACAGCCTGCAGCAGCCCGGTGCATCGGGCCCGATAAGCGAACTGCAAGCCTGGATTCTGCAAAACCTCACCGCCGACCTGTGCGTGGAAAATCTGGCCGAGAAAGCGGCAATGAGCCCGCGTAATTTCACCCGCGTGTTTACTCGCGACGCGGGAGTTTCTCCGGCCCGCTACGTGACCGAAGCGCGTCTGGCCGCGGCCCGCCAGCTGCTTGAGCAGACCCATGACTCCCTTGAGCGCGTTGCCGAGCAAAGCGGGTTTGGTACCAGCATTAACCTGCGCCGCATCTTTGAGAAACAGCTTCACCTCACGCCCGGCGAGTACCGCCAGCGCTTCCACTGCCGCAAGATGGCGTAATCTGATCCTTTTTTGTCGTTTACGCCAGCCGGCCCGACGCCTACAGTGGCTCCAGACAACAGAGATAAGGAGTGCACCATGGTTAAGGTCGGTATTAACGGTTTCGGCCGTATCGGACGTAATTTCCTGCGCGCGGCGCTGGGTAACCCGGATCTGCAGATTGTGGCCATTAACGATCTGACGGACAGTAAAACCCTCGCCCACCTGCTGAAGCATGATTCCCTTCTGGGCAAACTGCCCGCGCCCGTTGAAGCGGCTGACGGCGCGCTGCAGGTAGACGGGCAGCGGATCGTCGTATTTAGCGAACGCGATCCGGCGAATATCCCTTGGCGTGATGCCGGGGTAGACGTGGTGATTGAGGCCACCGGCTTCTTTACCGAGCGGGAAAAAGCGGCGGTGCATATCACCCACGGCGGCGCCAAGCGCGTCATCATTTCCGCCCCCGGGAAGAACGACGATCTGACGATTGTGATGGGGGTTAATCACGAGCAGTACGATCCCGCCCGACACGCGGTGGTGAGCAACGGGAGTTGCACCACAAACGGTCTGGCGCCGGCCGCTCAGGTGCTGCATCAGCAGTTCGGGATTGAGCATGGCCTGATGAACACCACGCATGCCTACACCAACAGCCAGGCGCTGCACGATCAGCCGGAGAAAGATCTGCGCGGCGCGCGCGCGGCGGCGCTGTCGATTGTGCCTTACTCCAGCGGCGCGGCAAAAGCGCTGGGGAAAGTGATCCCATCCCTTGACGGCAAACTGACCGGGTACTCCCTGCGCGTACCGGTGCCGGTGGTGTCGATTGTAGATTTAACGGTAACGCTGAGCCGTAACGTGACCGCCGAAGAGGTGAACGAAGCGTTCCGCAACGCGGCCGCCAGCGGGCCACTGAAAGGTATTCTGGGCTATAGCGATGAACCGCTGGTCTCCAGCGATTACCAGGGCGACCCACGCTCCTCGATTATCGACGGGCTTTCCACGCTGGTGATTGGCGGGAACATGGTGAAGATCCTGGCGTGGTACGACAACGAGTGGGGCTTCTCTAACCGTCTGGTTGATCTGGCGGTGTGGATGGATAAGAAAGGGCTGTAAGTCTTACCGTGATGCCGGGTGGCGCTTGCGCTCACCCGGCAAATAATTCACTCCGCCTTCACTTTTACTCCCATAAGCACAATCACCATCGCCGTTACCAGCAAAAGACCGCTGCCCGCGAATACGCCGCTGGCACCGTTGAGGTCAAATACCGCCCCGCCCCCGGCCGCACCGGCACTGATTGCCAGCTGAATTGAGGCCACCAGCAGCCCGCCTGCACTTTCGGCTTCATCCGGTACGGTGGTAGCAAGCCAGGTTGACCAGCCCACCGGAACCAGACCAAATGCAAAGCCCCACAGCGCGACCAGGAACCCGTCCAGCATCGCCAGATGACCAAACGCCACCATCGTGAGCGCGAGAACGCCCATCGCGAACGGCACCAGCGCCAGCGTCAGGCGCAGATTGCGTGCCAGCAGATGCCCGGCAACGGAGGTGCCGACAAAGTTGGCGAGCCCAAAGCCGAGCAGGATCAGCGAAATGGTTTCAACGCTCGCCTGCCCCACCGTTTCCAGGAACGGGCGCAGGTAGGTAAAGAAGGCGAAATGGCCGCTGAAGATCAGGATGGTCGCCAGCATGCCGCCGATCATCCCCGGACGACGCAGCACGCGGAACAGCGTACTCAGGCTGCCGCTGCTCTCCGGCTTCATGGACGGCAGCACCCAGAGCTGCCACAGCAGCGCCAGCATGCTCGGCAGAATGCAGAGCACAAAGACGTTGCGCCAGCCGATCAGGCTGCCCAGATAGCTGCCCAGCGGCGCCGCGACCACCGTGGCAATTGATACGCTGGAGAAGATCACCGCCAGCGCCTTCGGCACTTTATCCGCCGGAACCAGACGCATCGTTGTGGCCGTCGACATCGCCCAGAATCCCCCGATGGCTACTCCCAGCAGAAGGCGCCCCATGAGCAGGACGTGCAGGTTGGGCGCAAAGGCCACCAGCAGGCTGGAGATAATTTGCAGCACCGAGAAAAACATCAGCACCCAGCGGCGGTCGATACTTTTGGTCGCCGGCGTAATCAGCAACCCGGTGACCAGCGCCACCAGCGCGGTGGCGGTGACGGCCTGTCCGGCCATTCCCTCACTCACGCCCAGGCTCGCGGCCATCGGCGTTAACAGACTGGCGGGCAGAAATTCTGCCGTAATCAAACCAAACACCCCCAGCCCCAGTGAATAGACGGCCCGCCAGGCGGGTTTTGCAGGCGCTACCGCCTCGCTTGCCGCGACACATGAACTCATCTGTTGATCTCCCGTTATAAAAATGTGACTACTGTCGCAAAAGAATAGAAGGTTCACCCAGGACGATCTATGACATATAATCTCCACTTATTGATTATTCGTCCGGAGTTGCGCCATGACCGTCCAGTCACCCGATCTGATCAGCGAACTTTTACGCGGCATGCGCCTGTCAGGCGTGAAATACCGGCGGATTGAAGCCAGCGCGCCGTTTGGCGTCGCGTTTCATCAGGCGCCCGGCCGGGCGCAGTTTCATTTTGTGAGCCACGGTAGCGCTATGCTGCGCATGGAGAGCAGTGCAACGTTCGAACTGAGCGGTGGCGACGCCCTCTTTATTCCCGGCGGGAATTCTCATGCTTTGCTCTCTGACGAGCAGGCCACCATTACGCCCATCAACGCCTTCCCGAGCGAGCCTATCTGCAGCTCGGTGTGTGCTATCACCTGCGAGCCCTGCCCGGAAAGCGAGAACACCCTCATCTTTAGCGGGTGCATGGATTTTGAGCTGGGCGGGATGCAGCCGCTGATCAAGGCGATGCCGGAAGTGATGATGGTCAGCCGGCTGATGTCCACCTGGCCGGAAATTCATCCGCTGCTGGCGGCGATGGAGCGGGAATCCGCGGCGCGTCAGGCTGGGTATGCCGGGATCCTTGCGCGCCTTGCCGACGTGGTGGCGGCGTTAATCGTGCGCGGCTGGGTTGAAGGCGGGTGTGGTAAAGCCACCGGCTGGGTGCAGGTTCTGCGTGACCCGCGCCTGAGCCGGGCCATTTACGCCATGCACCAGCAGCCCGGCCTGAACTGGAGCGTGGCGGATCTGGCAAAAGAAGCGGGCACGTCCCGTTCCGTGTTCGCCGAACGGTTCCTGGCCGCGACGGGAACCACCCCGGCAAAATATCTCAGCGAGCTGAGGATGCGACTGGCCATCCAGTACATTCGCCACGAAAATCAGCCGATTGAAACCGTCGCGCTGCGGCTGGGATACGGCTCTCTGGCGGCCTTCAGCCGGGCATTCAAGCGCATCATCGGACATGCGCCGGGCACGCTGCGGGAAGCCAGCCAGACGCCGGAAGAGGTCTGACGGGCAAGCAATTATTAACGCGAAGCGGGCAATATTCGTCTAAGGTTTTCAGGTGATTGACAACAGCGGTCACGCTGTTTAGTGAAGACAGGAGACGAACTAATGATAAGACCTCGTACACTACGCCCCGCGTTTTTGCCCCTTGCGTTAGGCGGCGCGCTGCTCGGCGTAACGACATTCGGTTATGCCGACGATACCCCCGCAGCCCAGACAACCTCGCCCGATATTTTGCTGGGCCCGCTGTTTAACGATGTGCAAAGCGCCAAACTGTTTCCCGATCAGAAAACCTTCGCAGATGCCGTCCCCAAAAGCGACCCGCTGATGATTCTGGCGGATTACCGGATGCAGCACACGCAGTCCAGCTTTGACTTACGCCACTTTGTCGAGATGAACTTTACGCTCCCTGCGGAAGGGGAAAAATATGTTCCGCCTGCTGGACAAAGTTTACGTGAGCACATCGACGATCTCTGGCCCGTGCTGACGCGCACCACGGATAAAGCCAGCAACAAATGGGATTCCCTGCTGCCGTTACCCAAACCTTACGTTGTGCCCGGCGGACGTTTCCGCGAGGTCTACTACTGGGACAGCTATTTCACCATGCTGGGCCTGGCAGAGAGCAATCACTGGGACAAAATCAGCGACATGGTGGATAACTTTGCGTATGAGATTGATACCTTCGGCCACATTCCCAACGGCAACCGCAGCTATTACCTGAGCCGCTCCCAGCCGCCGTTTTTCTCAATGATGGTTGAACTGCTGGCGACCCACGACAGCGATGCGCTGAAGAAGTACCGCCCGCAGATGGAGAAAGAGTATGCCTACTGGATGGACGGCGTCGACGCCCTTCAGCCGGGGCAGGCTAACAAACGCGTGGTGAAGCTGGACGACGTCGCGATCCTCAACCGCTACTGGGACGACCGCGACACCCCGCGCCCGGAGTCCTGGCTTGACGACGTGAATACCGCCAAAAGTAACCCTAACCGGCCTGCGACCGAGATCTACCGTGATTTGCGTTCCGCTGCGGCCTCGGGCTGGGACTTTAGCTCCCGCTGGATGGACGATCCGCAAAAGCTCGGCACCATCCGAACCACCAGCATTGTCCCCGTGGACCTGAACGCCCTGATGTTCAAGATGGAAAAACTGCTGGCGCGGGCAAGCCAGGAGAGTGGCGACGCCGCCAGCGCAAGCAAATACGAGGCGCTGGCGACGGCGCGTCAGAAAGCCATCGAGAGCCACCTGTGGAATGATAAAGAGGGCTGGTACGCGGATTACGATCTGAAGAGCAAGAAGGTACGCAATCAGCTCACGGCGGCCGCCCTCTTCCCGCTTTACGTGAAGGCGGCGGCGCAGGACCGGGCCGATAAAGTCGCCGCGGCAACCTCGTCGCGCCTGTTGAAGCCGGGCGGTATTGCGACCACCACGGTCAATAGCGGCCAGCAGTGGGATGCGCCAAACGGCTGGGCCCCGCTGCAGTGGGTGGCGGCGGAAGGGTTGCAGAATTACGGGCAAGAGAAGGTCTCGATGGATGTGACCTGGCGCTTCCTGAAGAACGTTCAGCACACTTATGACCGGGAAAAGAAACTGGTCGAGAAGTATGACGTGTCGACAACCGGTACGGGCGGCGGCGGCGGCGAGTATCCGCTGCAGGACGGCTTCGGCTGGAGCAACGGCGTGGCGCTGAAAATGCTGGATCGGGTCTGTCCGAAAGCAAAACCGTGCGACAGCGTGCCGGAGAATCAGCCTGCGGCGAATGATGAGGCTGCGCCGGTGAAAGCTGCTGCACAGTGAGGGTATTGCCGGGTGTCGGCTACGCCTTACCCGGCCTGCGTGCTGGCTCTCTCCCTCCGGGAGAAGGTTAGCCAGTAAGTTTTGAGCAGAAGCAATAACGTTGTTTCAGAACGCCTGAACACTTTCAGCGATGCCATGGTCCGGCTGTAAATCGCTGAGGCATTTCCTTCCGGCCGGGGCGAGGCGCATGGATGCGCCGAGAGGGCGGGCTTTACAGGGATGTTACCTCCGCCCGTCCCCGATAAGCCGGAAGGAATACGCCGAGGGCACCGCGAAGCGGCGTTTTACCGCCGGGAGCCCGGGTTGCCAGGGTTGCCAGGGTGGCGGCGACTGAGCCACCCTGGCACGTTCACCGGTCACATCGTTACAGAGTAGCAAGGAACATAAAGTGAACGGAATGACCACCACAGCCGTATGTTCCCCCTCACCCCAGCCCTCTCCCTCAAGGGAGAGGGGGCAGTCCGATTGCGCATTTTTGACGGGGTTTCCCTGGTTCCTTAGAAACTATAACTCGCCCCTAACTGATACGTCCTGTCACGTCCAATCCAGCAGTTGGTCGCGTCGTAGCAGGTCAGCGTCTCTTTGTTGGTGATATTCTGCGCGCTGGCTTTGAGCGTTAACCCTGCCAGCGAGGGCAGGATTTCGCCCATCCGGTACGAGGCCGCCAGATCGTACTGCGTAGTGCCGCCCAGTTTTCCCGCATCGTTTGCCGGAGAGATTTCCATCGGCCCGGTGTAGCGTGCGCCCGCTCCCAGCATCAGTCCTTTCAGCGGCGTATTTTCAAAGGTGTAATCCCCCCAGAGGTTGAAGGCATTCTCCGGGACCTGCGTTGGACGTTTACCTTTGTACTTGTCATCTTCCCTGTTGATCGCGTGTGTGTACGCATAGTTGGCAATCAGCGTCAGGCTGTCCGTCGGACGGCTGATGGCGGACAGCTCTGCCCCTTTGGATTCCACTTCCCCGGTCTGACGATAGTTCAGGAAGCCCGGATCGGAGGTGACGACATTTTTCTGCCGGATGTTAAACACCGAGGCGGTAAAGGTGGTGGCGTAGTCGGCCAGCAGATATTTCACCCCGCCCTCCACCTGCTTGCTGGTGGTCGGTTTGACGTCTTTCGCCACGAGCGTGCCCTGCGGTGAGACCGGCGCAAAACCTTCTGAATAGCTGATAAACGGCGACAGACCGTTATCGAAGGCGTAAAGCGCGCCCAGGCGTTTGGTGACGCGATCCTGCGACACCCAGGCTTTATCACCGTTTTGCAGGTAGTTGGTAGTGACGGAGCGGTAATCGTCGTAGCGCAGGCTGCCCAGCAGGTTGAGGCCGCCAAATTCAACCTGATCCTGCAGGTAGTAACCGTTTTGCTGGTAGCTGAGACGGTTTTTCTGGGCGGTATAGAGCCCCAGCGCGCTTTCCTGGATCTGCGAATAGTCAGGATACCGCATATCGATACCCGGCGTGGCCGACGCGTAGCGATAGTGGAAATGGGAGTTCAGCTTCTGATAGTCAAACCCGGCCAGCAGATGGTGTTTCCACTCGCCCAGCGCAACGGTTTTGGTCACCTGGTTGTCGATGTTGAAGCTCTTAAGGTCTTCATCGGTGGTGTAGGCAAAGCGGTTGAGCTGATACACCTCGCTTCCCGTCCCTGTCGCGTAGACGCTGCGCTGGTGGGTATCGACGTCGAAATAGCGCGCCTTCTGGTTAAAGCCCCAGCCGCTCTCAAACTCATGTTCAAAGCTGTAGCCCAGCATCCACTGACGCTGCTTAAACCCGCTCCACTCATCTCCGGCGTAATCGCGCTTGCCCGCATATTTCGAGCGCAGGTAGGCGAGCGGCAGCGGGTTAGACGGCGTCAGGCTCGGGGTGTTTTGCGCCAGCGCGTCCAGGGTGAGGCGGGTTTTGCTGTCCGGCTGCCAGGTGACGGACGGAGCAACCAGGTAGTTTTCATACCGGGTGGTGTGCGGCTGATCGTCGTTTTCCGTGGCTTTGCCCAGCAGACGGTAGTTCCAGTCGCTGTCGGCAATCTGCCCGGTTGAATCGAGATAGCCCTCTTTCAGATTACGGTTTCCGGTATTAACGCCGATCTCCGTCCGCGCTTCCCGCTGCGGTTTTTTACTTTGAATATTCACCAGCCCACCCGGCGAACCGCCGCCGTAAAGGACCGATGAGGGGCCTTTCAGGATATCAACGCTGTCGATCAGCAGCGGATCGATGCGCGCTTTGGTATTGCCGGTGACGTTATAGGGCAGCTGCAGCCCGTTGTAGAACTCCTGGTCAACGGTAAAGCCACGAATTTTATATTCGCTCATGTAGGAGGTATTTCCCCGCACCTCGGTTGAGACGCCCGGGGCATAGCGCAGGATTTCATTCACCGAATTCGCGTGACGCTTTTCAATTTCCGGCGCAGAGAGGGTCGTGATGACCTGCGGCGTTTTACTTTCGGCAACGGCCGATTTGGTGGCGCTGTTCGTCCAGGCCGGCAGCGCGTTGCCCTGCTCTGAGCCCGTGACGACGATGGTGGATTCTTCGGCAAACGCCGGGACCTGCAATGCCAGCGTGACGGCCCCTGCCAGAGCGCAAAGCGTAAAACGTGAGGTATTCATAATGTCGTCTTGTTGTTAGATGAAATACGAAACGACAATTATTATCATTTAGATTAACAAATCAATACTCCGGCAAAAAAAACGGCCCTCCGCAGAGAGCCGTTTATGTCAATTTATGCTCGTCGCAGTAACCGGAAGATGCCCAGCACCACAATGGCACCCACGACAGCGACCAGAAAACTGTGCAGGTCGAAACCACTTATGTTGCCTCCAAAGCCAAACATCGTCGCCAGCCAGCCGCCCACAACCGCACCAACGACCCCGAGTACGCAGGTCAAAATAAAGCCGCCGCCATCGTTTCCCGGCATGATCAGTTTAGCGATAGCGCCAGCAATAAGACCAAAGATAATCCAGGCGATGATACCCATAGCGATGCCCTCTTGCAGGTTTAACGCGTGCGCAGAAAACCTTCTGCACAGCTAACTTAAGTATAGGTCATCGCCGGAAAACCATTTTCATCTCACCGACTTATCTTTGCTTAAACAGGCAAAAAAAACTCACCGGTTTGTATTAAGTTTCATTGCAGATTGCCGATAACGCTAAGACAGTCTGTCATCAATCAAGGAGCCATCCGGCGTGAGTCATTACAGTGAGCAGTTCCTCAAGCAAAATCCGCTGGCTGTATTAGGGGTATTACGCGACCTGCAAAAAGGTGAAGTGCCGCTGCGCATCAGCTGGTCGAATAATCAGTTCATCAGCAAGATCCTTGACGCCTCGCAGGATCGGCTGGTGATTGATTTAGGCAGTCAGGAGTATGAAAACCGCGCGGCGCTAAAAGCGGAGAATATCGCGGTGATGGCCGAAACGCAGGGCGCCAAAGTGGAATTTGTCCTGTCGCGGCTGGAACTGAGCGAATATCAGGGACTGCCGGCTTTTGTTACCCCGCTTCCGACCAATCTCTGGTTTGTTCAGCGTCGTGAATATTTCCGCATCAGCGCCCCGCTCCACCCCGCCTATTTTTGTAAGGCCAAAATGCCGGACAAAAAAGAGATCCGCTTCCGCCTCTTCGATCTGTCGCTCGGCGGCATGGGCGCGCTGATGGATACGCCGAAACCTGACGGGCTGGTAGAGGGCATGCGGTTTACGCAAATTGAACTGGATATGGGGGGCTGGGGTCGCTTTTATTTCGATGCACAGCTAATTGCGATTAGCGACCGCACCGTCGTGGACAGCAAAAATGAAACCATCACCACGCCGCGTCTGAGCTTCCGTTTCCTCAACGTCGGGCCCGGCGCTGAGCGTGAGCTTCAGCGTATTATCTACTCCCTGGAGCGAGAGGCGCGGGAACGCGCAAATAAGGTCCTGTGAAGAAATCGGGCAGCGTGACCGCCGCCCGTCTGCGGCATTACATGGCATCCATCGCTTTCTGTACTTTCCAGATATAACGAGGCGCCTGTGGTGCCGGGTGATTTTTCGCCACATGTTCAAAGAATTCGTCTTTGTCCATGTCGTTAATCTCTTCTATCGCCTCTTTGCGGTCAGAGGAGAAGGTTCTGAGCAACGCGCCGGCACCGTTAACGTAAGACACCACCAGCGCGTACTGCATCACCTCTGGATCCTTAATCCCCTTCAGCACGCCATGCTCCATAATGCTCAAATAGGCCGTGCCCATTGAAATGTTGCGTTCCGGGTTTTTCAGCTCGCTGGTCGACGGCTGGCCGCTCCAGCCCATGTAGCGGTAAACCTCTCTCCCCGCCGTTGACGCTTTAAGCTGCATCAGCCCCACCGCGTTGGATTTGCTGACAAGCGTCGGATTACCGCCGGACTCCACCGCGATGATCGCCGTGATGAGACGCGGGCTTACGCCCCAGGCCTTCCCGGCTTGCTCACTGATCGGCATCCACTGCATGGCCCGTTTCACCGGCACTTCCGGGTTCCAGGGCGGGTTTTGATAATCATGTTTGGTACTACAGCCAGCGAGCAACACAATCAAAAAAGCAAACCATCTCAATTTCACGTCATCTATCCTTATAGCCGGTCATCGCGGTGCGCCGCCTCTTGAAGCAGGCAGCGTATAAGCGGCATGATATAGACAATTAGTTTCTCATTCAGCAAGGAATTGCCATGTCTCAGTTTCATCTTATCGCGCCGTCGGGCTACTGCATTAACCAGGACGCGGCGCAGCGGGGCGTTCAGCGTTTGCTGGAATCTGGCCATCAGGTAGAAAATCAGACGATTATCCCCCGCCGCCAGCAGCGTTTTGCCGGCACCGAAGCGCAGAGGCTGAATGATATCAATAGTCTGGTGAACCTGACGGGCGAAAACCGGATTGTGCTTGCGGTGCGCGGCGGATATGGTGCGAGCCGGCTGCTGGAGAGCATTGACTGGCAGGGGCTGGCGCTGCGCCAGCAGCAGGATCCGCTGCTGATCTGCGGTCACAGCGATTTCACCGTCATCCAGCTTGGGCTGCTGGCCCTGCATAACGTCATTACCTTCAGCGGCCCGATGCTGGCCGGTAACTTCGGCGCCCCGGAGCTGGATGCGTTTACCGTGGAACATTTCTGGCGCGCGCTGCGCAATTCCACCTACAGCGTGGAGTGGCAAGGCAACGGACCGCACTGGGAATGTGAAGGCCAGCTCTGGGGCGGCAACCTGGCGATGCTGGTCTCGCTCATCGGCACGCCGTGGATGCCGCACATCGAGGACGGCATTCTGGTGCTGGAAGATATCAACGAACATCCGTTCCGCGTCGAGCGCATGCTGCTGCAGCTCTATCATGCCGGTATTCTTGAACGCCAGTCCGCGATTGTGCTTGGCAGCTTCAGCGGCTCTGCCCCGAATGACTATGACGCGGGTTACTCCCTTGAGACCATGATCGACTTCGTTCGCTCGCGGCTGGATATTCCGGTCATAACCGGTCTCGATTTTGGCCACGAGCAGCAAACCGTGACCCTGGCGCTGGGGGCGCACGCCACACTGATCCATAATGATTCCGGCAGCCGGCTGACCATCAGCGGTCATCCTGTCATAAAGGCATAAAAAAGCCGTTATACCCCCTTAATAAAACGCTGTTGCCGTTGTTAATATGTTAGGGTTTTAGTAACAGCGTTAACATTGAGGTGGGAGTAAGAGAACATTGGATGCCGCAGCGATAATCAGCCTTTTCATTTTGGGTTCCGTCCTTGTAACCAGCAGTATTTTATTAAGTTCATTTTCATCGCGTCTCGGCATACCTATTCTTGTCATTTTCCTCGCCATCGGCATGCTGGCCGGCATTGATGGCATTGGCGGTATCCCATTCGATAACTACCCCTTCGCCTACATGGTGAGTAACCTCGCGCTGGCGGTGATCCTGCTGGACGGCGGGATGCGCACCCAGGCGAGCTCCTTCCGCGTGGCCTTAGGGCCTGCGCTGTCGCTCGCCACGGTCGGCGTGTTGATTACCTCCGGCCTCACCGGAATGATGGCCGCGTGGCTTTTCCATCTCAATATCATGGAAGGTTTGCTGATTGGCGCCATCGTGGGCTCAACCGATGCGGCAGCGGTGTTTTCCCTGCTCGGCGGAAAAGGGCTTAACGAACGCGTTGGCTCCACGCTTGAGATTGAATCCGGCAGTAACGATCCGATGGCGGTATTTCTCACCATTACGCTTATCGAGATGATTCAGCAGCATGAAAGCGGGCTGAGCTGGATGTTTGCGTTACATATCCTGCAGCAGTTCGGTCTGGGGATCGTCATCGGCCTGGCGGGGGGATACCTCTTACAGCAGACGATCAACCGCATCTCGCTGCCCGCGGGGCTTTACCCCCTGCTGGCGCTGAGCGGCGGCATTCTCATTTTTGCCGTCACCACCGCAGTGGACGGCAGCGGTATTCTCGCGGTCTATCTCTGCGGGTTCCTGATGGGCAACCGCCCTATTCGCAACCGGCATGCCATTTTGCAGAACTTCGACGGCCTGGCGTGGCTGGCGCAAATCGGCATGTTTCTGGTGCTGGGCCTGCTGGTTACGCCATCGGACCTGCTGCCGATCGCCGTTCCGGCGCTGCTGCTGTCCGCGTGGATGATCTTCTTCGCCCGTCCGCTGTCTGTATTTGCAGGCCTGCTGCCGTTTCGCGGCTTCAACCTGCGCGAGCGGGTTTTTATTAGCTGGGTGGGCCTGCGCGGCGCGGTGCCGATTATCCTTGCTGTGTTCCCGATGATGGCCGGTCTGGATAACGCGCGGCTGTTCTTTAACGTGGCGTTCTTCGTGGTGCTGATTTCCCTGCTGTTCCAGGGAACCTCGCTCGGATGGGCGGCGAAAAAAGCCAAAGTGGTGGTCCCGCCCGTGGGCTGGCCGGTCTCCCGCGTGGGCCTAGATATTCACCCGGAGAACCCGTGGGAACAGTTTGTCTATCAGCTGAGCGCCGACAAATGGTGCGTGGGAGCCTCGCTGCGCGATTTGCACATGCCGACCGAAACGCGCATTGCCGCCCTGTTCCGCGATAATGTCCTGCTGCACCCTACCGGCAGCACCCGCCTGCGCGAAGGGGATATTCTCTGCGTGATTGGTCGCGAGCGCGACCTGCCCGCACTGGGCAAGCTGTTCAGCCAGTCGCCTCCGGTGGCGCTGGACCAGCGCTTCTTCGGCGATTTTATTCTGGAAGCCAGCGCCAAATTTGCGGATGTGGCGCTGATTTACGGTCTGGATGAAGGTGCTGAAGACGGTGATAACCCGCAAACGCTGGGTGAAATCATCCAGCAGCGGCTTGGCGCTGCGCCAGTCGTGGGCGATCAGGTGGAGTTTGCCGGGATGATCTGGACCGTTGCCGAAAAAGAAGATAACGCGGTGCGGAAAGTCGGTTTGAGGCCGATGGATGAGGAAGTGGAGTAGTTTTTTTGCCGGGTGGCGCTAACGCTTACCCGGCAAAGATAGGTTACACCGTCACAACCGGCACTCTTGGTGCCAGCGCGCACATCAATTCGTACCCCACCGTGCCCGCCGCGGCAGCCACGTCATCAATTTTGATTTCGTTACCCCACAGCTCGACGGGTGAACCAATGCCCGCCTGCGGGCATGGCGTCAGGTCAACGGCCAGCATATCCATAGATACGGTGCCCACCGTTCCGGTGCGAACCCCATCGACCCACACCGGCGTGCCGGTGGGCGCGATACGCGGATAGCCGTCGGCATACCCCCCCGCCACGATGCCAATCCGCTGCTCGCCCTTTGCCCGGTAGCGGCTGCCGTAGCCCACCGTGTCCCCGGCCTTCAGCGTCTGCACGCCAATGATTTCACTGCGCAGGGTCATGACCGGCTTCAGGCCGCTGTTGGCGATATCCTGCCACTGGCCTGAGGGAGACGCACCGTACAGAACAATCCCCGGACGCACCCAGTCATAGTGCGCCTCGGGATGCCACAGCGTGGCCGCCGAGTTCGACAGCGAACGCGGGCAATCCAGCCCTTCTGCCGCCTGCTCAATGCGGACCATAGCATCGGCAATGCCGTCGGGTTTTTCCGCGTCGGCAAAATGCGCCATCAGCGTCATTTCGCCCACGTTCTTCATGGCGCGCAGCTGCTGCCAGACCGTATGCACCCGCTCAGGCTGAAAGCCCAGGCGGTTCATGCCGCTGTTCACCTTGAGGTAGATATCCAGCGGCGCATGGAGCTTCGCATCCTGGATCGCCTTAATCTGCCAGTTGCTGTGAACGCTGGTGGTCAGCCGGTACTTATCCAGCAGCGGCAGATCGTCCGCATGGAAGAAGCCTTCCAGCAGTAGAATCGGCCCTTTCCAGCCGCGCTCGCGCAGCAGAATGGCCTCTTCCAGATTCAGAAGCGCAAAGCCGTCGGTCGCGCTCAGCGCGCTCCAGATACGATCGATACCGTGGCCGTAGGCATTCGCTTTCACCACCGACCAGACGCGCGCACCGGGGGCCGCCCGACGAACAATTTGCAGATTATCCTTCAGGGCCTGCAGGTTGAGCTGGGCCAGAACAGGACGGGACATGACAACTCCTTAGCTATGCGCGCCGTGCAGGTGCTGTGGACGCGAAGGCGTAAACCCCGATTGATAGCGCGCGGCGCTTAAATCGTCAAACGGAATTGCCGGCGTGCGTCCGGAAATCAGGTCGCTCAGCAGCTGGCCCGATCCGCAGGCCATCGTCCAGCCGAGCGTGCCGTGTCCGGTATTGGTCCACAGGTTTTTGAACGGCGTGCGGCCCACGATCGGCGTGCCGTCCGGGGTCATCGGACGCAGGCCGGTCCAGAACGTCGCCTGCTCAACAAAACCGCCGCGCGGGAAGAGATCGCCCACGACCATCTCCAGCGTTTCACGACGCGGCTGCAGCAATTCGGTGTTGAAGCCGACAATCTCCGCCATGCCGCCTACACGAATACGGTTATCGAAGCGGGTAATGGCGATTTTGTAGGTTTCGTCCAGAATGGTCGACACCGGCGCGCCGCTATCTTCTTTCACCGGAATGGTCAGCGAGTAGCCCTTCAGCGGATAAACCGGAATGTCGAGAATGCCTTTCAGCATGGCGGTGGAGTACGAACCAAACGCCATCACGTAGGCATCGGCTTTGATCACCTCGTCGCCGCACTTCACGCCGTAAATTTTTTCGCCTTCCGACAGCAGCTTGTCGACAGAGGTGTTGAAGCGGAACTTCACCCCCGCCTGCTCGCACATCTGCGCCAGACGTTGCGTAAAGAGCTGGCAGTCGCCGGTTTCGTCATTCGGCAGGCGCAGGCCGCCCGTCAGCTTATGCGCCACTTCCGCCAGCGCCGGTTCAATCTGGCCAAGCTGGCTAGCTTCCAGCAGCTGGTACGGTACGCCGGCATCTTCCAGCACGGCGATATCGCGGGTGGCATTTTCGTACTGTTGCTCGGTGCGGAACAGCTGCAGCGTCCCGCCCTGACGGCCTTCATACTCAATCCCCGTCGACGCGCGCAGCGCTTTCAGACAGTCGCGGCTGTATTCCGCCAGGCGCACCATGCGCCCTTTGTTCTCCATGTAGTGGCGGGTGTCGCAGTTGCGCAGCATCTGCCACATCCACTTCAGCTGGAACTGCGTGCCGTCAAGGCTGATGGCCAGCGGCGCGTGGCGCTGGAACATCCATTTAATCGCTTTCAGCGGAACGCCCGGCGCAGCCCACGGTGCCGCATACCCCGGAGAGATTTGCCCGGCGTTCGCCGCGCTGGTTTCAAGCGCCGGACCGGATTCACGATCGATAACGGTTACGTCATGTCCCGCCTGACTTAAATACCAGGCGCTGGTTACCCCAACGACACCACTTCCCAGTATGACAACACGCATAGCCACTCCATTATGTGCAAAAGAACAATCTTCTAATTACAGATTGATAACCTAGTTGAAAATATTATTCAACATACGACTTTTTTATGGTGACTTACCTCACACATCCCCCAGCATCAGGGGATAGTGCTAATTTGGGATCTCCTGCTGCGCGTTATTTTTAACCAGCATAATATGCTGAGGCATACCGTTTTTTTGCCGTATCAAAAACGCGAAATCGCAAAGAAAAAATTTCTGCCCCAGCACGCTTTTTAACACGTTGATCTATGCTTGAAAGGAGGCTCTCCAGACAGAGAGAGCACCCACAACGAGGGCGCGCTAATGGCTACTATTGATTCCCTGAACAAGGACAACACACGTCTGAGCGATGGACCCGACTGGACCTTCGAGCTGCTGGATGTTTACCTCGCCGAAATCGACCGGGTCGCAAAGCTGTATCGTCTGGATACCTATCCCCATCAGATTGAAGTCATTACGTCCGAACAGATGATGGACGCCTACTCCAGCGTCGGGATGCCGATTAACTATCCGCACTGGTCGTTTGGTAAAAAATTTATTGAAACGGAACGGCTGTATAAGCACGGCCAGCAGGGGCTAGCGTATGAGATTGTGATTAACTCCAATCCGTGTATCGCCTATTTAATGGAAGAGAACACCATTACCATGCAGGCGCTGGTGATGGCGCACGCCTGCTACGGGCACAACTCCTTTTTCAAGAATAACTACCTGTTCCGCAGCTGGACGGACGCCAGCTCCATCGTCGATTACCTGATCTTCGCCCGTAAATACATTACCGACTGCGAAGAGCGCTACGGCGTGGACGAAGTGGAAAAACTGCTCGACTCCTGCCACGCGCTGATGAACTACGGCGTGGATCGCTACAAACGTCCGCAGAAAATCTCCCTGCAGGAGGAGAAAGCCCGGCAGAAAAGCCGCGAAGAGTACCTGCAAAGCCAGGTGAACATGCTGTGGCGTACCCTGCCGAAGCGTGAGGAGGAAAAAACGATCGCCGAGGCGCGTCGCTATCCTTCCGAGCCGCAGGAAAACCTGCTCTATTTTATGGAGAAAAACGCCCCGCTGCTGGAGCCGTGGCAGCGTGAGATCCTGCGCATCGTGCGCAAGGTGAGCCAGTATTTTTACCCGCAAAAGCAGACGCAGGTGATGAACGAAGGCTGGGCGACCTTCTGGCACTACACTATTCTCAACCATCTGTACGATGAGGGAAAAGTGACCGAGCGGTTCATGATGGAATTTCTCCACAGCCATACCAACGTGGTGTTCCAGCCGCCCTACAACAGCCCGTGGTACAGCGGAATAAACCCGTATTCGCTTGGCTTCGCCATGTTCCAGGACATTAAGCGCATCTGCCAGTCGCCGACGGAAGAAGACAAGTACTGGTTCCCGGATATCGCCGGTTCTGACTGGCTGGAAACGCTGCACTTTGCGATGCGCGACTTTAAGGATGAGAGCTTCATCAGCCAGTTTATGTCGCCGAAGATCATGCGTGATTTCCGCTTCTTCACCGTGCTGGACGACGACCGCAACAACTATCTGGAGATCTCCGCAATCCACAACGAAGAGGGGTACCGTGAGATCCGCTCTCGCCTCTCTTCCCAGTACAACCTAAGCAACCTTGAGCCCAATATTCAGGTGTGGAACGTCGATTTGCGCGGCGACCGCTCCCTGACGCTGCGCTATATCCCGCACAACCGCGCGCCGCTGGATAAAGGACGTAAAGAGGTGCTGAAGCACGTGCATCGCCTGTGGGGGTTTGACGTGCAGCTGGAGCAGCAGAATGAAGACGGGAGCGTCGAGCTGCTGGACCGCTGCCCGGCGCGGTTGAATACGCTGTAGAGTCTGCTGTGCCGGGCAAGGCGTAGCCGCCACCCGACGAAAAAAAACCTCTCGTATGAGAGGTTTTTTCTTTTAGCGGGTCTGAATCGCTAAATCACCCGGCAGCGTTTTCTGCATACGGTGCCAGATTTCACCGGAATCGTGACCGTAGCGGCGCACCGTCTCATAAACCTGATCGTGAAGGCCTTCGGTACAGAGCTTGCTCAGCTTATGGTAGAAGCCCAGCGCCAGGCTACGCGCTTCCGGATTAGCAAAGTAGTGGCGGCCAATGCGGGTGTAAAGCCCTTTCATACCGTTGAGGATCAGGCCGTACACCGGATTGCCGGAGGCAAACGCCAGGCCGCGAAACACGTTGTAATCGAGGGTGGCAAAAGCATCGGCATGATCTTCCACCTCGTTCGCTGTGGCCAGCACCGCAAGGGCCTCTTCCGGATGCTGACGGAAAGCGGTACGAATAAAGATCGTCGCGATGTTGGTGCGAACGGAGAGCAGATTATCAATGAGCTGCGGCACGCTTTCATGGTCAAGACGCGCCAGCGTTTCAAGAATGTTCAGCCCGGACGTTTCCCAGAAGTTGTTTACTTTCGTAGGCTTACCGTGCTGGATCGTCAACCAGCCATCGCGCGCCAGCCGCTGAAGCACTTCACGCAGCGTGGTGCGAGTGACGCCAATCAGTTCAGAGAGTTCGCGTTCAGCCGGAAGAATGGACCCCGCAGGGAAACGATTATTCCAGATGCTTTCAATGATGTACTCTTCCGCGAAACCCGCCGGGCTCTGCGCCTTAATGACCATAGTGAGATTTCCATTACACAGCTTTAGCAAATTGGACTCATCATACCAGAGGCACGCAGTAGCAGGTAGCGCGGCAAAGAGAGAAAAGAGGGATCGCCGTTTCATTTTTGTGAAATTTACAATGCAGCCTTATCCGCCTCCAGGCCGTGATTTTTGCGTATACTGATGTTTTGTCTTACTTGACGGGAAGGACGTCTGTTGTGGAAATTTCTTTTGGGCGCGCGCTATGGCGCAATTTTTTAGGTCAGTCTCCTGACTGGTATAAACTGATACTGCTGGTTTTCCTGGTCGTTAATCCCATCATTTTTAGCGTGAATCCCTTTATCGCCGGCTGGCTGCTGGTGGCGGAGTTTATCTTCACCCTGGCCATGGCGCTAAAATGTTATCCCCTGCTGCCGGGCGGATTGCTGGCGTTTGAAGCCGTCGTCATCGGTATGACCAGCGCCGGGCATGTCAAAGCAGAGCTGGCGTCAAATCTCGAAGTGCTTTTGCTGCTTATGTTTATGGTGGCGGGCATCTACTTTATGAAACAGCTGCTGCTGTTCATCTTCACGCGCCTGCTGCTCAGCATTCCGTCAAAAATGTTCCTCTCGCTGGCGTTTTGCCTTGCCGCCGCCTTCCTGTCGGCCTTCCTGGATGCGCTGACGGTCGTCGCGGTGGTGATCAGCGTTGCTGTTGGGTTTTACGGTATTTATCACCGCGTGGCCTCCTCTCGCCCAAATGAGGACCTGCAGGATGACAGCCACGTCGAGGCGCATAACCGTGACGTGCTGGAACAGTTCCGCGCGTTTCTGCGCAGCCTGATGATGCATGCTGGCGTGGGTACCGCCCTGGGCGGCGTGATGACCATGGTGGGCGAGCCGCAAAACCTGATCATTGCCAAAGCGGCGGGCTGGCACTTCGGTGAGTTCTTCCTGAGAATGGCGCCGGTGAGCGTACCGGTGCTGATCTGCGGGCTGGCGACCTGTCTGCTGGTGGAGAAGTTTCGCCTCTTCGGCTACGGGGCGCAGCTCCCGGAGCCGGTACGTCAGGAACTGCATAAATTCGATGTGCAGAGCCGAAGACAGCGGACGCGCCAGGAGACGCTACGACTGATTGTTCAGGGGATCATCGGCGTCTGGCTTATCGCGGCGCTGGCGTTCCATCTTGCCGAAGTGGGGCTGATTGGCCTGTCAGTCATTATTCTCGCCACCACCTTTACCGGCGTGACGGACGAACATGCCATCGGCAAGGCGTTTACCGAAGCCCTGCCGTTTACCGCGCTGCTGGCGGTGTTCTTTGCCGTCGTGGCGGTGATTATCGACCAGCACCTGTTCGCGCCGATTATTGCCTTTGTATTACAGGCATCACCGGATGATCAGCTCTCGCTGTTTTACCTGTTTAACGGCCTGCTCTCGTCGATCTCAGATAACGTCTTCGTCGGGACGGTCTACATCAACGAGGCCAAAGCCGCTATGGAGCAAGGCGTTATCAGCGCCGGACAGTTTGAGCTGCTGGCCGTGGCGATCAATACCGGCACCAACCTGCCGTCGGTGGCGACGCCAAACGGCCAGGCCGCCTTCCTGTTCCTGCTGACCTCCGCCCTCGCGCCGCTCATACGTCTTTCTTATGGCAGGATGGTGTGGATGGCGCTGCCCTATACGCTGGTGCTCACGATCG
The DNA here is from genome assembly GCF_049236945.1 of Enterobacter cloacae complex sp. SHL020. NCBI lineage: Bacteria > Pseudomonadati > Pseudomonadota > Gammaproteobacteria > Enterobacterales > Enterobacteriaceae > Enterobacter > Enterobacter cloacae complex sp. SHL020. The sequence goes on from NZ_JBMKJF010000006.1 coordinate 53,230, forward strand.
TCGGATTGCTTTGCGTCAAAATTACCCTCATTCCCTGTACGCAATGGCTGGTACAAGCGGGTATACTTGCGGCGCAGTAAACTATGCATCTCGGGCAGTTCGCTGCCCGTTTGCCTTTTCGCACGATAAACATCCAATTACGTTTTATTTCGCCAGGTACAGGTGGCGCGAAAAACGAATTCGTTTACACTGCGCTTTCTAAGCATGTTCCAGGGAAATGATTATGTTGAGATTTTTAAACCAGTGCTCCCGCGGTCGCGGAGCGTGGTTGTTAATGGCCCTGACCGCCTTTGCGCTGGAAATGGTCGCGCTGTGGTTCCAGCACGTAATGGGTCTTAAACCTTGCGTGCTGTGTATTTACGAACGCTGCGCGCTGTTCGGCATTATGGGTGCAGGCCTGGTGGGCGCAATTGCCCCTAAATCGCCGCTTCGCTATGCCGCTATTGCCATCTGGATTTACAGTGCCTGGAAAGGAATTGAACTCTCCTGGCAGCACACCATGATGCAGCTGCATCCGTCACCGTTTATGACCTGCGATTTTGCCGCCCGCTTCCCGAGCTGGCTGCCGCTGGACAAATGGCTGCCGCAGGTGTTTGTCGCATCCGGTGACTGCTCCGTTCGTCAGTGGGAATTCCTGACGCTGGAGATGCCGCAGTGGCTGGTGGGTATTTTTGCCGCCTACTTCGTCGTGGCGCTGCTGGTGCTGATTGCCCAGCCTTTCAAACCGAAGAAACGCGATCTGTTCGGAAGGTAAACGCAAAACGGCAACCAAGGTTGCCGTTTTTAGCGTTTGCGCCCTCTCCCGTGGGAGAGGGTTGGGGTGAGGGCATCAGGCCGCACAAGCACAAAAAAACCCGCCTCGGCGGGTTTTTTAATCTCAACGGGTCGGGTGATTCATGATGTGGTCTTCCCAGTCACGCACCTCGGACTCTTTCACCGCAATGTGGCGCACAGAAATACGCTCGCCGTGCATCGCCGCTTTTGACCCGGTCAGCAGCGGGTGCCAGTTCGGTAAATCTTTGCCTTCCGCCAGCAAGCGATACGCGCAGGTATGCGGCAGCCATTCAAACGTCGGCAGATTATCCCGGGTTAACTTGATGCAGTCAGGCTCAAATTCAAACCGACGCTCATAGTTGCGGCACTGGCAGGTTTTAATGTTTAACTGCTTGCAGGCAACGTTGGTGAAGTAGATTTCGTCCGTATCTTCATCCATCAGCTTGTGCAGGCAGCACTGCCCGCAGCCGTCGCACAATGATTCCCATTCCGCGTCAGTCATGTCGTCGAGAGTTTTGCTTTGCCAGAAAGGGATGTCGTTCATCAGGATGTCCACACGTCAAAAGAAAGCGCACCTTATAACGAGTCTGGCACGTTGTTGCAAGTTTTGCCGCCCTCTTCAGGCGGCAAGATGGGGTTACAGCACGCGGGTTTTCAGCGACAGGCCGTTGAAACCGACCTCAAGCTCGTCACCGCTGAGTAGCGGGCCAACGCCTTCTGGGGTTCCGGTCAGGATCACATCGCCTGGTTTAAGGGTAAAGAAGCGGCTCATGTAGGCGATCAGCGGCACAATCTTATGGATCATGTCCGCCGTGGTGCCCTGCTGGCGGATCTCGCCGTTAACCTTGAGGCTGAGCGGCGTGTCCTGCGGATCGCCGGTAAATTCGCTCACCGGCACAAACGCCGAGATCGGGCAGGAATTATCAAACCCTTTTGCTTTTTCCCACGGCTGCCCTGCTTTCTTCATTTTACCCTGCACGTCACGCAGGGTCAGATCCAGCGCCACGCCGTATCCGGCAATCGCTTTCTGAACATGTTCTTCTGAGGCCTGGCGCAGCGTGGCACCAATCAGCACCGCGAGTTCAACTTCGTGATGCACCGAGCCGAGCCCCTGCGGCAGCGCCAGCGGCTGGCGGATATCGCAAAGCGCCGTTTCAGGCTTAATAAACAGGACCGGCTCTTCTGGCGTAGCGCTGCCCATCTCCTGAATATGTTTTGCATAGTTGCTGCCTACGCAAACCACTTTGCTGACGGGATAATCCAGTAATGCACCTTGCCAGTTATGATGTTGATACATGGTCGACCCCTAAACGGTTGATGTGTTGTGCCCAAAAACAGTTGAGACTATTTTTTACCGTTCGCCTCAAGATGCTGTTTTAATAAATTCTCGGGTGGCGGTGGAAGCTGTAAATAATAGCCTTGCTCGGCTAAGGCCGTTTTCACTTTATCCAGATCGGCATTAATCAGTTTCTTACGACCATCAAGCGGCAGCAGCATCGCCAGCTGTGGTCGGCCAAAATTTTTCATTAATTCTTCAGGCACGCGTGAAAAATCGTCTTTCTTTTCGACATAAAGATAGGTCTGGTCACGGCTTGTACTTCTGTAGATCACACAAAACATGTTTTTACTCTGAATTAATGGGTGGTTGCTTGCCTCAATATACTCCTGACTATAACATGCCTGATACTCTTCGGAATATCGCAGCGAGTGGTTGCGGTTAATAGCAAATTGAGTAAGGCCAGGATGTCAAACACGCCCATCGAGCTTAAAGGCAGTAGCTTCACCTTATCAGTGGTACATTTGCATGATGCAAAACCCGAGGTTATTCGTCAGGCGTTAGAAGACAAAATCGCCCAGGCTCCCACCTTTCTAAAGCACGCCCCTGTTGTTATCAACGTCAGCGGTCTTGAAGCGCCGGTTAACTGGAAGCTTCTCCAGCAGGCCGTCTCCTCGACCGGACTGCGTATCGTGGGCATCAGCGGCTGCAAAGATACTGAGCTGAAAGCGGAAATTGAGCGTGCGGGGCTGCCCCTTCTGAATGAGGGCAAAGAAAAAGCCTCGCGTGCGGCACCCGTTGCCGTGCAAACGCCCCCTCCTGCGGTTCAAAACGTTACTACCGTCACAAAAACGCGAATGATTGATGTGCCGGTTCGTTCCGGTCAGCGCATTTATGCACCAAACTGTGATCTGATTGTTACAAGCCACGTCAGCGCTGGCGCTGAGCTGATTGCAGATGGCAATATTCACGTATACGGTATGATGCGTGGACGTGCGCTCGCAGGTGCAAGTGGCGATCGAGATGCGCAAATATTTTGTACTCACCTGACGGCGGAACTGGTGTCCATCGCAGGTGAATATTGGCTGAGCGACAAGATCCCAGCCGAATTTTATGGCAAAGCGGCTCGCCTGCTTCTGGCAGACGACGCGTTGACCGTTCAACCGTTAAATTAATCCCTTTTTAACAAGGAATTTCTATGGCACGCATTATTGTTGTTACTTCGGGTAAAGGAGGCGTTGGCAAGACCACCTCCAGCGCGGCCATCGCTACTGGTTTGGCCCAGAAGGGAAAGAAAACCATCGTTATCGACTTCGATATCGGTCTGCGTAACCTCGACCTCATCATGGGATGTGAGCGTCGCGTCGTGTATGACTTCGTGAACGTCATTCAGGGCGATGCCACGCTGAACCAGGCGATGATCAAAGACAAGCGCACCGAGAACCTCTACATTCTCCCGGCTTCTCAGACGCGTGACAAAGACGCCCTGACCCGTGAAGGTGTGGAAAAGGTGCTCGACGATCTGAAAAAAATGGATTTCGACTTCATTGTCTGCGACTCCCCTGCGGGCATCGAAACCGGTGCCCTGATGGCGCTCTACTTCGCTGATGAAGCGATCATCACCACCAACCCTGAAGTTTCATCCGTGCGTGACTCAGACCGCATTCTGGGGATCCTCGCCTCTAAATCCCGTCGTGCGGAAAATGGCGAAGACCCGATTAAAGAACACCTGCTGCTCACCCGCTACAATCCGGGCCGCGTGAACAAAGGTGACATGCTGAGCATGGAAGACGTGCTGGAGATCCTGCGCATTAAGCTGGTGGGCGTTATACCGGAAGATCAGTCCGTGTTACGTGCCTCTAACCAGGGCGAGCCAGTGATCCTTGATACATTGGCAGATGCAGGTAAAGCTTACGCCGATACCGTTGACCGTCTGCTGGGAGAAGAACGTCCTTTCCGCTTCATTGAAGAAGAGAAGAAAGGTTTCCTCAAACGCCTGTTCGGAGGATAAGTTATGGCATTACTGGACTTTTTTCTCTCGCGGAAAAAGAACACCGCCAACATCGCAAAAGAACGTCTGCAAATTATCGTTGCGGAGCGTCGTCGTAGTGACGCCGAGCCTCACTACCTGCCGCAGCTGCGCAAGGACATTCTGGAAGTGATCTGTAAGTATGTGCAGATTGACCCAGAGATGGTCACGGTGCAGCTGGAACAAAAAGACGGGGATATTTCGATTCTGGAGCTGAACGTTACGCTCCCGGAAGCGGAAGAGTCGCGTCCGTAGGTTTGTGATTTCGTCGCCCCGGTAAGCGCTGCGCGCCGGGGAAATATGCCGGGTATATCGCCCGGCATATTTTTTTATCGCGGGTAACCTTCCAGCAGCGTATTCAGACGATCGGCCATCAATTCCCCGCGCCAGCCCGCCATCATCTCCGGCACGCCACTCTGCGGCTTCAGCTTCCAGTGCCAGTTCAGCAGCTGGTTAATCTGACGACGTGAGGCGAGCAGTTCCGCGCTCAGCTTGCTTTCGGTTGCAACTGCCTGCACCAGCGCTTTGATGTCCTTAAACGCTTTGCGATAGCCCGGCATATCCATCAGGTTCAGCAGCGGTTCCGGCAGCGCGTCTTCCGGCAGCTCCTGCGCTTTTGCGACCAGCGTCAGCAGGGTTTTGCCGTGGAAGCGTATCTCGCTGCCCGACAGCCCAATGCTGTCCAGCTCGCCCAGGCTGCCCGGCATATAGCGCGCGACCGCCCAGAGATGTTCTTCGCGAACCACAAAGTTAACGGCCAGATCGCGCTCTCGCGCTTTACGCAAGCGCCAGTCTGCCAGCAGCTGCAGGCATGCCAGCTGACGCGTGCGCAGCTGCCAGGCGTTGCTGATATCGCGCCAGGCCTCTTTCGGGTCAACCACTTCCTGGCGACGCTGCTGGGTCATACGGCACTCGTCCAGCGCAGCAGCGAGCCAGCCGGAGGCTTCTGCCTCTTTCATCAGCTGTCCGGCAATCGGCAGCAGGTAAAACACGTCTGCCGCCGCATACTCCAGCTGACGCTCGGTAAGCGGGCGCGCCAGCCAGTCGGTACGGGATTCGCTTTTATCCAGCGTCAGGCCCGTATACTCCTCCACCATGGCAGCAAAGCCCCATGAGAGCGGACGATTGCTGAATGCCGCGAGGATCTGCGTGTCAATCAGCGGCTGGGGCATGATGCCAAAGGTGTTCAGAAAGACTTCCAGATCTTCACTGCCTGCGTGCAGGTATTTCGTCACGGCGGTATCAAGCAGCAGGTCACGCATCGGCGTCCAGTCGGTAATGCCGAGAGGGTCAATCAGCGACACGTGTTTACCGTCGTACATCTGAATCAAACCCAGCTGCGGATAATAGGTCCGGGTACGGACAAACTCGGTATCCAGGGCAATGGCAGGAAAGTCGCGCGTCACTTCGCACAGCGAAGCCAGCTCGTCGTTGGTCGTGATCATCTGGTAATTCAAAACGGGTTCTCTTTTGTTTGCGCCCATAAAAAACGCCGGCTTAACCGGCGTCTGGGCGATTAGCGTGAAGCTCAGGCCTTATTGTCTACTTTGCCACGGGCTTCGTCACGTAATTCTCGTCGTAATATCTTTCCGACGTTGGATTTCGGCAGCTCATCGCGGAATTCAACCAGCTTCGGCACCTTGTAGCCCGTCAGCTGACGACGGCAGAACGTTACCAGCGCCTCCTCCGTCAGGGAAGGATCTTTCTTGACCACAAATATCTTCACCGCTTCACCGCTGCTGCCGGAAGGGACGCCGACCGCCGCCACTTCGAGTACGCCGCTGTGCTGCATAACCACGTCTTCGATCTCATTCGGATAGACGTTGAAGCCGGAGACCAGGATCATGTCTTTCTTGCGATCGACGATGCGCAGGAAGCCTTCTTCATCCATTACCGCAATATCACCCGTGTGCAGCCAGCCGTCTTTGATGATTTCGTCGGTCGCGTCGGGACGCTGCCAGTAGCCCAGCATCACCTGCGGACCTTTGACGCAAAGCTCACCCGGCTCGCCCGGCGCGACTTCGTTATCGTTATCATCGACCAGTTTGGCCTCTGTAGAAGGAACCGGCAGACCGATGCTTCCGCTGTGATAGTCGATGTCATGCGGGTTGACGCTGACCAGCGGCGCGCATTCCGTCAGCCCATAGCCCTCCAGCAGATACTGGCCGGTGAGCTTCACCCAGCGCTCGGCGACCGCCTGCTGAACCGGCATGCCGCCGCCCGCAGAGAGATGCAGCGTGGAGAAATCCAGCTGCTGGAACTCTTTGTTATTAAGCAGCGCGTTAAACAGGGTGTTCACCCCCGTCATGGCGGTGAACGGATATTTCGCCAGCTCTTTCACCAGGCCAGGGATATCGCGCGGGTTGGTGATGAGGATGTTCTGACCACCCAGTTCAATAAACAGCAGGCAGTTCATGGTCAGCGCAAAGATGTGATACAGCGGAAGCGCGGTGATCACCACCTCTTTGCCCGGATGCAGCAGCGGCCCGTAGGTGGCGTTCACCTGTTCAAGGTTTGCCAGCATATTGCGGTGGGTAAGCATGGCCCCTTTGGCGACGCCGGTAGTCCCGCCGGTGTATTGCAGAAACGCAAGATCTTCCGCGACCACTTCGGGTTTCACATACTGCATACGGTAGCCCGCATGCAGCGCGCGGCGGAAGGAGATGGCGTCCGGCAGGTGGTATTTTGGCACCAGGCGCTTGACGTATTTGACGACAAAGTTAACCAGCGTGCCTTTAGCGGTAGAGAGCTGATCCCCCATGCGCGTCAGGATGACGTGTTTAACCTGGGTTTTGTCGACCACTTTTTCCAGCGTATGGGCGAAGTTGGACACAATGACAATCGCGGCCGCACCGCTGTCGTTCAGCTGATGCTCCAGCTCGCGCGGGGTATACAAGGGGTTAACGTTGACGACAATCATCCCGGCTCGCAGGATACCGAACAACGCCACCGGGTATTGCAGCAGGTTCGGCATCATCAGCGCGACGCGGTCCCCTTTTTGCAGCCCCAGCCCTTCCTGCAGATACGCCGCAAACGCGCGGCTACGCTCCTCAAGCTTACGGAACGTCATCACCTCGCCCATATTCACGAATGCGGGCTGGTCCGCGTAGCGCCTTACCGAGTGTTCAAATAATTCCACCAGGGATTGATAACGGTCAGGATTGATCTCAGCAGGAACATCTGCGGGATAACGGTTAAGCCAAACCTTCTTCAATGCATCACCTCTGAAATGAGTGTTCGTCGTCATCACAACCCCGATAATAAACAGTTTGTTAACATTATATTAACTCAGCGTACCAGTTTATTAATTGTTCAGATTTAAGGTTGCGAAGCGCGTCACTCTTTTTTTTCGTTTTATCCGTAAAAAAACAGAGACAGCGGCTGAGGCGCTGTCTCTTTTCTAACAATAACAGTAAGTTACTCAGTAACGATCGTCTGAACCTGTGCTGGTCCCGGGTTATACCAGCCCCAGCCCGGGTAGCCGTAACGATAAGGATGTGGACCCCACATCCACGGATCCATCGGCTGAGGCGGCATGACTACCTGCTGTGCCAGCCGCCAGCGTTTATACCCGTTGACCTGCATGGTCATAAATTTATACGGCGTGCTGCCGATTTTGCCCTGCACGGCGCCGGTAATCGGCCCGACGACGGTCACCAGCTGTCCGCGAAAATCGACCGGATCGAGGAACCCGCTGACGTCCGCGTAGATACGTCCGCGAGAGGCCTCGCCCAGTACCGGCCGCGCGCCGCTGTCCAGCGGAACGGTGGCGATCTCAAGACGGGTTTTCCCCTGCTGGTTTTGTACGTCGATGACCTTACCGCCAAAGCGCGCTTCCTGACCGACGTACAGTTCAGGGGCATTCATCACCCGAACCAGATCCTGCTGTGGCGTCGGGCTGCTGCCCTTAATCGCATCAGGAACGGAAACGCATCCGCTCAGTGCTATGGCTACTGCGCCTGCCATAATAAGGCGTACTACTTTAGTCTGAACCGCCATGATGCGACTCCTTTTTCTCAGTTCCTGTTACTGAGATTCACTCGCGGCCCGGAAGTTTCTTCCACGCGACGGTGTTTCGCAAATAAACCGGCTCCGCCTGTTCCACGGCCACGGTTTTTCCTGCTGCGAGCAGCTGGCAGGCAATCGGAAGCATATCTTCCGCAGCCGGCAGCAGCATGTTGCCGTCCACCAGCGTCACGCCGGTGTCGTTCGCCATGTCAGGCCACGCCGGCCAGCCGGTGCCGACGGTTGCCCACTCGCCGGAGAGCTGTTGCAGCCGCTCAGTGACCGCTTCCGGCTTGAGCACGGCTTCCGTCTCTTCGCCGTGCCACACGCCCTGCTCGTCGCGGGTGTATTCGGCCCAGTAAACTTCCCCCATGCGGGCATCAATCGCGGCCAGCACGCGCGTTGCCCCGGTCATGCGCCATGCGCCCTGGGCCATGGTGGCGAGGGTAGAGACGCCGATCATCGGCAGTTCGGCGCCTAGCGCCAGCCCCTGCGCAATGCCAATCCCGATGCGTACGCCCGTAAAGCTGCCGGGGCCGCGGCCAAAGGCCAGCGCGTCGAGGTCGGTTAAGGAGGTGTTGCCCTGGGTTAAAATGGCTTTTACCAGGGGCAGAATGCGTTGGGTGTGTTCCCGGGGGCACTCTTCGAAATGGGCAGAAACAGCACCGTCGTTCAACAGAGCGACAGAGCAAGCCTCTGTCGCGGTATCAATAGCCAGAATTCGCATCAGTCGTCGCGCTCTCGCAAGGGTCAGTCACAAAATGGCGCGCATCTTAGCACACTCCGGGGTAAATTACTCCGCCGTTGGATTTGCCAGGAAACGCACCGCGCGTTTTATGTCCCGCGTCCGCGGCGCGGGCGGCAGGCTTGCAAGGAAGGTGGCGCCGTAAGGGCGCATCACTAGCCGGTTATCGCAAATGACCAGCACCCCGCGATCGGTAACGTCGCGGATCAATCGCCCTACCCCCTGCTTGAGGGTAATCACCGCGTCCGGCAGTTGTACCTCGTCAAATGGATCGCCCCCGCGCAGACGGCAGTCTTCCATGCGCGCCTTGAGCAGCGGATCGTCTGGAGAGGTAAACGGCAGCTTATCAATAATTACCAGCGAGAGCGTATCGCCGCGCACGTCCACCCCTTCCCAGAAGCTGCTGGTTGCGACCAGAAGGGCATTCCCGGCGCTGACAAACTGCTGTAACAGCTGGCCTTTGCTGGTTTCCCCCTGCAGGAGCACCGGCAGCGTCATGGTGGCGCGGAACTGCTCGGCGAGATCACGCATCATGGCGTGAGAGGTGCAGAGCATAAAGCAGCGGCCGTTGTTGGCCTCGATCATCGGTTTTAACATCGCGGCCAGGTGGCGCGCCGCACCCGGCTGGTTCGGCAGCGGCAGATTACGGGGAACGCAGAGCAGCGCCTGTTTTTCGTAATCGAACGGGCTCGGCAGGAGCAGGGATTCCGCCTCCTCAATGCCAAGACGTTCCGTGAAGTGATGCAGATCGTCATTCACCGACAGGGTTGCCGAGGTGAAGATCCAGCTTCCCGGTTTTTGCGCCATCACCTCTTTAAATTTATCCGCCACCGTCAGCGGCGTGAGCGCCAGCGTGAAATGCCGGGAGGTGCACTCATACCAGTAGCTGAACCCCGGCTGGTTAATCTCTTTCAGCCGTTTGAGCCGCCCGCGATAAAGCGTGGCGCGTTCGAAGGCCGCATCCAGCAGCGCGGAGCGGCCGAGGGACAGTTTTGCCACGTCGTAGCAGAGTTCGAGGGCATCATCGAGCAGCAGCAGCGCGCGCTGGATGTTTTTGTCCGCCAGCAGCTCGCGCAGGTTACCGCGATAGCCCGGCTCGCCGAGCTGTAAGCGGAAATCCTGCGCGCTTTGGGCCAGACGGTCGGCGCACTTCTGCAGCTGCTGGGTATCTTTGAGTTCGGTCCGGTAAGCAATGGTGAAATCTTTCGCCAGATCCTGAAGCTGGCGGCTGGAAAGCGACTGGCCGAAATACTGGCTGGCGATATCCGGCAGCTGGTGGGCTTCGTCGAAGATCATCACGTCCGCCTCCGGGATCAGCTCGCCGAAACCGCTGTCCTTGACGACCATATCCGCGAGGAAAAGATGGTGGTTCACCACCACCACATCCGCGTCCATCGCCGTTTTGCGCGCTTTCACCACAAAGCAGTCTTTATACAGCGGGCAGTCGCTGCCGAGGCAGTTATCGTTGGTGCTGGTCACCAGCGGCCAGGCCGGGGAATCTTCCGGCACGCTCGCGCAGGTGCTGATATCACCCTCTTCAGTCTGGTTCGCCCAGGCGCGAAGGATAATAACGTCGCTGAGGGTTTGCACCGGCAGGTCGCCGCCCGCCAGCGCCTGCTGCTCAAGACGTTCCAGGCAGAGATAGTTAGAGCGCCCCTTCAGCAGGGCCAGACGCCCCTTGTATTTCAGCGCTTTCGCCACCGTGGGCAAATCGCGGCTGTAGAGCTGATCCTGCAGCGCCTTCGATCCGGTGGAAATAATCACCTTCTTCTTCGCGCGCAGCGCCGGAGCAAGGTAAGCATACGTTTTACCCGTGCCGGTTCCGGCTTCGACCACCAGCGGCTGAGCCTTATCAATGGCGCGTGCAACGGCGTGCGCCATCTGGCGCTGAGGCTCACGGGGCTTGAAGCCGGGAATAGCCTGCGCTAATTGACCTTCAGGGGAAAAATCGTCTGCCACGGTGCTCTCTCACTGTATTTTTGCACAGGGATTATGTCAGCCCATCCTCTCCTGTGCCACCCCAAATAGTGACGACACGAGAACAATATGGCAGTCTTGCCGCCTGACGACGAAAAATAACGAGGAAACGTTTATGACAATTGTGCGCATTGATGCCGAAGCCCGCTGGTCTGATGTGGTGATCCATAACCAGACGCTCTATTACACCGGCGTACCGACTAACCTGGACGCGGATGCGTTCGAGCAGACGGCTAACACCCTGGCGCAGATTGACGCGGTGCTGGAAAAACAGGGCTGCGACAAATCCCGCATTCTGGATGCGACGATTTTCCTGGCAAACAAAGAGGATTTCGCGGCGATGAACAAAGCCTGGGATGCATGGGTAGTGGCGGGTCACGCGCCTGTACGCTGTACCGTACAGGCCACGCTGATGAAACCGGAATATAAGGTAGAGATTAAGATTATCGCGGCGGTTTAAGCCCGATTACTCTTCTGGATCTTCATCTTCGAAACGCGCCACGATCCGCTCGCCGGAATGACTGGCGCGAATCTCCTCTGCGACAACGGTAATCGCCTGTCCGCTGCTCATCCCCTGGGACATCAGTTCCTGAATTCGCTCAACCGCTTTCTGCTGCTGTTCATGGCTCAGAGAAGGTAAACCTGCAAACATCGTCAACTCCTGCTAAATTATTCGCGCTAATTATTTCACGCTGCCCGGTAGTATGCCACACATGAACATGCGCTTCCCCACTGTTATTACCTTGCCCTGGCGTGCAGACGCCGCTGAATTCTGGTTTGCCCGCCTGAGCCATCTTCCGTTTGCGATGCTGCTGCATTCCGGCCATGCGGACCACCCCTACAGCCGCTTCGACATTCTGGTGGCCGATCCGCTGAAGACGCTGACAACCGATGATCTGTCACTGACGGACGATCCGCTGTTGCAGCTGCAGCAGGCCATTAACGCGCTGGGCTTATCTGCCTCGCCGAACCCGGATCTCCCTTTTCAGGGGGGCGCGCTGGGCCTGTTTGGTTACGATTTGGGTCGCCGTTTCGAAACGCTGCCGGAGCATGCGCAGGCTGATATTTCCCTGCCAGACATGGCCGTGGGGCTGTATGACTGGGCGTTAATAGTCGATCACCACAAAAAAACGGTTTCCCTGCTGAGCCATCATGACGTACAGGCGCGTCGGGCCTGGCTGGAGGCGCAACAGCCTGCACCGGCACAGACGTTTACGTTGACCTCAGGCTGGCGTTCAAATATGAGCGCAGCGGAGTATGCCGAAAAATTCGCCCGCGTTCAGGCGTATCTGCAAAGCGGTGACTGCTATCAGGTTAACCTCGCCCAGCGTTTCCAGGCAACGTATCAGGGAGACGAGTGGCAGGCATTTACCCGCCTTAACGCCAGCAATAAGGCACCGTTCAGCGCATTTGTCCGTCTGGAACAGGGGGCCATACTCAGCCTGTCACCCGAGCGCTTTATTCATCTTGCCGAGGGCACGATTCAAACCCGACCGATTAAAGGCACGTTACCGCGTCTTGCGGATCCCGATGCCGATCGCCAGCAGGCGGAAAAGCTTGCCGCCTCGCCGAAAGACCGCGCCGAGAACCTGATGATTGTCGACCTGATGCGTAACGATATTGGCCGCGTCGCTGAACCGGGCAGCGTGCGCGTGCCGGAGCTGTTTGTCGTTGAGCCGTTCCCGGCGGTGCATCATCTGGTCAGCACCATTACCGCGCGGCTGCCTGATTCGCGCACCGCCTGCGATCTGCTCCGCGCCGCGTTTCCGGGGGGCTCCATCACCGGCGCGCCGAAGGTACGAGCGATGGAGATCATTGATGAGCTGGAGCCGCATCGCCGCAACGCCTGGTGCGGCAGCATCGGCTATATCAGCCTGTGCGGCACCATGGATACCAGCATTACCATTCGCACGCTGACGGCCTGCGACGGAAACCTTTACTGTTCGGCCGGGGGCGGCATTGTTGCCGACAGCCAGGTCGATGGGGAATATCAGGAAACCTTTGATAAAGTTGACCGTATCCTGAAACAACTGGAGTAATCACGGGTGGAAACAGAGAACCTGACGCTGGACGACTTTTTATCTCGTTTTCAGCTATTACGACCGCAGGTTAACCGCGAGGCGCTCAATCAGAGACAGGCGGCCGTGCTGATCCCGGTCGTGCGTCGCGCGCAGCCGGGCCTGCTGCTCACCCAGCGTTCTCCCCATTTACGTAAGCACGCGGGTCAGGTCGCCTTTCCGGGTGGCGCGGTAGACAGCTCCGACGCCTCGCTGATTGCCGCCGCGCTGCGGGAAGCGCAGGAAGAGGTTGCCATTCCACCGGAGGCGGTGGAAGTTATCGGCGTGCTGCCGCCCGTCGACAGCGTTACCGGTTTTCAGGTCACGCCGGTGGTGGGCATTATCCCGCCGGGCCTGCAGTATCACGCCAGCGTCGATGAAGTCTCTGCGGTGTTTGAAATGCCGCTTGATGAAGCCCTTCGACTGAGTCGTTACCACCCGCTGGATATTCAGCGTCGTGGGCATGACCATCGGGTCTGGTTGTCCTGGTATCAGCATTATTTTGTCTGGGGCATGACGGCGGGCATCATTCGTGAACTGGCGCTGCAAATCGGCCTGAAACCTTGACTATACTTTACATTCCATCCTTTTTCGCAGGTTTGCGATCCGCGTCGCGCTATTAGCAAAACCCATCGTTAACCATTAGTTTAATTCATGTGAATAGTTAAGCCGTGGTCGGTGTTCCCTCTTACACTATGCGCAGTTATAACATCGTTACTGGAACCCCGGTAACCCTGTCAGGAGTGTGAAAGTGATTAGTATATTCGACATGTTCAAAGTGGGAATTGGCCCTTCGTCTTCCCATACTGTTGGCCCAATGAAGGCCGGTAAACAGTTCGTCGATGATCTGGTCGAAAAAGGATTACTGGAAAGCGTTACCCGTGTCGCCGTGGATGTTTACGGCTCGCTGTCATTAACGGGTAAAGGCCACCACACCGATATCGCCATTATTATGGGTCTGGCAGGCAATATGCCGGATACCGTTGATATTGATGCCATCCCGGCATTCATCCGCGACGTGGAAGCACGCGGCCGCCTGCTGCTGGCAAACGGCCAGCAGGAAGTCGATTTCCCGCAGGATGACGGCATGCGTTTCCGTAGCGACAACCTGCCGCTGCATGAAAACGGCATGACCATTCACGCCTGGAGCGGTGAAAAAGAGATCTACAGCAAAACGTACTACTCCATCGGCGGTGGCTTCATCGTGGATGAAGAGCATTTTGGCAAAGACAGCGTCGGCGACGTCAGCGTCCCGTACCCGTTCAAATCGGCTACCGAAATGCTGGGCTACTGCAAAGAGACCGGTCTTTCACTGTCCGGCATGGTGATGCAGAACGAACTGGCCCTGCACAGCAAAAAAGAGATTGAAGACTATTTTGCGAACGTCTGGCAAACCATGCGCGCCTGTATCGACCGCGGGATGAACACCGAAGGCGTTCTGCCGGGTCCACTGCGCGTACCGCGTCGTGCCTCTGCCCTGCGCCGTATGCTGGTGACTACCGATAAATTCTCCAACGACCCGATGAACGTGGTCGACTGGGTAAACATGTTTGCCCTGGCGGTTAACGAAGAGAACGCCGCCGGTGGACGCGTCGTGACGGCGCCAACCAACGGTGCCTGCGGTATCGTTCCGGCCGTGCTGGCGTATTACGATCACTTTATTGAGCCCGTGACGCCGGACATCTACATCCGCTATTTCCTGGCGGCAGGTGCCATCGGTGCGCTGTACAAAATGAACGCCTCCATCTCCGGTGCGGAAGTGGGCTGTCAGGGTGAAGTCGGCGTTGCCTGCTCCATGGCGGCGGCCGGTCTGGCAGAGCTGCTGGGCGCAAGCCCTGAGCAGGTCTGCGTGGCGGCCGAAATCGGTATGGAACATAACCTCGGTCTGACCTGTGATCCGGTCGCGGGCCAGGTGCAGGTGCCGTGCATCGAGCGTAACGCGATTGCCTCCGTGAAAGCGATCAACGCCTCACGTATGGCGATGCGCCGCACCAGCGAACCTCGCGTATCGCTCGATAAGGTGATTGAAACCATGTACGAAACCGGCAAGGACATGAACGCGAAATACCGCGAGACGTCCCGCGGTGGCCTGGCCATTAAGGTGCAGTGCGACTAATACTGCCTTTCGCCCATCTGCAACGGATGGGCGAATTTCCCTCTTCTTTCTCGTCTCCTTCAGCTTTCCCCACTACACTTTGACTGTTGCGTCCGGCTTTTGTGGCTGGTGGCTTATCAGGCGACCGTTCATGCAAACTGCACAAACGATCATTAAAAACTATCGCCGAAAACGCGTTATCGTCTGTGTCACGGTTGCGTTCCTCACGCTCATCCTGACGTTAGGCATTCGCTTTATTTCACAGCGCAATGTTAACCAACAGCGGATCCTCGATTTTACCAGCCACACCGTCCGCGCCCTTGATAACATACTGCTTTCTCTGGAGAACCGCCGCAGCGTGCTGCAGCCCCTGGTGGGACAGCCCTGCCCCCAGGCGCACCTGGCGCTGCGAAAGCAGGCCGCCATTTTGCAGACGGTACGCTCCATCGCCCTGATTAACGAGGGTGTCCTGTACTGCTCGAGTATTTTCGGAAGCCGCGAAGTGCCCGTTCGCGACTTCCTGAAAGAATTACCCGCCAGCACGGCAAAGCTGATTTTATCGAGCGATCAGTGGCTGCTTAAGGGTAACCCGATATTGATCCAATGGTATCCCGTCTCTCAGGACGGTGAAGCAGGCATTATCGAGATCATCAATATCGATCTGATCGCCAAAATGATCCTCGAGCCCCAGCGCCCGCTCATCAATGACGTGGCGCTGACCGTAGGCGATCGCTTTCTGCGCTATGGACAACGCGTCAGCGACAGCCTGACGTTTGATGAGGAAGGCTCGCTTTTCCGGCAGTCATCAACCCGAAATCCTTTCACCATTACGGTCAGCGGGCCAGGCCCTGGAGAATTAGCCTTAAAAAGCCTGCCAGCCCAGCTGCCTCTCGGGCTGATGCTCAGCCTGCTGCTTGGCTATCTCGCGTGGCTGGCAACGGCAAACCGGATGAGCTTTACGCGGGAGATCGATATGGGCATTGCGGGGCGGGAATTCGAGCTTTTCTGCCAGCCGCTGGTGAATGCCCGTACCCAGGCGTGCACCGGTGTGGAGATCCTGCTGCGCTGGAATAACCCCCGTCAGGGTTGGATCACCCCGGAGGTGTTTATCCCTCTGGCAGAAGAACATAACCAGATTGTCCCCCTGACCCGCTATGTCATCGCCGAAACGGTGCGCCAGATAGGCTACTTCCCTTCCAGCGCCGGTTTTCACATCGGTATTAACGTCGCCGCCAGCCATTTCCGTCACGCGGCATTGATACAGGACCTGAACCGCCTCTGGTTCAGCGCCGGTCCGCGCCAGCAGCTGGTGATTGAACTCACGGAACGGGATGCGCTGCTGGATGCGGATTATCGCATCGTGCGCGAACTGCATCGCAAAGGGGTGAAGCTCGCCATCGACGATTTTGGTACCGGGAACAGCTCCCTCTCCTGGCTTGAAAAGCTTCACCCGGACGTGCTGAAAATCGACCAGTCGTTTACCACCGCCATCGGTACCGACGCCGTGAACTCGACGGTGACGGATATGATTATTGCGCTGGGACAGCGGCTGAATATCGAACTGGTTGCTGAAGGGGTCGAGACAGAGGAGCAGGCGCGCTATTTGCGCCGCCATGGCGTACCTGTTCTGCAGGGGTTTTTCTATGCGCGGCCCATGCCGCTACGGGATTTTCCGAAGTGGCTGGCGGGAAGCGCGTCCCCGCCAGCGCATCATAACGGGCACATCGTGCCCTTAATGCCGCTGCGCTAAGCCGGCTTACTCATCTTCGTCGTGGGCAGATTGTTCTTTAACAATGCGAACCATATCAACGCGATAGTCGTTGGCTTCAACGATCGTAATGTGCAACGGCGCCAGCTCGATCACATCTCCGACGCGTGGGATTTGCCCATTAACGGCGATAACCAGACCGGCAACGGTCGCGATGTCTTCTTCATCGTTGATCACGTTTTCCAGCCCCAGCGTGTGCGAGAGCGCGTGCAGGTCGGTGGTACCTTTAACCAGCCAGCCTTCACCGTCGGCAACGATCTCTGGCGTTTCGTCTTCATCCGGGAATTCACCGGCAATCGCTTCCAGCACGTCCAGCGGCGTGACCAGCCCCTGCACCACGCCAAACTCGTTGGTGACGATAACAAAGCTACCGCGCGCGCGGCGCAGCACCCCGAGCAGGTTGATCGGATCCAGCGTTTCCGGCACGACAATCGCAGGCGACGCCGCAGCAACGGCTTCCACGTTGACGCCCTCTTCCAGGGCCACCAGCATCTCTTTCGCCCGCACGACGCCTATGATCTCATCCAGCTCTCCGCGACACACCGGGAACAGGCTGTGCGGAGAAGAGAGCAGCTGCTGGCGAATTTCATCGACGCTCAGGTTTGCATCAACCCAGCTGATCTCCCCGCGCGGCGTCATGATACCGCGCAGCGAACGGGAGGCCAGGGAGAGCACGCCGTTAATCATGTAGCGCTCTTGTTCCACAAACGCCCCTTCCGGGACCGGAACCGGGTTATGGTTTTCGGAATCAGACTGGACGTTCACCTGACGACGACCACCCATCAGGCGCAGAATCGCGTCTGCGGTACGGGCGCGCAGCGGCTGATTCGACTGCTGCTTAATAAAGTTACGGCGCGCAATCTGGTTGAACAGCTCGATCAGAATCGAGAAGCCAATCGCGGCGTACAGGTAGCCTTTCGGAATATGGAAGCCAAAACCTTCCGCCACCAGGCTCAGACCAATCATCAGCAGGAAGCTCAGACACAGCACGACCACCGTTGGATGCTGGTTAACGAAGCGCGTCAGCGGCTTCGAGGCCAGCAGCATGACCGCCATCGCAATGACGACAGCCGCCATCATTACCGGCAGATGATTCACCATGCCGACCGCCGTGATCACCGCATCCAGCGAAAAGACCGCATCAAGCACCACAATCTGCAGCACCACCACCCAGAAGCTGGCATAGCCTTTACCATGTCCATCATCGTGCTGACGGTTTTCCAGCCGCTCGTGTAGCTCTGTCGTCGCTTTGAAAAGCAGGAATATCCCCCCGATCAGCATGATTAAATCACGCCCGGAGAAGGTGTAATCCATGACGGAGAACAGCGGTTTGGTCAGCGTGACCATCCAGGAGATGACGGAGAGCAGCCCCAGTCGCATAACCAGCGCCAGCGAGAGACCAATCAGACGCGCTTTATCACGCTGTTTTGGCGGCAGTTTGTCCGCAAGAATGGCGATAAACACCAGGTTATCAATGCCGAGAACAATCTCCAGCACCACCAGCGTGAGCAATCCCACCCAGATTGACGGGTCCATTAAGAATTCCATGACAAGCTCCTGCTAAAGGAATGACGAAACGGTGCCCCACTCAACGTGGGTAAAACAGAGGTAGATAGAGTCGATACGTGGCGAGGATCGCCGGTGAATAAGGCGCGAAATGGCCTGGCAGATGACTGACGTCGGTGACGGTCCATATAGTGGGCTGTAGCCCTATACTCCTGAACAATTAAACGGAGGCTAAACATATCAGAGACAATGTGTTTTTAGCAAAGATTTACGTTCCTTTGCAAAGTTCTGTAACACAGCGGCTTTACGCTACGGATAAATCTGTAACGCGTGGCTAAATTACGGATCTTCATCACATAAATTATTTTTTCACTATCTAAAATAATTCGCGGAAGTCTTAGTTTTTTTGAACTCTAACCCTTATCTGAATCGATTCGGTTCGCCAATACGATTCTCAGTACGACTGCCTGGCAGACGTATTAATGATAATAAAAGGAGGTAGCAAGTGACCATTGCTATTGTCATAGGCACACATGGTTGGGCTGCTGAGCAGCTACTCAAAACGGCAGAGATGCTGTTGGGCGAGCAGGAAAACGTCGGCTGGATCGATTTCGTTCCCGGTGAAAACGCCGAGACGCTGATAGAGAAGTACAACGCTCAACTCGCGAAGCTGGATACCAGCAAAGGCGTGCTGTTTCTCGTTGATACATGGGGCGGCAGCCCGTTCAATGCCGCCAGCCGCATTGTCGTCGATAAAGAGCACTATGAAGTTGTCGCCGGGGTTAATATTCCCATGCTGGTGGAAACCTTCATGGCGCGCGACGACAATCCGGCGTTCGATGAGCTGGTGGCGCTGGCCGTTGAAACCGGTCGCGAAGGGGTAAAAGCCCTGAAGGCGCAGCCGGTTGAAAAACCTGCCCCTGCGCCTGCAGCGGCACCAAAAGCGGCAGCACCGGCAAAACCGATGGGTCCGAACGATTACATGGTCATCGGCCTGGCGCGTATTGATGACCGCTTAATCCACGGCCAGGTCGCCACGCGCTGGACCAAAGAGACCAACGTTCGACGCATTATCGTGGTCAGCGACGAAGTTGCCGCCGATACCGTTCGTAAAACCCTTCTGACTCAGGTTGCTCCTCCTGGCGTTACCGCGCACGTGGTGGACGTCGCCAAGATGATCCGCGTTTACAACAACCCGAAATACGCGGGTGAACGCGTGATGCTCCTGTTCACTAACCCGACAGACGTTGAGCGCATTGTTGAAGGCGGCGTGAAAATCACCTCCGTGAACATTGGTGGTATGGCCTTCCGTCAGGGCAAAACGCAGGTCAACAACGCCATTTCAGTCGATGCGAAAGATATCGAAGCATTCAACAAGCTGAATGCACGCGGTATTGAGCTGGAAGCCCGTAAGGTTTCTACGGATCAAAAACTGAAAATGATGGATTTGATCGGCAAAGTTGGGAAATAAGCCCGCGCCGGTTCTCATATAAAGTTTATGTAATAGGAGAAGTGCAATGGAGATTACCACTCTTCAGATTGTGCTGGTGTTCGTCGTCGCATGTATTGCGGGTATGGAATCCGTACTTGATGAATTTCAGTTCCACCGCCCTCTGGTGGCCTGTACGCTGATTGGGGCCGTTCTGGGTGACATGAAAACCGGTATCATCATCGGTGGTACCTTGGAAATGATCGCCCTGGGCTGGATGAACATCGGCGCGGCGGTTGCGCCCGATGCGGCGCTGGCCTCTATCATTTCGACCGTTCTGGTTATTGCCGGCCACCAGAGTATTGGTGCCGGTATCGCCCTGGCGATCCCGCTGGCTGCAGCAGGCCAGGTTCTGACCATCATCGTTCGTACTATCACCGTTGCCTTCCAGCACGCGGCGGATAAGGCGGCCGAAAACGGCAACCTCACGGCACTGTCGTGGATCCACGTTTCATCCCTGTTCCTGCAGGCGATGCGTATAGCAATCCCGGCTGTTATCGTGGCGATCTCTGTTGGTACCAGTGAAGTGCAGAGCATGCTGAACGCCATTCCAGAAGTGGTCACCGGCGGTCTGAACATCGCGGGCGGCATGATCGTGGTCGTCGGTTATGCGATGGTCATCAACATGATGCGCGCAGGCTACCTGATGCCGTTCTTCTACCTCGGCTTCGTGACCGCGGCCTTCACCAACTTCAACCTGGTAGCACTGGGTGTGATTGGTGCGGTAATGGCGATTCTTTACATCCAGCTCAGCCCGAAATATAACCGCGTCGCGGGTGCCCCAGCGCAGGCTGCTGGTAACAACGATCTCGATAACGAACTGGACTAACAGGTGAGCGAAATGGTTGATATGACAAAAACTACCACCGAGAAAAAACTCACTCCGGGTGATATTCGTGGCGTGTTCATCCGTTCTAACCTGTTTCAGGGTTCATGGAACTTCGAACGTATGCAGGCCCTGGGCTTCTGCTTCTCCATGGTACCGGCAATCAAACGCCTGTACCCGGAAAACAATGAAGCGCGCCGTCAGGCGATCAAGCGTCACCTGGAATTCTTTAACACCCATCCTTACGTAGCGGCTCCGGTTCTGGGCGTAACGCTGGCGATGGAAGAACAGCGTGCGAACGGCGCAGAGATTGACGACGGTGCCATCAACGGTATCAAAGTCGGCCTGATGGGTCCGCTGGCCGGTGTCGGTGACCCTATCTTCTGGGGTACCGTTCGTCCGGTCTTCGCGGCGCTGGGTGCCGGTATCGCGATGAGCGGCAGCCTGCTTGGCCCGCTGCTGTTCTTCATCCTGTTCAACGCCGTGCGCCTGCTGACCCGTTACTACGGTGTGGCCTACGGCTACCGTAAAGGTGTGGACATCGTTAAGGATATGGGCGGCGGCTTCCTGCAGAAACTGACTGAGGGGGCGTCAATCCTCGGCCTGTTTGTCATGGGGGCGCTGGTTAACAAGTGGACGCACGTGAACATCCCGCTGGTGGTCTCGACCATCACCGGTCAGGATGGTCAGACCCGCGTCACCACCGTGCAGACGATTCTGGACCAGCTGATGCCGGGCCTGGTACCGCTGCTGTTGACTTTCGCCTGCATGTGGCTGCTGCGTAAGAAAGTGAACCCGCTGTGGATTATCGTTGGCTTCTTCGTCATCGGTATCGCGGGCTACGCTGTCGGCCTGCTGGGTCTGTAAGTTTCAATGCTATAGACCGGGGGCTTGCCCCCGGTTTTTTTATCTGGAGGATGAATGACTGTCACGGACATCGTACTGGTTTTATTTATTGCTGCCCTTCTGGCTTACGCGATCTATGACGAATTCATCATGCCCCGCCGTCACGGCGAGACGCAGCTCTCCCTTCCCCTTCTGCGACGCGGGCGCGTGGATGCGTTTATCTTCGCGGGTCTCATCGTTATTCTTATTTACAATAACGTCATCAGTCATGGTGCAATATTAACCACATGGTTATTATGTGCGCTGGCATTAATGGCGGTTTATCTGTTCTGGATCCGCACGCCGAAAATCATTTTTAAATCCCGCGGATTTTTCTTCGCCAATGTGTGGATAGAATATAACCGTATTAAAGAGATGAATTTATCCGAAGACGGTGTGCTGGTGATGCAATTAGAACAACGCCGCCTGCTTATTCGGGTGAAGAATATTGACGACCTGGAAAAGATCTACAATTTACTCGTTAAAACTCAATGAGTTAAATATATAGCAATGGCTATATTCTGTGTTTATCTTGCGCAAGAAATATAGCCAAAGCTATATCCATTTCGTTAATTTATTCTCTATTTGTTAACGATGCTTTCACGCTTAAAGACAAATGAAAATCGTTATCAATAAGCATTTTAAATAATGCCTCTTCGTTGTTGTTTTATATTCTCAAAATATGTTAAGGTTGCGCCCGTCGTTGGGGAGTAGCCGATTTCCTGTTCTCAGGAAATGTACGTGTCAACATACTCGTTGAAAAACGTGGCGCGTACGGTTCGCTGACAGCACATCTTATGTGCGGCGCGATCAGGCGAGACCATAGATACATCAACTGCTGTTTACTGGGGGCAGTGATGTGTCATATGGATATCCCCGGTCTGGACGCTGTTATGAATATCTCCGCTACGATCCTCCTCGCTTTTGGCATGTCCATGGACGCATTTGCTGCTTCCATCGGAAAAGGCGCCACGCTCCACAAACCTAAGTTCTCAGAAGCCCTGCGTACCGGCCTCATTTTTGGTGCTATCGAAACGCTTACGCCGCTTATCGGCTGGGGATTTGGCATGCTCGCCAGCCAGTTCGTACTGGAGTGGAACCACTGGATTGCCTTCGTACTGCTGGTGTTTCTCGGTAGCCGAATGGTGATTGAAGGTTTCCGCGGCGGTGATGATGAAGAAGAGGAGCCGCAGCACCGCCACGGATTCTGGCTGCTGGTCACCACGGCGATTGCCACCAGCCTTGATGCGATGGCCGTCGGTGTCGGTCTGGCATTCCTGCAGGTCAATATTATCGCCACCGCGCTGGCCATCGGCTGCGCAACGCTGATTATGTCCACGCTGGGCATGATGGTCGGACGGTTTATCGGCCCGCTGCTGGGTAAACGCGCCGAGATCCTGGGGGGAATTGTGCTGATTGGCATTGGCGCCCAGATCCTCTGGGCACATTTCGCCGGTTAATCTTCGCGCTGCCAGACGTGGATACTGAAATCCGTCTGGCAGTTAAATGTAGAGTGTGTAGCTAGCGCTTCCCATACTTCTGGTTTTGCCCGCCATGCGAACGGCGTCATCTGCAGCAGCGCGGTGGCCTCTTCGCCTTTCAGCGTCATATCATACGCCACGGTTTGCTCCTGCTTAAGGGTAAAACCGGGCAGCTGTTCAGAATGAGGTGCATGCAGACGCACTTCGTCGTAGATCAGCCCTTTCAGTTCCATCAGATGACGCGGGCCCGGCGTAACGGTGACTACCCATCCGCCCGGTTTCACCACGCGAGCCAGCTCTTCCGCCTTGCAGGGCGCGTAAATGCGGATAACCGCATCCATGCTGGCATCGTCAAACGGCAGCCGGTGGCTGGATGCCACACAGAACGTCACGTCAGCGTAACGCTTTGCCGCCGCGCGAATGGCCGCTTTCGACACGTCCAGACCGAATGTCTGTGCGCCCTTCCCACGAGCAACCTCTGCAAACCGTGCGGTGTAGTACCCTTCTCCGCAGCCGATATCGAGCATGGCGGTGGCTGAACCCGCCAGAATGTCATTCAGCAACTGCGCGACGGTCTCCCGCAGCGGCAAATAGTGCCCGGCATCCAGAAACGCACGACGCGCCTGCATCATCTCTGCACTGTCGCCTGGATCGCGGGAGCGCTTATGCTGCACGGGCAGAAGATTCACGTAGCCTTCTTTTGCCACATCAAACTGATGCCCCTTCGGACAGGTATAGCTTTTATCTGAATGCGTCAGGGGGGCGTGGCAAAGGGGACAGCTGAAGGACATGGTGACTCCGGAGCATAATCAAAGGGCGAAGTGTACCGCTATTCGCCCTGGTTATAAACGCCCGGTTAACGCATAACGATAAGGTGATCGGAGCCCGCCGGTAACCCGTCAGGTTTCACATTCTCCAGACGCAGCACGTTTCCCATAATCTCACTGAAGACAGGCGCGGAAACGGCCCCGCCGTAGTAGGCCCCATTTTGCGGATCGTTAATGACCACCACCAGGGCAAAGCGCGGATCGCTGGCGGGCGCAACGCCGGCCGTATAGGCAACGTATTTATCGACGTACTTCCCGCTGTCGTCAATTTTCTTCGCCGTACCGGTTTTCACCGCCACCCGGTAATCGCGAACGGCGGCCTTAACGCCCCCGCCGCCGGGTAGCGCAACGCTCTCCATCATGTGCTCCACCTCGTGCGCAATCTCTTCCGGCATGGCGCGGCGCCCGATAACGGGTGGATCGATACGCGTAATCGAGAGAGGTCGCTCAAGCCCGAAGCCGCCAATCGTGGCGTAGACGTGCGCCAGCTGGAGCGGCGTCACCATCAGCCCGTAGCCGAAGGCAAAGGTCGCACGATCGAGCTGGCTCCAGTATTTACGATTTGGTAACAGCCCCGCACTCTCGCCCGTTAAGCCAAGCCCCGTATTCGTGCCAAACCCAAAGTTTCGATAGGTATCAATAAGATGCTGGACAGGCATTGCCAGTGAGAGTCGGGACACGCCGGTGTCGCTCGATTTTTGCAGGATCCCGGTCATCGTCAGTTCAGGATAATAGCCCACGTCGCGGATACGATGCCCGTCAAGGGTATACGGGTGCGTGTCAATCACGCTGTCCGGCTGGACCAGCCCCTGCTGCAGTGCCGTCATCAGCACCAGCGGCTTGACCGTCGAACCGGGCTCGAACGTATCGCTGATGGCGCGATTGCGGAAGTCGTTTATCGTCGCGCCTTCCCGATTATTTGGATTGAAATCCGGATAGCTCGCCATGGCGAGTATTTCCCCGGTTGGGATATTAATTAATACCGATGCCCCAGACTCGGCCTTGTTCCAGACCACGGCGTTATCGAGCGCATCTTCGGTGATGGTTTGCAACCGCTCGTCAATACTTAACTGGATGTTATGCGCCGGTGCAGGCGCCACTTCCGTCAGGTTTTCAACCACGCGACCGTAGCGGTCTTCCCTTACCTGCCGCACGCCCGGCTTACCGGTCAGCTGAGCGTTAAAGCTTTTTTCCACGCCTTCAATGCCCTGCCCGTCAATATTGGTGAAGCCAATCAGGTTCGCTGCCACATGGCCAGCAGGATAAAAACGGCGGGATTCATCGCGTAAATTAATGCCGGGCAGATTCAGCTTATCGATCCACTTCGCCTGTGCGGGATCGACCTGACGGGCAAGATAAATAAAACGCCCATGCGGGTTGGCGTTGATTCGCGCCGAAAGTGAGCCCAGGGAAAGATGCAGCGCATTTGCCAGCGCCTGCCAGCGTTCGTCAATGCCAACGCCCCCTTTTGCAAGCACCGTTTTAGGATCGGCCCAGACGGCCCGGACGGGCACGCTCACCGCCAGGGGGCGACCTTCGCGATCCATTATCATGCCGCGCGGCGCATCAATCGCCAGCTGGCGGAGGGAGCGCATATCTTCCTGCTTCACGAGACTGTCAGGCTTGATGATTTGCAGCCAGGCAACGCGGCCCAGCAAAAAAGCCAGACTACAAAAAATAGCTAAACAGAGCAGCACAAAACGCGCCGGCGTGAAATTGCCAGCGGTCGTTATCAATTTCTTCTTCACCTGAACCCCAGGACTGTTAAACAACGCCCTGATTTAACGGGAAAATATGGGTTTAAGGTGGCAAAACAGTGCTACTAACCTCGCAGCTTTGCAACAAGTTACTAACAAGACCGCGAATGGTAATATTTTGAAAGATAAAGGACATAAAAAAGCCCCGCGTTATGCGAGGCTTTATGTCTGAGATTGAAGTGCCAGGCGCTTCAGTCAGCAGCGGTTCGATCAGATAGCAGTTACGTTAACTGCAGCTGGGCCTTTCTGGCCGTCCTGAATTTCGAACTCAACGTTCTGGCCTTCAGCCAGAGTTTTGAAGCCGTTACCCTGGATTGCAGAGAAGTGTACGAACACGTCTTTGCTGCCATCAGCAGGAGTAATGAAACCAAAACCTTTAGACTCGTTGAACCACTTAACTTGACCTTTAATCTTTGCCATTTTGCAAAATTCCTTAGAGTGTTTTCTTAGCCCGCAGGCATTAACTGAGATAAAACTGAGACATTACTGCATGAGGCACTAATATAAGGTTCGGCAGAGAAGCGGTATTCAACGACAACGTGTTTACTCAGGACTTCTTTACTGAAAATGCCACACATAAACAGAACTGTACCTCGTTTGACCCAAAACGTGTTATCACACACTATGTTTAATATGGCAAGCCATTTTTAAACATGTCTCGATCCGCCGCACAAATTCGAACAGTGCCTGTCAGGTTTTGCACAATTATGCGCATCACTTACAGACAGCTCTGCTGCGTAACAAAGACCCAGCGTTGCTTTCACAAGCGCTGTAATCTAAGACTTTTTTAACATAGCTCAATCATTACGAAGCGTCCAGCAACCGGGAAAAGAAATCTTACGTCCTGATTGGGTTAGAACAATTTGTGAAAACTTATGCTTAAATCATTGTAACGCGACCAAATTGTTTCAGAGAAAAAACACTGTTAATAACCCGCCGCGAACTGTATTAAAATGCACCAACTAATAAACAGTGTTATGCACCAAAATAATGAAATTTTTATGACTCTGCATCAAAAGAAGGCAAGCAAAACGTTTCGATAAAAATAAAACATTCCTTCACGGGTTTACAAACAGAATATATGCACTACTTTATCGCTTCGTTTATAAGGATAAATATTCACCAACTTTCAGTATCCTGAAAGAATGATTAACTGGTGCTAAATTATCTAGCGCTTCAGTTAACTCTCGCACAGGTTCATCGAGGGCTTCATCTGCCAGTTCAAACACGCCCCAGTGAATGGGAAACGCCAGAGGACAGCCCAGCTGCTGCCACAATGCCACCGCAGATTGCGGATCCATATGATGGACAGCCATGAACCATCGAGGGGCATAGGCACCAATCGGTAACGCGGCAGCATCGATATGGCCCAGGCGTTCAGGTATCAGCAGCAGCTCAGGCGAATACCCCGTATCTCCGCTGAACCAGAAACGATGATGTCGACCTTCCATAACCCAGCCGCACCATAATGAGCGATTGCGGTTCCATGGCGTGCGCATACTCCAGTGCTGTGCCGGTACGGCAGTCAGCGTCATCCCCTGCCAGGTAAAGCTCTGCCACCAGTCGAGCTCAACCACGCGTTTAGCCCCCCGGCGGCGAAACCAGTCGGCCAGGCCCAGCGGAACAAAAAAACTGACATCGGGAAAGCGTTTGAGAATACGGCGAATGGTCGCATCATCAAGATGATCGTAATGATTATGGGAGATGACGACCGCATCAAGCTGATTGAGTTGATCGACCGACAGCGCGGGAGGCGTTTTGCGCTGTGGTCCCAGGAAAGGAAGTGGAGAAGCGCGCCGTGAAAAAACCGGATCGGTAAGGATGATATTGCCGTCCAGCTGCAGCATTACGCTCGCGTGTCCCAGCCACCACACCCCATCTTCATGAGGTTGCGTAAGCTCAACCGGTTGCCACCACTGTTGGATAAAGTCTTCATAACCCAGCGCGGGTGGCTTCGGTAAACCGGCCTCTTTACGCGCTTTGCGCCAACGGTCAAGGTCGCCGGGTTGATGTCCGACAGGATCGGTATTACGAAAACCGTTCGGGGTGTGATGTTTCAGGGAGGGGTCATACCAGGGATTTTTCCAGACCACAGCCACCTCCCGGACAAAAGATTAACGCTCAGCCACCAGGCGGATAAAGTCGTCTTCGTCTTTGTTATCTTCAGCGACCGCGTCTTTCGGCGCGTCTTTCTCTTCCGGTTCGTTAGCCTCACACAGACGGCGTAGCAGCGCATTCTGACGTTTTTGCTGATCGAGCAGCGCTTCCAGTAGTTCAATCTGCTCGTTAGTACGGGAGCTGGCGCGGTTCACAAAAAACCAAATGACCAGGCCCACAAGCAGAACAACCAAAGAAATCATCAGGGATGCCATATTCAGCAGCCCTGAATTCAGTAACTCACCCATTTCACCACCTCAATAAAAACGTCTATTTTACCACTGGCGCGAAGGAAGGAAATCACCTTGAGAAAAAATGCGTATTACCACGGAATAAACTTATTGATTGCGCAAACGCCGCTAAAAAACTGTACATCCTGATCGCACATCACATTGATCGTCTGCGTCCATAACACCACGCATGCTATCAGCACGATAATCAGAATTACCCAGCGTATTTTTTTCACTCCAGACTCCGTCTAAAAACCTGATGTAACAAGGTTATCATGCTTATCTTAAACAGGGACTAACTGTACCGCCATCGCGCTTTTTTCAGAATCCTGCACTTGTTTCATGGTGTAAACCGTTTACGCTAGCATTATGATAACAACGACAAAAGAGGTTAATGATGCGCTTCATCATTCGAACAATTATTGCTCTGGCCATCGTCTGGATTGGCCTTCTGCTCACGGGTTACGGTGTGCTAGTGGGAAGCACCGAAAACGCAGCCGGGTTAGGGATTCAATGTAAATATTTAACGGCACAGGGCGTCAGCACTGCGCAATATCTGCATACTGACAGCGGGATCGTTGGCTTGACCAACTGTCCGGTTCTGCGAAAGACATCCGTCGTGATTGATAATGGCTAATCGGCCGGTGACATGGCTGATATAAAAAACGCCGCAAGAGATGCGGCGTTTTTTTATGCGAGCAGAGATTAAAACGGGTAGTCGTGATAGCCCATTTGTTCAGAAATCTTACGTGCGGCAGTGTGCAGAATAGCCACATACTCATGCAGGCGCTCTTCGGAGAAGCGTAAGGTTGGGAAGGAGATACTTAAGCCCGCGATCACCACCCCAAAACGGTCAAACACCGGAACGCCGATGCAACGCAGCCCCTCCTCCTGCTCTTCGTTATCTTCGCCATACCCCTGCTCGCGTACGCGATCGAGCACCGTTAACAGCGCGTCCGTGCTGGTAATGGTTCGTGAAGTACTTTGCTTGTATTCCACGCCTTCGAGGATCTGCTTCACTTCCTCACGATCGCGCCACGCCAGCAGAACTTTACCAATGGCGGTACTGTACAGCGGGTTGCGGCGACCAATGCGCGAATACATGCGCAGATTGTACATGGAGTCGATTTTATGGATGTAAACAATGCTGTCTTCATCGAGCGCACCGAGATGGATGGTCTCTTTAGTCAGGCGAGAAATTTCTCGCATCTGAATATCAGCGCTGCGGATCAGGTCAACATTCTGCAGCGCACGGGCACCCAGCTCGAACAGTTTCAGCGTCAGAGAATATTTTTCAGACTCGCCTTCCTGGGCAACGTAGCCCAGCGACTTCATGGTTTGCAAAAAGCGATATACGGTGCTTTTAGACATCATGACGCGCTGCGACAACTCTGTAATACCTATTTCACGCTCTTCCCCCAGCGCCTGTAAGATGCCAAACACCTTCAGCACGGAAGAAACAGAATCTGGCTGTTTATCCAAATCCGCAATAGCCATTTACCACCTCATAGAGAGTGTTTTATAAAAATCAGAACCGGTTTTTATTATAAGTTCCCGTCATGTCACCTGCAATCAATCCGCGTTTACTTCGTTACAAATCTGCGACATATCGCGGCTGTAACAATGCTAAAATAGTTATCCTGAGAATAATTTCACGCTGAGCTTTTTTAATCCTAATGGAAAAAACCCTTTCCGATGGCCTGCCATTACCCCAGCGGTACGGCGCTATAGCGACCATCATTATCGGTATCTCAATGGCCGTCCTTGACGGCGCAATCGCGAACGTTGCCCTGCCAACCATCGCCAGCGACCTGCATGCCTCTCCCGCCAGTTCGATATGGATCGTCAACGCCTATCAGATTGCGATTGTGGTTTCCCTGCTCTCGTTCTCTTTCCTGGGCGATATGTTCGGTTACCGTCGGGTCTATCAGTGCGGTCTGGTGGTTTTCACCTTCACGTCGTTGTTATGCGCCCTTTCAGATTCACTGCATACCCTGACGCTTGCCCGCATTGCGCAGGGGTTTGGCGGCGCGGCGCTGATGAGCGTAAACACGGCGTTGATCCGCTTAATTTATCCGCAGCGTCATCTGGGGCGCGGAATGGGGATAAACTCGTTTATTGTCGCCGTCTCTTCCGCCGCCGGGCCTACCATTGCGGCGGCGATCCTTTCCGTTGCGTCATGGCAATGGCTGTTCGCCATCAACGTGCCGCTGGGTATCGTCGCTATATTCTTTGCCCTGCGCTTTCTTCCTGCTAACGGTCCCAAAAGCACCATGCCGCGCTTCGATGTGGCGAGTGCGGTGATGAATGCCCTGACCTTTGGCCTGCTGATTACGGCGCTGAGCGGCTTTGCGCAGGGACAGTCTCTGATGCTTACCGGCGCGGAGCTCATCGCCCTGCTGGCGATCGGCTTCTTCTTTGTTCGCCGCCAGCTCACTCTCCCCGTGCCTTTACTGCCAGTCGATCTGCTGCGTATTCCCCTCTTTTCCCTCTCCATTTGCACGTCTGTCTGCTCGTTTTGCGCCCAGATGCTGGCCCTGGTTTCTCTGCCCTTCTTTCTGCAGAGCGTGGTAGGCCGTTCAGAAGTGGAAACCGGCCTGCTGTTAACCCCCTGGCCGCTGGCGACAATGGTGATGGCTCCGCTGGCAGGTTACTTAATTGAACGCGTCCATGCAGGTTTACTGGGAGCATTGGGGCTGGCGGTGATGGCGACAGGCCTTTTCGCGCTTGCTCTGCTACCGTCATCGCCAACGGATCTGGACATCATCTGGCGCATGATCCTGTGCGGCGCGGGGTTTGGCCTGTTCCAGTCTCCTAACAATCACACCATTATCACCTCCGCCCCGCGCCATCGCAGCGGAGGTGCCAGCGGCATGCTGGGGACCGCACGCCTTCTGGGACAAAGCAGCGGCGCAGCGCTGGTCGCCCTGATGTTTAACCTTGCCGGACAAAACGGCAACCATGTTGCGCTTCTCACCGCAGGTGCCCTTGCTTCCCTCGCGGCGGTCATCAGCGGCCTGCGGGTGACCCAGCCCAGGGTTCAGGCATAAAAAAAGCCGGGCGGAGTATTCTCCTGCCCGGCTTATTAGGGTTCTTAGCGTTACTTCAGGTATTCCCCACTGCGCAGCGCTTCGATACGTTTATCCAGCGGCGGGTGAGACATAAACAGCTCGCTCAACGATTTGGATTTACCGTTAATGCAGAAGGCCATCATGCTGTTCGCTTCCTGCGGCTCGTAGCTGGTTTTCAGACGCTGCAGCGCGGCAATCATCTTCTCACGACCAACCAGCTTCGCCGAGCCGGCATCCGCGTGGAATTCACGGTGACGGGAGAACCACATGGTGATGATGCTGGCCAGAATACCGAATACCAGCTCCAGAACCATCGACACGGCAAAGTAAATCAGCGGGTTGCCATTGCTCTCTTCGCCTTCGTCACGGTTGCCACCCATAAAGCCTGCCGCGATCTGCGCCAAAATACGGGAGATGAAGATCACGAAGGTGTTCACCACGCCCTGAATCAAGGTCATGGTCACCATGTCACCGTTTGCGATATGGCTGATTTCGTGGGCAATAACCGCTTCGGCCTCGTCACGGCTCATGTTCTGCAGCAAACCTGTACTGACGGCAACCAGTGACGCATCGCGACGGGCGCCCGTGGCGAAAGCGTTGATGTCCGGGGCATGATAAATCGCCACCTGCGGCATGGCGATCCCGGCCTGTCGGGATTGCTGAGCCACCGTATTCATCAGCCACTGTTCCATATCGTTACGCGGTTGTTCAATAACCTCACCACCCACCGATTTCAGTGCCATCCACTTCGACATCAGCAGGGAGATGAACGAGCCACCAAAACCAAACAGCAGCGCCATAATCAACAGACCCTGAACGCTGCTCGACTGAATTCCTGTCAGGCTTAGCACGAGCCCGAAAACCACCATAACCGCCAGGTTGGTGAGCAGGAAGAGCGCGATTCGCATCATAATTTTCTTTTTACCTCAGTTTAACAAAACGCACTATGCGATTACCCACATCGTATGGGTATTGCGGCTATTTTCAAGCATCCGGCGGGCGTAAGTCACCAGAAAGACACAACTT
Source organism: Enterobacter cloacae complex sp. SHL020 (assembly GCF_049236945.1). Classification (NCBI taxonomy): domain Bacteria; kingdom Pseudomonadati; phylum Pseudomonadota; class Gammaproteobacteria; order Enterobacterales; family Enterobacteriaceae; genus Enterobacter; species Enterobacter cloacae complex sp. SHL020. The sequence continues at coordinate 85,211 of NZ_JBMKJF010000006.1, forward strand.
TACACAATTGGAAATCTGGCTGACGGAAGGATGCAGAACAAAAAGAAACAGGCACAATTTCTTGTGCCTGTTGGGAGGTTATTTTGCCGGAGCGGGCTGTACGGCAGGTTTCTCTTTTTCCTGATTCGCCAGGTCGAGAGCGATATGCACCGTCTCGTCCAGATACGGATCCGGCTCCTGGTAATCTTTTGGCAGATCGTCCAGTTTCTTAAGCAGAGGCTTACCTTCGCGCTTGAAGCGATCGTTGATACGCGCCAGGCGGGTTGCATCGTCTTCGTTGTTCTCTTTCTCACGCTGAGCGTAGTTAAGAGAAACGATATTCCGCTTATCTTTCAGGGCATTGAACCGTGCAATGTCCTTCATGATGTACTGGAACTCCGGATCTTTCGCGATACGGTCGTTATGCGCTTTCAGCAGTTCAGGGCCAAATTGCGTCATATCACCCGCTTTCACGTAGGTCGCGGCATTGATGCTGTCCCACGGCAAGGCGTTATCTTCAAACTTCTCGCCGGTTTCGGTCTCTTCCGTGCCTGTCGGCATCATGATGTCCGGCGTTACGCCCTTACGCTGCGTACTGCCGCCGTTCACGCGGTAGAATTTCTGAATGGTGTACTGAACCGAGCCCAGCGCAGGCCATTCCGGACGCAGCATCTGATCGTAAATACGATTCAGAGAGCGATACTGCTGAACGGTACCTTTCCCGAAGGTTGGCTCACCGACGATCAGCGCGCGGCCATAGTCCTGCATTGCAGCGGCAAAGATTTCAGACGCGGAAGCACTGAAGCGGTCAACCAGGACCACCAGCGGGCCTTTGTAGTAGACCACACCGTCGTTGTCGGCATCTTCACGCACTTTACCGTTGTTATCGCGCACCTGAACCACCGGGCCAGATGGAATGAACAGACCGGAGAGTGAAACCGCTTCCGTCAGCGCCCCGCCGCCGTTACTGCGCAGGTCGATGATAATGCTGCTGACGTTCTGCTTTTCAAGCTTCTGCAGCTGAACCTTCACATCGTCAGTCAGCCCCACGTAGAAGCCAGGAATATCCAGAACACCCACCTTCTCTTTACCCACGGTTTTCACCGACATTTTCACCGCGCGGTCTTCCAGACGGATACGCTCGCGGGTCAGGGTAACGATACGGGTTTTGGTGCCTTTACCGGCAGGCAGAATTTCCAGACGAACCTTGCTGCCTTTCGGACCTTTGATCAGCGCGACCACGTCATCGAGACGCCAGCCGATCACGTCGACCATGTTCTGGCCTGTTTGTCCTACACCCACAATGCGATCGCCTACGCTAATCGCTTTGCTTTTGGATGCCGGGCCACCCGCGACCATGGAATTGATCACCGTGTAATCATCGTCCATCTGCAGCACCGCGCCGATACCTTCCAGAGACAGGCTCATCTCGGTATTGAACTGTTCGGTGTTGCGTGGAGAGAGATAGTTGGTGTGCGGATCGATTTCGTGCGCAAAGGCGGTCATCGCGAGTGAGAAAACATCCTCACTGTTGGTCTGCGCCAGACGACGAATGGCAAATTTGTAACGACGCGTCAGCGTGTCACGGATCTCTTTTTCGTCTTTGCCCGTCAGCTTAAGGCTCAGTTCGTCGTATTTAACTTTACCGTCCCACAGCGCGTTCAACTCGGCTTCATCTTTCGGCCAGGGTGCTTTACTGCGATCCAGATTAAAGGTGTCAGTACCGGTGAAGTCCATCGGACGTTCCAGCACTTTCAGCGCGTACTGATAGCGTTCAAAGCGGCGCTTTTGCGACAGGTTGTAGAGATCGTAGAACAGATCCAGCTTGCCTGAACGCAACTCGTCACCCACCTCGGATTTGCGCTTAGCGAACTGCTCGACATCGCTGGCGAGCAAAACGTTATGGCTGTAATCCAGCAAGTTCAGATAGCGGTCAAAGATTTTGGCCGAAAAGGCCTGATCGAGATCGAACTGACGATAGTGCGAGCGGGTAAAACGTGAGGTCACGCGCTCGCTCACCGTCGCGTGCTGCGTCTCTTCCTTGAGCACCGGAATTTGATCAACACGCGTGATATCGTCCACTGCAAAAGCGTGACCTGTTATAGCAAACAGGCCCGCCAGCGCGGTGAGCTTAAAAAAAGTGTTCATGCCAGGCTTGGCCTCCGTTTCAGAACAACAAGTGTTCTGCGCGTACAATCATTGACATACCAGAAGTCAGCTGTACACGAACGCCATCTTTGGTGATTTCCAGTACGGTGGCGTCCATAGCATTGTTACCCGCTTTAACCTTCAGTGCCTGACCTACGCTCAGGGCGTTAATGTCAGAAACCGGCGTATGGCGCGGCTCTTCACGAGGGGCACGCGGGGCTTTTGCTGCTGGTTTGTCTGCACGCGGTTTGCGATCGTTATTATCGTGACGACGCGGCGCAGGGCGTGGTTTACGCTCACGACGAGGCGCTTCTTCCTGGCCGTTTGCCGCTGCGGCTTCGCGTTTTTTCGCCTGCTGTTCTGCACGTTGTGCCTGAACGCGTGCTTTGGCTTCTTCAAGCTGCTTACGCGCGTGCTCAACGTGCTGCTCGTCAAGCTCACCACACGGGTTGCCGTCGAGATCCACGCGGGTCGCGCCAGGTTTGATACCGTACAGGTAACGCCAGCTCGAAGTATAAAGACGTAAGGCGGAACGCAGCTGAGTTTTGCTGAGGTTCATTTCCCCTTCAACACGCGCCACCAGATCCTGAAAAATACCGACTTTCAGGGGACGAGCTTCACCTTCCGCGCTGAAGCACTGCGGGAAACGCTCGGCCAGAAATGCGATAACTTCTTTACTGCTATTCAACTTAGGTTGATTTTCCATGAAATTTCCTGATTACAACGGACGTTGCCAACAAGCGCAGGCATGAACAGGCGTCATTATAATGACGCTATCAGTAAATGCTACGTTATCCGTTGATTATCCTGCGACGCTCGCAAAGAATTTTTGATAATCGGTTGCAGCGAGTACGTTTTCCAGATTGGCCACCAGCTCGCGCAGCCCCTGTTCGTCCTCGGTTGTAAAGCGACTGAAGACCGTGCTGTCGATATCCAGAACGCCAATAATCTGATTTTTGACCACCAGCGGCAGAACGATTTCAGAATTACTGGCGGCATCACAGGCAATGTGTCCGTCAAACGCATGAACGTCTTCCACACGCTGGACCTGATTTTCGGCCACCGCCGTGCCGCATACGCCACGCCCTACCGGAATACGCACACAGGCCAGTTTGCCCTGGAACGGGCCGAGCACCAGCGTGTCACCTTCAAGGAGGTAAAAGCCTGCCCAGTTCACGTCAGAGAGACGTTCAAACAGCAATGCGCTAGTATTTGCCAGAGTGGCTAAGAAGCTGGTCTCACCCGCCATCAATGCCTTAAAATCGCGGTTAAGATCCGCGTAGAATTCTGTTTTGTTCATTATTCAATCACTTAGTTGTCTTACAAATTTACCGCATAGCCTATTAAAATAAGCATTAAATGCGCTCATGCTCAAGATGAATCCGTTCATGAGTTATTATAACTTTCAACAATACTTATTTGTGCGCAGCTGATGGCCTTAAAAACAACCAAAATTACGCCGACAAGAAAGATAACTGTCCATACGGTAAGCGAAGCTTTGCCACGTGCACATTATCAGCGTTGCCCCCAGTGCGATACGCTTTTTATGTTGCCGAAGATGAAATCGCACCAAAGTGCCTTTTGTCCGCGCTGCGACGCCAAAATTCGCGATGGCCGTGACTGGTCGTTGACCCGCCTCGCCGCTATGGCCGTCACCATGCTGCTGCTGATGCCCTTCGCCTGGAGCGAACCGCTGCTGAAGCTCTACCTGCTTGGCGTACGTATTGACGCCAACGTGCTGCAGGGGATCTGGCAGATGACCCGTCAGGGGGATCCCATCACCGCTGCCATGGTGCTGTTCTGTACCGTTGGCGCGCCGCTGGTGCTGGTCGCCGCCATTGCCTATCTGTGGTTTGGCAATATTCTCGGCATGAACCTTCGTCCGGTGCTGCTGATGCTGGATAAGCTCAAAGAGTGGGTAATGCTGGATATTTATCTGGTGGGCGTGGGCGTTGCGTCAATAAAGGTGCAGGACTACGCCTTTTTGCAGCCCGGCATCGGACTCTTTGCTTTCATCAGCCTGGTGTTGCTGAGCATACTGACGCTTATCCACCTGAACGTTGAACAGCTCTGGGAGCGATTTTACCCTCAGCGCCCCGCCACGCGTCCTGATGAAAATCTGCGCGTCTGTCTGGGATGTCACTATACCGGCTTGCCCGACGCGCGTGGGCGCTGCCCGCGGTGCCACATTCCGTTGAGACTGCGGCGCAACAACAGCCTGCAAAAATGCTGGGCCGCGCTGATCGCTTCTCTGGTGTTTCTGATCCCAGCCAATATGCTGCCGATTTCCATCATTTACGTGAATGGCGGGCGTCAGGAGGATACCATCCTCTCCGGGATTATCTCCCTTGCGCACAGCAACGTCGGGGTGGCGGCGATCGTCTTTATTGCCAGTATCCTGGTTCCCTTTACCAAAGTGGTGGTGATGTTTACCCTGCTCATCAGCATTCACTTTAAGTGTGAACAAGGCTTACGGACCCGCATTCTGCTGCTGCGGTTCGTCACCTGGATTGGCCGCTGGTCAATGTTAGATCTGTTCGTGATTTCGCTGATGATGTCGCTCATCAATCGCGACCAGCTACTTGCTTTTACAATGGGACCCGCGGCTTTTTATTTCGGCTCTGCGGTGATATTGACTATTCTTGCTGTGGAATGGCTGGATAGCCGCTTACTTTGGGATGCACATGAGTCAGGAAACCCCCGCTTCGCCGACTGAAGCGAGAATTAAAACAAAACGCCGCATTTCGCCATTCTGGTTGCTGCCCGTCATCGCCCTGATGATTGCAGGCTGGCTGATCTGGACGAGCTATGAAGATCGCGGGAGTACCGTCACCATTGATTTCCAGACCGCCGACGGCATCGTCGCCGGGCGAACGCCCGTTCGCTTCCAGGGGGTTGAAGTGGGTACGGTTCAGGACATCTCCCTTGGAAAAGGGCTGAACAAGATTCAGGTGCGGGTCAGTATTAAATCTGACATGCAGGATGCCCTGCGCAGCGAAACGCAGTTCTGGCTGGTCACGCCAAAAGCGTCTCTGGCCGGCGTGTCAGGGCTGGATGCGCTCGTGGGCGGTAACTATATTGGCATGATGCCGGGTAAAGGAGAGCCGCAGGATCACTTTGTCGCCCTGGATACACAGCCCAAGTACCGCCTCAACAACGGCGATTTAATGATCCATCTGCAGGCGCCGGATCTCGGTTCTCTGAACAGTGGCTCACTGGTCTATTTCCGCAAAATCCCGGTTGGCCGCGTGTATGATTACGCGATCAACCCGAATAAACAGGGCGTCACCATCGACGTGCTGATCGAGCGTCGCTTCACCAATCTGGTGAAAAAAGGCAGCCGCTTCTGGAACGTCTCCGGCGTGGATGCGGACGTCAGCCTGAGCGGTGCGAAAGTGAAGCTGGAAAGTCTGGCCGCGCTGGTGAATGGTGCCATTGCCTTTGACTCCCCGGAAAACTCAAGCCCTGCCACCGCGGATGACTCATTTGGATTGTACGCTGACCTGGCGCACAGCCAGCGCGGCGTGATCGTCAAACTCGCCCTGCCCGATGCTAAGGGGCTAAAAGCGGGTTCAACGCCGCTGATGTATCAGGGGCTGCAGGTTGGTCAGCTCACCAAAATGACGCTCAACCCGGGCGGCTCGGTCACCGGCGAAATGACGGTCGATCCGAGCGTGGTCGATCTCCTGCGCGAGAAAACGCGTATCGAAATGCGCAGTCCAAAGCTCTCCCTGAACGATGCCAGCCTCAGCACGCTGTTGACCGGCAATACGTTTGAGCTCATCCCCGGCGAAGGTGAACCCAGCAATAGCTTCGTGATTGCCCCGGCGGATAAATCCCTGCTGCAAAAGCCGGGCGTAGTGACCGTCACGCTGAATGCGCCAGAAAGTTACGGAATCGAAGCCGGTCAGCCGTTAATTTTACACGGCGTGCAGGTCGGCCAGGTGCTGGAGCGTAAGCTCTCCGCGAATGGCGTGACCTTCTCGGTCGCCATCGATCCGCAGTACAGCGACCTGGTGCACGGTGACAGCAAATTCGTGGTGAACAGTCGCGTCGATGTGAAGGTGGGACTGGATGGCGTGGAGTTCCTCGGCGCCAGCGCCAGCGAATGGGTTAACGGCGGTATCCGCATTCTGCCCGGCGATAAAGGCCCCGTTCGCGACAGCTATCCGCTGTATGCCAACCTGGAGAAAGCGGTTGAAAACAGCCTGAGCGATCTCCCTACCACCACGCTGACATTAAGCGCCGAGACGCTGCCGGACGTACAGGCAGGATCCGTGGTGCTGTATCGCAAGTTTGAAGTCGGGGAAGTGATCACCGTTCGCCCGCGTGCGGACGCGTTTGATATCGAACTGCATATCAAGCCGGAGTACCGCAAGCTGCTGACGCCAAACAGCGTCTTCTGGGCCGAAGGCGGCGCGAAAGTTCAGCTTAACGGTAACGGCCTGACCGTGCAGGCCTCCCCGCTGTCACGCGCCCTGCGCGGGGCGATAAGCTTCGATAACCTCAGCGGCGCGGGTGCGAATCTGCGCAAAGGCGATAAGCGTATTCTCTTCCCGTCCGAAACCGCCGCACGCGCCGTGGGTGGACAGATTACCCTGCACGCGTTTGATGCCGGCAAGCTGGCGGAAGGCATGCCAATTCGCTATCTGGGCATTGATATCGGACAGATCCAGAAACTGACGCTGATCACCTCGCGCAACGAGGTGCAGGCCACCGCCGTGCTGTACCCGGAATATGTGCAGACCTTCGCCCGCACGGGTTCGCGCTTCTCGGTGGTCACGCCGCAGATCTCGGCCGCGGGCGTTGAGCATCTCGACACCATTTTGCAGCCTTACATCAACGTGGAGCCGGGCCAGGGCAATGCCCGTCGTGATTTCGAGCTGCAGGAAGCCACGATCACCGACTCGCGCTACCTTGGCGGCCTGAGCATCGTGGTGGAAGTGCCGGAAGCCGGCTCGCTGAGCATCGGCACCCCGGTACTGTTCCGCGGCATTGAGGTGGGTACGGTCACGGGCCTGACGCTCGGTACGCTCTCCGACCGCGTGATGGTGGCTTTACGCATCAGCGAGCGTTACCAGCACCTGGTCCGTAATAACTCGGTATTCTGGCTGGCATCCGGCTATTCGCTGGACTTTGGCCTGACGGGTGGCGTGGTGAAAACCGGCACCTTTAACCAGTTCATTCGCGGCGGTATCGCGTTTGCCACGCCGCCGGGCACGCCGCTGGCGCCGAAAGCGCAGCCGGGTAAACACTTCCTGCTGCTCGAAAGCGAACCGAAAGAGTGGCGCGAATGGGGAACCGCCCTGCCGCGTTAATCTGCAAGGCTCCGGTGTCAACGCACCGGAGCCTTTATGTTACACTGCGCACCTGAACTTTTCCCTGTGGTGTGCCCGTGGCTCAAAACTCCGTATTTCTTCCTGAACAATTCCTGGCGCAGATGCGCGAGGCGCTTCCTTCTCACCTGTCATTAGATGATTTTATCGCCGCCTGCCAGCGTCCGTTACGCCGAAGTATTCGCGTCAACACGCTGAAAATCAGCGTCGAGGATTTTCTGGCGCTGGTCTCGCCGTACGGCTGGCAGCTTACGCCGGTACCGTGGTGCGCTGAGGGGTTCTGGATCGAACGCGATGACGAAGCCTCCCTACCGCTGGGCAGTACGGCTGAGCATCTTAGCGGCCTGTTCTATATTCAGGAAGCCAGCTCGATGCTGCCGGTGGCCGCCCTGTTCGCCGATGGCAATGCGCCTGAGCGCGTGATGGATGTTGCCGCGGCGCCCGGCTCAAAAACCACGCAAATTGCCGCCCGGATGGGTAACCACGGGGCGATCCTCGCCAACGAGTTTTCCGCCAGCCGCGTGAAGGTGTTGCATGCCAACATCAGCCGCTGCGGTATTCATAATGTTGCCCTGACGCACTTCGACGGACGCGTGTTTGGCGCCGCCTTGCCGGAAGCTTTTGATGCGATTCTGCTGGATGCCCCCTGCTCCGGCGAAGGGGTGGTACGTAAAGATCCCGATGCTTTGAAAAACTGGTCAGTGGAAAGCAACCTTGAGATCGCCGCCACGCAGCGAGAGCTGATCGAGAGCGCATTTCACGCGTTGCGCCCTGGCGGCACGCTGGTCTATTCAACGTGCACCTTAAACCGCGATGAAAACGAAGACATCTGCCTGTGGCTGAAAGCGAACTACCCGGAGGCAGTTGAGTTCCTGCCGCTTAACGATCTGTTTGCCTCAGCACAGGAGGCGGTCACCCCGGAGGGTTTCCTCCACGTGTTCCCGCAGATTTACGACTGCGAAGGGTTCTTTGTGGCGCGCTTGCGTAAAACGCAGGCGGTGGCTCCCCTGCCCGCGCCTAAATTCAAGGTCGGCAACTTCCCGTTTGCCCCCCTTAAAGGTCGCGATGCAGCACAGCTTGAAGCCGCCGCTAAAAAGGTTGGGCTGGTATGGGATGAGAGCCTGCATCTCTGGATGCGTGATAAAGAGATATGGCTGTTCCCGGCACAGATCGAGCCGCTCATCGGAAAGGTCCGTTTTTCGCGAATCGGGATCCGCCTGGCGGAAGTGCATAACAAAGGCTATCGCTGGCAGCATGAGGCCGTAATCGCCCTTGCCGGATGCGAGAATAACTTTGCCCTGACGCATCAGGAAGCAGAGGAGTGGTACCGTGGCCGCGATGTCTATCCGGACAGCACGCCATCTGACGATGAAGTGATAGTGACGTATCAGGGATATCCGCTGGGGCTGGCAAAAAAGGTCGGCTCAAGGCTGAAAAACAGCTATCCGCGCGAGCTGGTTCGGGACGGTCGGCTGTTTACCGGTAACGATCGCACGGATTGATAAAAAGCGCATTTTTTTACTGGCGATTTTGCTCTCCTTGTCTACGATCAAAAATGGGTGATCGCACTGGTCATACCAGATTTTGACAACCGACCCGGAGAGCACTATGACGAAAACCAACGTGCGTATTGGCGCTTTTGAGATCGACGACGCAGAGCTGCGCGGCGAAGCACAAGGCGATCGAACGTTAAGTATTCCCTGCAAATCCGACCCGGATTTGTGCATGCAGCTCGATGCATGGGATGCAGACACCAGCGTCCCGGCAATACTTGATGGCGAACATTCTGTCCTTTACCGCGAGCATTACGATAGTAAAACCGATGCCTGGGTCATGCGTCTTGCCTGACCTAAAGAGAACCCGCCCGAAGGCGGGTTATTTATTACTGCAGCTGCGCCAGCGTGAAGTAACCGTCGAAAACAGCCCCCGTATCAATGTAGTGAAGATTATTAAAATCGTATCTTCTGTCGAGGGGCGTATGCCCAAACCAGAAATGATCCGCGCCGCTGATGCCCTCTCCTTTGCCCACCATAAATTCCATCAGCCTGTCGCGGTTCCATAAGACGCGCTGGGCGCTAACCGGTTTTTGCCACCGGTATTCCGCGGCCGGATAATCAGCATGGGCAATCACATTCAGACCGTTCGCACAGGTTATCTCGATGATATGCGGTAAATCGCGACAGGCATCGAGCAACGACATGGCAAGCTGTTGCTGGTCGCGTTCAAGATGCGAAAACCACATTCCGCCATTCATCGTCCAGAGAGAAAAATCGTTATTATCCAGACTGTCGAGAGCCATTTGCTCATGGTTTCCCCGCACGGCACGAAACCATTTTTCATGAATTAACTGCAGGCATTTAACGCTATCAGGGCCACGATCGATCACATCCCCGACCGAAATAAGTAAATCCTCATACGGGTTAAAGTGACGGCGTTTAAGCTCATCCATAAGCCACTGGTAACAACCGTGTATATCGCTGACAACCCAGACGTGACGCCACATCCCACCTTCAATTCGTTGATACATAGAACCTCCTTTAAACAGTATAGCCGCCGCAGAAAAGGCGACAGACAGGCGCGGTCGTCACGAAGTGAAACAAACGGTAAACCAAACAGAAATAAAGATCCTCGCGCTATTAATCCCTTTTTATTGGCTCTTTAGAATAAGGGTATAAAAAAAGAGGGGTCATCACGTGTCTAATACGCACCTGCATAACGATGTTTTTTATCCGCATCGCACAAATATTATTTCCGAGCTGGTGAACGGCAAACGCGTGCCGGGGCCGATCTGGCGCAAACGCGAATATCGCCTGAAGTTCCTTTTACGCTCGCTTCTGTTCTGGTCTTCCACCCATCGCATGCTGGAAGCCCTTTCGGGGCGCGACGATTTTGACAGACTGCTGGCCTCTCAAATTACGTTGCCCAGCAAGACCCACCGACAGTATCTGATGCGCGGCCTGACGGCTAACGATCGCGCCGACGCTATCGTCAACCATTACTCCTGGGTTGATAGCCTGAAAGAGAGCGGTCTCGCTCAGGCCCTGAGCAGCCCACAGGAGCAAGCCGTTGTGCAGTTCCATGCCAAAGACGGTGTAACCTATACGGTCAATGCATCCTCTGCCGGGAAAGCCGAGCGCGAAGGCGAAAGCACGCTGTGGCTACGCGACAACGAGGATACGCTGCTGGCGAGTCTGACCTTTAGCGTCGCGCGCAGTAACGGTCAGCAAGTCATAGTCATCGGCGGGCTTCAGGGGCCCCGTCGCAGCGTATCGCGAGACGTCATTAAGCAGGCCACCCGCGCCTGTCACGGCCTGTTCCCTAAGCGCGTATTGATGGAAGTTCTTTTTCAGCTGGCTGCACAGTCATCTGTCCGGGCGATTTTTGCCGTCAGCGACGAGGGGCACGTTTTCCGCGCCTTGCGATATCGCCTGAGCAAAGGCCGCCATTTCCACGCCAGCTACGATGAATTTTGGGCATCACTGGACGGTAAAAAGCTTTCGGCCTTCTGCTGGCAGTTGCCGCTGCAAATGGAGCGTAAATCGCTTGAAGAGATTGCCAGTAAAAAACGTGCCGAATACCGCCGTCGCTTTGAGCTGCTCGATGAAATAGAGGCATCCGTTAAGTCCCATTTTTAAGCCTGGCTGGCGCCTTCGCCCACTGCATAGCGGATGCATTCTGTTTAAAAGAGGAATGATAAAGCAGTGCACTCTTGCGCAGGGCAAGTGCGCTCAGTTAGCATTGCGCGAAATGATACCGGCGAATGCGTTGGGAAAAGCGCAATGTGGGCGCAAAAAATGAGGGACTTCGGTAATGATCTATGACTGCTTCTTATATTACGATGAAGATATGCTTCTCGAAATCAGGCTGAACACGCTCGCGGACGTTGTCGATCGCTTCGTTATCGTTGAGTCAACGCATACCTTTACCGGTAAAAAGAGGCAGCTGCATTTTGACATTAATAAATACAGTCAGTTTAAAGATAAAATTATCTACGTTGTGCATGATAAAGAACCGATTACGAAAGCTGCTGAAGAATCTCATCCGGCCCGAGAAGTGATTCCGGGTCTGCCAGAGGGTATGGTGGTGGATGCGTGGGCAAATGAAGCCGCGCAGAGGAATGCCATCATGCAGGGTTTGACGCATGCCAACGATGATGATTTGATTTTAGTTTCCGATGTCGATGAGATATTTTCTCCCCAGGTGGTAGCATCGATAAATCCCAAAAAGCTCTGCACCACTATTTATCAGAATTTCTATAATTATCAGTTCAACCTGCAGGTTTTTAATACTGACAACACGCCAAGAAAATGCAAATTACCGCGAGCCACACAATATAAAAATCTCGTTAGTTTCTTTGGCGGCGAACCTGAATCATTCAGGAATCTTAAACGCACCCGAAGCGTTAAAAACTGGTCCTGGCTAAAGTGGAACTGGTTCAAGATTAACAACAGCATCATTGAAAATGGTGGCTGGCATTTCTCTTGGGTAATGACACCCGAGCGCATCTCAGAAAAAATGTCGACCATATCCCATACTGAATACGATCTACCTGAGTTTAACAACCCGGAACACATCATGAAGGTCATTAAAAACGCGGAAGATATCTGGGGGCGCGACAGGACGTTAATCAAGCAAGAGCTAACGGTTGAAAACTTTCCGGAGTACATTGTCCGCCATAAAGACAAATTCAGCGCGTTCATTATTTAACTTACGAGTTGCCCTTTCGCACCGCAGAGGGCGTTTGCTCAGCGGTCACTCTGCCACAAAATTTTAACAAAGATCCCAAAAAACCCTGGACGCACGCGGTCCTGAGTATGTTATGGTTTAGACAGGATATGGAAAGTTCGAGAAAGTTTCGGGTGATTTCGAGTCAACACCGAACAATGCTTTGAAAAACATACAGATAAAAAGAGACCGAATACGATTCCTGTATTCGGTCCAGGGAAATGGCTCTTGGGAGAGAGCCGTGCGCTAAAAGTTGGCATTAATGCAGGCTAAGTCGCCTTGCCTTTTAAGAATAGATGACGGCGCCAGGTTTTCCAGTCCGCAGCTAAAGCGGTCGGAAAAAAAGCGCCAGAGCATCATTAAAAGTGAAAAACCGCAGTGCTTTCGCAAGCATCTGCGGTTTTTTATTGGAAACCCGAACGTTAGCAGAGCTTGTCGGCGCGCTCAATAAACGGTGCCAGACTCATTTTTTGTCCCGGATGCGACGGGTCATCGATTTGAATAATGCTAATCGGCTGGCCGCTGCTCTTGCCGCTGGCTACCTGCTGCTCTGCGGTATCATTCAGCGGGTATTGCACCAGCGTGCTCGGGTTGATGGCATACAGCGCATGACCAGGACGGCAGGTCAGCATCACCTCTTCGCGATTGAACGCCCATTTGTCCTTACCCACTTCAAAACGACTCACGGTGATAACCTGCGGTGCGGCAAGCGCGCTCCCCGTACAGGCCAGCAATAAGAGAGAAAGTACTGTCTTTTTCATATGATATTTAACCTTGTCAGAAGGGTTCCCAGGTGGCAAACAGACTGACCGTTGCCAGCACCAGCGCTCCCAGCACCACTTCTGCCTGTGTCATCCTGATAAAAATCTGTTGTGCTCGCCCGGTCTCCGGACGAAACCGTGGCACCAGAAAATACCGATTTGCCAGCGCAATTACCACCATCAATGCCACCAGCGCACATTTGAACAACAAAAACTGCACGTAGCCAGCCTGCCAGGGAATATCGAGGCCCAGTATCATGAGTGCATTTATCACCCCGGAGAGCAGCACGCCCGCAACGGCGTAATGCCCCACGCGCGAGAAACGCATCATGGTAAAGATGGCGGCATTCTGCCAGCGCCCTTTCGCCAGGCGCATGCAGAACAGCAGAGGCAGTAACCCGCCGAGCCAGGTGGCGGCGCAGATCAGATGAATAGCATAATTAAGACGCTGCAACGCCCCCGTCGGACCGTCGTTCATCGCCGCGTGCCCTACCCCAGCCAGCAGGATAAGCTGTCCCATTGCGAGCAGCAGCAGCCGCGAACCTTTCAGCGGTGCGAGCCATGCTGCGCCGACCGTGATCGCAGCGAGTATAATTTGCCACAGCCAGACGCCGCCAAACTGTGTCCCCATCAGGCTGTGCCAGACTTGCGGGTTTACCGCATCTCCCCAGCCATTAGCCATCAATCCGCCCTGCAGCATAAACATCAGGACCGCTGCCGCAAGGCTCACTATGGCCGCCACTTTCTGCTGCGACTGGAATCGCCGGGACATCAGACGGTGGAGAGAGGAAGGCGCAAACCAGACGCTGTAAAGCGCATTGCCAAACACCAGCATCAGCGCCCCGAAATGGATAAAGCGCAACCCGATAAAACACAGCGCCAGCATGCTATTTCACGCTAAAGTGATAGCTGCCTTTGGTTTTATGCCCGTCTACGGAGACGACATGCCAGTCTACCTGGTACGTCCCTGACGTCAGCGTTTGTTCCAGCGGAACTGTGAGTTGCGCCTTGTTCTTTTCGTCGCGCGTGGCGGTTCCCGTTTTGATGACCTGCTTTTGTGCATCCGTCACCACCACACCGCTAAATCCCGGTTCGATGCCTTCTGAAAAATTCAGCGTAAGTGCCTGCGGAGCGCTCACCACGCTGTCCGCTGCCGGGCTCTGCTGTTTAAGATGTGCATGTGCCAGCACGGAGGGCGCCATCATTATCGAGGCTACGAAAACCAGTGCGCATACCGCGCGGGAGGTGGAGAAACCCATCGCAATCATTCCTTTTTGTTATGTCTGTATGCTAAAGAATAACGCTGTATAATAAACGAGTCGAGGATCATCCTGCCTCCGCTTGTCATCGTCGTGCAATCGCGGTAACGTTGCCGCCGCAGAAAAAGGAGAAGGTAATGAAGATCAATCTGGCCGCCCTTCCGCAGGACGAGATGGATAAAGTGAATGTCGATCTCGCTGCCGCTGGCGTCGCGTTCAAAGAGCGTTACAACATGCCCGTCGTGGCTGAAGTCGTGGAACGGGAACAGCCCGCCCATCTGCGCGACTGGTTTCGCGAAAGACTCATCGCCCACCGCCTTGCCTCGGTCAACCTCTCCCGTTTACCGTACGAGCCTAAAGTTAAATAAGCTTAACGAGTCGTTACACTTCCTTACGCTGAATCTGGCAGGATAAGAAAACCCTGATTATTTTAGGTGTATTCTTAAATCTCTGCGACTCAGTGTATAAGGAAGTCACGATGTCACATTGGAATATAGCGGCAGCCCAGTATGGCGGGCTGCATCAGACTGTGAATGACCATGTTAAGCACCACCTGCGCTTCATCGCCGAAGCAGCACGGCAGCGGTGTGATCTGCTGGTTTTCCCTGAACTCTCATTAACGGGCTCTGGCGCGCCGACGTTACCTCCCCCGCCCGATGACGCGCAGCTGGAGCCGCTGCTTAATGCAGCACATTTTTACCAGATTACCGTTATTGCAGGACTCCCCCTGGAGCAGAATGGCCAGCGCCAGAAAGGCCTTGTGCTGTTTTCGCCTGCTCGCCATCGCATTTTGCGCTATCCGCAAGGGCGCGGAGCCAGCCTGGTGCCGGGGGACAAGCACCTTAGCATCCTTGATGCACATCCCGATTCTCCCAATCTCGATCCCAGAGCAACGCTTGTTACCAGCTGCCAGTCGGTGGGGGATAATCGCTGGCGGCAGTCCATCAGTAACCTGCAGCGCTTCGCGCATAAATATGCCATTGCGGTGCTGATGGCGAACGCCTGCGGCGGCAGCGCGCTGTGGGATGAAAAAGGCCAGCTGATCGTGCGCGCGGATAAGGGCGAGCTTCTGGTGACCGGCACGCTCGGCGGAGAGGGTTGGCAAGGCGATATCATTCCTTTAGGCTAGGCGTTTTAAGCTCAGGAGTTTTCAATGCTGCGCGTCATCGATACCGAAACTTGCGATCTTCAGGGCGGAATAGTTGAAGTGGCCTCTGTCGACGTGGTTGATGGTAAAATCGTCAACCCCATGAGCCATCTGGTGCGTCCCGATCGTCCCATCAGCCCTCAGGCGATGGCTATCCATCGCATTACCGAATCGATGGTGGCGGATAAGCCGTGGATCGAAGAGATCATTCCCCACTACTACGGTAGTCCGTGGTACGTCGCGCACAACGCCAGCTTTGACCGCCGGGTGTTGCCTGAAATGCCGGGGGAATGGATTTGCACCATGAAGCTGGCGCGTCGTCTCTGGCCGGGGATTAAATACAGCAACATGGCGCTGTACAAGTCCCGCAAGCTCAGCGTCCGTACCCCTGAGGGGCTTCACCATCACCGCGCGCTGTATGACTGCTATATCACCGCCGCGCTGCTGATTGATATTATGAATATCTCTGGCTGGACACCGGATGATATGGCGACGATCACCGGACGTCCCGCGCTGCTGACCACGTTTACGTTTGGTAAATATCGCGGAAAGCCGGTGTCCGAGGTGGCGGATAAAGATCCGGGCTATTTGCGCTGGCTGTATAACAACCTCGACAGAATGAGCCCGGAGCTGCGCTTAACGCTGAAACATTATCTGGGCGATGCTTAACGCTCTGCACGGCCTGGCAGCGTTTCCTGCGCCAGGCCTATTAAAAAGGCATATTCCAGGGCAACGCCTTCGTACGATTTAAATCGGCCCGATTTACCCCCGTGTCCGGAATCCATGTCGGTACACAGCAGCAGCAGGTTGTCATCGGTTTTCAGCTCTCGCAGTTTCGCTACCCATTTTGCCGGCTCCCAGTATTGCACCTGAGAATCATGCAAACCGGTGGTGACCAGCATATGCGGGTAGGCTTGCGCCTCCACGTTATCGTACGGGCTGTACTCTTTCATATAGCGGTAGTACATCTCATCCTGCGGATTTCCCCACTCCTCAAACTCCCCGGTGGTAAGGGGAATGGATTCATCGAGCATAGTCGTGACCACATCGACAAACGGTACCTGCGCGACAATCCCCTTAAAGCGATCGGGACGCTGGTTGATGACCGCCCCCATCAGCATGCCGCCCGCGCTGCCCCCCATGCCAAAGCAGAGCTGCGGATCGCCATAGCCCTGCTCAATCAGCGCATCGCAGACGTCGAGGTAATCATTGAAGGTGTTTTTCTTTTTCAGGAATTTCCCGTCTTCATACCAGTGCTGGCCCAGCTCACCGCCGCCGCGAATGTGGGCGATGGCGAAAACAAAGCCGCGATCGAGCAGGCTTAACCGACTGCTGCTGAAATCGGCATCCATGCTTGAGCCATACGAGCCATAGCCGTACACCAGGATCGGGTTTTTGCCTTTCTGGAAATGGCCTTTGTGATAGACCAGCGAGACCGGGACCTCAACGCCATCGCGGGCGATAACCCACAGGTGCTCGCTGCGGTAGTTTTCAGACTCAAACCCTTTGACCTCGGTCTGTTTAATCACCTGCCGCTGCCCGGTATCCATATCCAGCTCAAACAGGGTGTCCGGCGTGGTCATGGAGGAGTAGCCGTAGCGCAACCGCGACGATTCAGGTTCAGGGTTGAAACCAATCCACGTCACGTAGGCCGGGTCATCGAATGCAATCCCCACCACTTCCCGGGTTTTTCGGTTGATTTGCCGGATACTGGTCAGCCCGCGCTGACGCTCTTCCACCACCAGCCAGTCGGTAAACAGGGTGAACCCTTCCAGCATCACCTGATCCCGCGCGGGGATAAGCACCTCCCACTTGCGCTCATCGCGCACTTTGGTTTTATAGAGACCAAAGTTTTTGCCCTCGCGATTGGAGCGCAAATAAAAGCTGTGCTGGAAGTGATCCAGGCTGTACTCGTGATCCTTGCGGCGCGGCAGGAAACAGAGCGGCTGGGCGTCCGGCAGTTCGGCATCCAGCAGCAGAACTTCCGACGTCGTCGCGCTGGCAAGGAAGATAATCACATAGTGGCGTGAGGAAGTTTTATGCAGGCTGACATAAAACGTTTCGTCTTTCTCTTCGTAAACCAGCTCGTCGTCAGCGGAGTCCGTTCCCACGGTATGTCGCCACACCTGGTAAGGGAGCAGCGTTGACGCGTGCTTTTTTACGTAGTAAACCGTTTCCGAATCATTCGCCCAGACAAAATCCGGGGAGACGTTTTCCAGCATTTCCGGATACCAGTTGCCGGTGTCCAGATTGCGAAACCGCAGGCCGTACTGGCGACGGGAGAGGTAATCCTCCGCCAGTGCCATTACCGCGTTGTCAGGCGAAATGGACATGCCGCCAAGGGTATAAAACTCGCTGTGGGCGGCGCGTTGGTTGGCATCCAGCAGAATATCCCACGCATCCCATTCGGCGCTTAACACCGACTGACGCTGGTAGATGGGATACTCATTGCCGGGCTCGTAAATATGGCGATAGCGATAGCCATTTTTGGTCCAGGGCGCGGAGATATCGCGCTGGGGAATACGCTGCACCATTTCATTCAGCAGCTGGTCCTGAAGCGTCTGCTGGCTGGACATGACCTTGCGGCCATAGTCGTTTTCCTCGTGCAGGTAGTCGAGTACTTCTGGCCGGGAGCGAGAATCGTCCCGTAGCCAGTAATAGTTGTCTATACGCGTATCGCCATGCGTGGTGATCGCATAAGGTATACGTCGGGCTTTCGGTGGCATGTCGTCATTCTTTTTCGTTTTACACCCTATAAGGTTGGCAAAACCCACGCATGATGCAAGCGAAACCGGGTCGCAACGGCGAGAACTATCCCTGTAACGCCTGTTTTTGCTCCCGGATGTCCCGCTCAATGCCTTCACGCACGTCCTGAGGGATCTTTAACGCATCGCCCAGGGCGTTAAGGTAGCTCCGCTCCATAAAGTGATCGATATCGATGGCGACACAGCTGAGGAAATAGAGTTCAAGCGCCTCTTCCTCATTTTTCACGCTTTGCGCCAGACGCTGCGGCTCCAGAGGCTGCTCGATGGCCTGCGCCACCAGCGTTCTGCCCTTCTCTTCAACGCCGGCCTCGCGCAGCTGCTGCTCGATCGCCGCTCGCTCTTTATCGTCAATATGCCCGTCACTTTTCGCGGCAAAGACCAGCGCAAGAATGAGCCGCTCGGTACGCAGATCCAGCGGCGAGGTGTGCTCGCCGTAATGCGGTTCATCGCTGTGCGCGGTCCTAACCCTGTCCTTGTATTTATTCCACAGCACGGTGCCCGCGATGGCGCCCCCACCGGCCAGCAGTGCGCCTGTCCCGTACTTTGCCAGCAGCTTGCGCGAGGATTTATTCGCGACCAGCAGGCCTGCCAGCCCGCCGAGCGCCCCGGGTACCAGCAGTTTGCTGAGGTCCCGTTCGCCAGACGATGTTTTCTGCCCTAACAGGGATTGCAATTGATTTAACCAGCCAGACATGGTTTCCCTCACTTAACGGTGAACATATTCCACAGCGTAAGCGAGCGGGCGTCAGGAAATGTCTGGACGGGCTAAAGAAGCGCAAATTTCTTCTCCCTTCACCTGGCCATGTACAAGACAGACGCAAACGTTTTCGTTTATACTGCGCGCAACTTTTTCAGGGGGATTGTTATGATTCGTTTAGGAACTGCGCTGCGACCTGCGGCGACGCGAGTGATGCTGTTGGGATCGGGCGAGCTGGGAAAAGAGGTCGCCATCGAGTGCCAGCGTTTAGGTGTGGAAGTCATTGCCGTAGACCGTTACGCCGACGCACCCGCCATGCACGTCGCCCATCGTTCTTATGTGATTAACATGCTGGATGGCGATGCCCTTCGCGAGCTGATTACGCGCGAAAAACCTGATTTTGTCGTGCCGGAAATTGAAGCTATTGCCACCGATACGCTGATCGCCCTGGAGCAGGAAGGCCAGCGCGTGGTGCCCTGCGCGAAAGCCGCAAAGCTGACCATGAACCGCGAAGGCATTCGTCGCCTGGCGGCGGAAGAGCTGGAATTGCCCACCTCGAGCTACCGTTTTGCTGGCGATAAGGCCGCGTTCCTGCAGGCCGTCGAGGAGATTGGCTACCCGTGCATCGTTAAGCCGGTGATGAGTTCCTCCGGTAAAGGGCAGAGCTTCATTCGCGACAGCGGCGCGCTCGACAAGGCATGGGATTACGCCCAGCAGGGCGGCCGTGCCGGAGAAGGTCGCGTGATTGTCGAAGGGGTGGTGAAGTTTGATTTCGAAATCACCCTGCTGACCGTCAGCGCCGTTGACGGCGTCCATTTCTGCGACCCGATTGGCCACCGTCAGGAAGATGGCGATTACCGCGAATCCTGGCAGCCGCAGCAGATGAGCGCCCTGGCGCTGGAGCGTGCTCAGGAGATCGCCCGTAAAACCGTCCTGGCGCTGGGCGGCTATGGCCTGTTCGGCGTGGAGCTGTTTGTGTGCGGTGATGAGGTGATTTTTAGCGAAGTCTCCCCTCGCCCGCATGACACCGGCATGGTCACGCTGATTTCGCAGGATCTCTCCGAGTTCGCCCTGCACGTGCGCGCCTTCCTCGGCCTGCCCGTCGGCGGTATTCGTCAGTATGGCCCGGCCGCTTCGGCGGTGATCCTGCCGCAGTTAACCAGCCAGAACGTTACGTTTGATAACGTCGACGGGGCGGTGGGTGCCGGGTTGCAGGTACGTTTGTTCGGCAAGCCGGAGATCGACGGAACCCGCCGTCTTGGCGTGGCATTAGCCACGGGGGATAACGTTGACGACGCCGTGGCAAGAGCGAAAGCGGCCGCTGCGAGCGTCAAGGTTGCAGGATAAAAAAACGGGCCGTAAGGCCCGTTTTTTTATCCTGCGATTAACTTACTGCTTCGCGCCTTCAACCGCTTCACGAGCCAGTTTGGTGATGCGATCCCAGTCGCCCGCTTCCAGCGCATCCGCCGGAACCAGCCATGAACCGCCGATGCACAGCACGCTTTTCAGCGCCAGGTAGTCACGGTAGTTGGCAGGAGAGATGCCGCCCGTCGGGCAGAAGCGTACCTGAGAGAAGGGACCCGCAATCGCCTGCAGCGCTTTGGTGCCGCCGTTCGCTTCAGCCGGGAAGAATTTGAACTCTTTCAGACCGTAGTCCATGCCCAGCATCAGTTCAGAGACGGTGCTGATGCCCGGGATCAGCGGAATAGTGCCTTCGGTGGCAGCTTTCAGCAGCTGCTCGGTCAGGCCCGGGCTGATGGCAAACTGTGCGCCCGCTTCGGTCACTTCAGCCAGCTGTTTTGCGTTCGTTACGGTACCCGCACCGATGATGGCGTCCGGCACTTCTTTCGCGATAGCGCGGATAGCATCCATCGCGCAGGCGGTGCGCAGGGTGACTTCCAGAACGCGAACGCCGCCCGCTACCAGCGCTTTCGCCATCGGTACAGCGTGCTCCAGCTTGTTTACCACGATAACCGGCACGACAGGGCCAGTGGTCAGGATTGCTTCTGCACTTGTTTTCCAGTTTTTCATCAGAGTTTTCTCTCGCCAGATCGTTAAAATCAAGTCGTCTTAAAACGTAATACAGGTTGCGCCCTGCTCCGCACCGGAGAGTTTCTCACGCAGCGCGCTGAACATTTCGCGTCCGGTCCCCACGCGCGATGCGCTCAGGTCAGGAATGTGGGGCTGACGTGCCGCCAGCTCGGATTCATCCACCAGCAGGGTTAACTCGCCCGTCTGGCCGTTCACGCGGATCATGTCACCGTCGCGTACTTTCGCCAGCAAACCGCCGTCGTAGGCTTCAGGCGTCACGTGGATGGCTGAAGGCACTTTACCGGATGCCCCGGAGAGGCGTCCATCGGTGACTAACGCAATTTTGAAACGGCGGTCCAATAATACACCAAGTGGTGGCATAAGTTTATGTAATTCTGGCATCCCGTTAGCTTTAGGCCCCTGGTGACGCACCACCACCACGCAGTCTTTATCAAGAAGACCGGCGTCAAAGGCAGGTAATACGTCATGCTGGCTTTCAAACACCACCGCCGGCGCTTCGATAACCTGGTTCTCTTCCGGTACGGCAGAGGTCTTCATTACCGCGCGGCCGAGGTTGCCGCTCAGCACTTTGGTGCCGCCGTGAGGAGAGAACGGTTTGTCGATGGTGGCAATCACCTGCGCATCAAGGGACGCGCTCGCCCCTTCACGCCAGTCCAGCTCGCCGTTGTTCAGCCACGGCTCCTGGGTGTAGCGCTGCAGGCCAAAGCCCGCCACGGTATTCACGTCTTCATGCAGCAGTCCGCCTTTCAGCAGCTCGCGCATCAGCAGCGGTACGCCGCCTGCGGCCTGGAAGTGGTTAATATCCGCCGGACCGTTCGGGTACAGGCGCGCCATCAGCGGCACCACGGAAGAGATCTCGGAGAAGTCATCCCAGTTAATCAGAATGCCCGCCGCACGCGCCATGGCAACCAGATGCATGGTGTGGTTGGTTGACCCCCCGGTTGCCAGCAGCGCGACAATCCCGTTAACAATGACTTTTTCGTCAACCATTTTACCCATCGGCATCCATTCATTGCCGTTGCCGGTCAGACGCGTGACCTGACGGGCCGCGGCCTCGGTCAGCGCCTTGCGCAGCGGCGCGTCCGGCTGGATAAAGGACGAGCCCGGAAGCTGCATCCCCATAAACTCCACTACCATCTGGTTAGTGTTAGCCGTACCGTAGAACGTACAGGTCCCCGGCGCATGATAGGACGCGGCTTCCGCCTCCAGCAGCGCCTGACGGTCTGCTTTCCCTTCCGCATACAGCTGGCGAATACGCACTTTTTCTTTGTTCGGCAGACCGCTCGCCATTGGGCCGGACGGGACGAAGATCGCAGGCAGATGCCCAAACGACAGCGCCGCCATCACCAGGCCCGGGACAATCTTGTCGCACACGCCGAGGTACAGCGCGCCATCAAACATATTGTGTGACAGGCCCACCGCGGCAGACATCGCAATCACTTCGCGGCTCAGCAGGGACAGCTCCATGCCGTCCTGCCCCTGCGTCACGCCGTCACACATGGCAGGTACGCCGCCCGCCACCTGGCCCACCGCATTCACGCTGTGCAGCGCGTTACGGATGATAGTGGGATAGACCTCATACGGCTGGTGCGCGGAAAGCATATCGTTATAGGAGGTAATGATGGCGATATTGTTACGCAACATGCTTTTCAGCGACGCTTTATCATCAGGCTGGCAGGCGGCGAAGCCGTGCGCCAGGTTCCCGCAGGCCAGCTGAGATCGGTGGACGGTGCTGCTCTTTGCCTGTTCAATCCGGGCGAGGTAGGCCGAACGGGTCTCTTTCGAGCGCTCGATAATGCGCTGTGTTACGCGTAACAATGTCGGATTCATAAAAGCTCCTCTAAATTATCTGTCCGGCTCGGGAGTTTACAAAGTCGTTGGCAGTTGTTAACAACGCTGAAACGCTTGCTGTCCGGAGCTCAGGGGCAAAATCACTTCCGGCAGTGTAATAAAAAAAGCTCCGCGGGTGAATCCACGCGGAGCTTAAAAGTTGAAAATTGTGCCACTAGCTGTGTTAGATCATGTTACCGGTAAAATAACACTTTCGAGCTAGAGGATTATCTTACTCAAACTCGTTCCAGGAGCGGCCATCGCGGGTGATCATCGCCACCGACGCGACAGGTCCCCAGGTCCCCGCCTGATACGGTTTTGGCGCATCCTGATCGGCAGCCCAGGCTTCGGTGATGGAGTCGACCCATTTCCACGCCTCTTCCACCTCATCGCGGCGCACGAACAGCGCCTGGATACCGCGCATGGTTTCCAGCAGCAGACGCTCGTAAGCATCGGCCAGGTGCGTCTGGTTGAAGGTTTCGGAGTAGCTCAGATCCAGCTTGGTGGTCTGCAGGTTGTGTTTATGATCCAGCCCCGGCACTTTGTTCAGGATCTGGATATCCACCCCTTCGTCCGGCTGCAGACGAATGGTCAGTTTGTTCTGCGGCAGTTCCTGCCAGGACTCTTTGAACAGGTTCAGTTCCGGGTTTTTGAAGTAAACAACCACTTCGGAACATTTGGCCGGCAGACGTTTACCGGTGCGCAGGTAGAACGGAACGCCCGCCCAACGCCAGTCGTCGATATCCACGCGGATCGCCACGAACGTCTCGGTGTTGCTGGACTTGTTCGCGCCCTCTTCTTCCAGGTAGCCAGGCACTTTTTTGCCTTGCGCAAACCCGGCGGTGTACTGGCCGCGGACGGTCTTCTCACGCACGTTGGAGCGGTCAATGCGGCGCAGTGACTTCAGCACTTTCACTTTTGCGTCACGGATGCTGTCAGCCGTCAGGTCAGACGGTGGAGACATGGCAATCATGCACAGAATTTGCAGCAGGTGGTTCTGGATCATGTCGCGCATCTGACCGGCCTGGTCAAAGTAACCCCAGCGACCTTCAATCCCCACCTCTTCCGCCACGGTGATTTCCACGTGGTCGATAGTGCGGTTGTCCCAGTTATTCACAAACAGGGAGTTAGCGAAACGCAGCGCCAGCAGGTTCAGAACCGTCTCTTTACCGAGATAGTGGTCGATACGGTAGACCTGGCACTCTTCAAAGAACTCGCCCACCTGGTCGTTGATTTCACGCGAGGTTGCCAGCGACGTCCCCAGCGGCTTCTCCATCACGACGCGCGCCGGTTTGGCGTTCAGTTTGGCTTCGCCCAGACCTTTGCAGATGGCGCCGAAGGTGCTTGGCGGCATGGCGAAATAGTTAATGGTGACACGGTTTTTCTGATCCAGCATCGCGCCTAAGCGGGTAAACGCGCTGACGTCATTGACGTCCAGGTTGCAGAAATCGAGGCGTCCACTCAGGGTATCCCACAAACTTTCATCAATTTTTTCTTTCATGAAAGTTTCGAGCGCCTCGCGGACGACTTTGGTATAAGCGTCCTTGTCCCAGTCAGCGCGCCCGACACCCAGGATACGGGTATCCGGATGAATTTGGCCCGCTTTCTCCAGTTGATACAGGGAAGGCAGCAATTTTCGGCGTGCAAGATCGCCTTTCGCGCCGAAAATGACCAGGTCACATGCCTGGGCTGTTTGCGTTACCGCCATGTCATTCTCCTCAGTTGGATCACCTGGTACTTCTGCCAGGTATCGTTGTAATTTTATTACAATGCACTGTACTGCTTTTACGTCATTCCCGAAACCATTAGCGCTTATCGTCGCGTGCGATACCACGATTTTTCACCATCTGGATGATTACGACGGCGTAATGACGCAACAACCGTCGTTTCTTTGCGCAACAGGGTCGCAGCAAAACCCGACACCGATCAAGTAATGAAAAAAAACAACAACATTATCTTGTCGATTGTTACCCTTAATGGAAGCCACAAGGGTAATATCGGCTAAATCGAATCACGATTTCATCAATTTATGAAATCGTTTACACCCATGAGCGTCCTGTTAACATGAACATGCTGGAAAAAATCCAGTTTCAACTGGAACACCTTAGCAAATCCGAGCGAAAAGTCGCCGAGGTCATTCTCGCCTCACCCGCTCAGGCGATTCATTCAAGCATCGCCGCTCTGGCACAGGAAGCGGGTGTTAGCGAACCGACGGTCAATCGCTTTTGCCGCAGCCTCGAAACGCGCGGCTTTCCTGATTTTAAACTGCATCTGGCACAAAGTCTGGCTAACGGCACCCCATATGTTAATCGTAATGTGGATGAAGACGACAGCGTTGATGCCTATACCGCGAAAATTTTTGAATCGGCTATGGCTTCGCTTGACCACGTGCGCCAGTCTCTGGACATGAGTTCCGTGAATCGCGCGGTGGATTTGCTCACCCAGGCCAAGCGAATTGCGTTCTTTGGGCTCGGGTCGTCGGCGGCCGTGGCGCATGACGCCATGAACAAATTTTTCCGCTTTAACGTCCCGGTTATTTATTCCGATGACATTGTGCTGCAACGCATGAGCTGTATGAATTGCAGTGAAGATGACGTCGTGGTACTGATTTCGCATACCGGCCGCACCAAGAGTCAGGTAGAGCTGGCGCAGCTGGCCCGTGAAAACGATGCCATGGTGATTGCCCTCACCACGGCGGGCACGCCGCTGGCCCGTGAGGCGACGCTGGCGATCACCCTCGACGTGCCGGAAGACACCGACATTTATATGCCGATGGTTTCCCGTCTGGCGCAGCTCACCGTGATTGACGTGCTGGCAACCGGTTTTACCTTACGCCGGGGCGCAAAATTCCGGGATAACTTGAAGCGGGTCAAGGAAGCGCTGAAGGAATCGCGTTTTGATAAAGAATTGCTTATAAAGAGCGATGTTCCCTGATAGTTGATAACGAAGACGTAACCAATAATTACGATGTAACGATTTACGGCATTCGGTCCACTCTCCGCTGCCTTGCAGCAGATGAAGGCCGATTCAATGTTCACGCAACACCAAAGTTGTTTCAGTCAACGGAGTATTACATGTCCAGAAGGCTTCGCAGAACCAAGATCGTAACCACCTTAGGCCCGGCCACCGATCGCGATAATAATCTTGAGAAAATTATCGCCGCCGGCGCCAACGTGGTGCGCATGAACTTCTCTCACGGTACGCCAGAAGACCATAAGTTACGTGCCGATAAAGTGCGTGAAATCGCAGCCAAACTGGGCCGCCACGTTGCTATCCTCGGCGATTTGCAAGGTCCAAAAATCCGCGTATCAACCTTTAAAGAGGGTAAAGTTTTCCTCAATATCGGCGACAAATTCCTGCTTGATGCCAACCTGGGCAAAGGCGAAGGCGATAAAGAGAAAGTCGGTATCGACTATAAAGGCCTGCCGGCTGACGTGGTGCCAGGCGATATCCTGCTGCTCGACGACGGTCGCGTACAGCTGAAGGTGCTGGAAGTTCAGGGCATGAAAGTGTTCACCGAAGTCACCGTGGGCGGCCCGCTCTCCAACAATAAAGGCATCAACAAACTGGGTGGCGGCCTCTCTGCTGAAGCGCTTACCGATAAAGACAAAGCGGACATCGTGACGGCTGCGCTGATCGGCGTTGACTACCTGGCCGTATCCTTCCCGCGCTGCGGCGAAGATCTGAACTATGCGCGTCGCCTGGCACGGGATGCAGGCTGCGATGCTAAAATCGTCGCGAAAGTTGAACGCGCCGAAGCCGTTTGCGATCAGGATGCCATGGACGACGTGATCCTCGCCTCTGACGTGGTGATGGTTGCGCGCGGTGACCTGGGCGTGGAAATCGGCGATCCTGAGCTGGTCGGTATCCAGAAAGCTCTCATTCGTCGCGCACGTCAGCTGAACCGCGCGGTGATCACCGCCACGCAGATGATGGAATCGATGATCACCAACCCAATGCCAACCCGTGCAGAAGTTATGGACGTGGCTAACGCCGTGCTGGACGGTACCGATGCGGTGATGCTCTCTGCGGAAACCGCTGCGGGCCAGTATCCGGCAGAAACCGTGGCCGCCATGGCGCGCGTCTGCCTGGGCGCTGAAAAGATCCCAAGCATCAACGTCTCTAAACACCGTCTGGACGTGCAGTTCGACAACGTGGAAGAAGCGATTGCGATGTCTGCGATGTACGCGGCAAACCACCTGAAGGGCGTTACCGCAATCATCACCATGACCGAATCTGGCCGCACCGCGCTGATGACCTCTCGTATCAGCTCTGGCCTGCCGATCTTCGCCATGTCCCGTCACGAACGCACCCTGAACCTGACGGCGCTGTACCGCGGCGTGACGCCGGTTCACTTCGACAGCACCAGTGACGGCGTAGCTGCGGCACACGATGCCGTAAACCTACTGCGCGACAAAGGCTATCTGGTGTCCGGTGATATTGTCATTGTGACCCAGGGCGACGTGATGAGCACCATCGGCTCAACAAACACCACGCGCGTCATGACCGTCGAGTAATAACGCCTATGTTAAAAAGCCCTCTCCAGATGGAGAGGGCTTTTTTTATTTCTTCGGATAAAGCTCTTTGCGTTTATAGGGCTCTGTTTCACCTGGCTTACGCGTTTTCAGCAGCTTCAGGATCCACGTGTACTGTTCGGCATGCGGCCCCACCAGGATTTCCACCTCTTCGTTCATTCGACGCGCGATCGTGTGGTCGTCCGCGGTCAGCAGATCGTCCATCGGCGGACGAACCTCAATACTCAGGCGATGCGTTTTACCGTCATAGACCGGGAACAGCGGGATCACGCGGGCACGACAGACTTTCATCAGGCGACCGATCGCGGGGAGCGTTGCTTTGTAGGTCGCAAAGAAATCGACAAACTCGCTGTGCTCGGGGCCGTGGTCCTGATCCGGCAGATAATAGCCCCAGTACCCCTGACGCACCGACTGAATGAAGGGCTTAATGCCATCGTTGCGCGCGTGCAAACGTCCGCCAAAACGACGACGCACCGTATTCCAGACAAAATCGTAGATTTTATTTCCCTGGTTATGGAACATCGCCGCCATTTTCTGGCCCTGAGACGCCATCAGCATCGCCGGAATATCAACGCCCCAGCCGTGGGGGACAAGGAAAATGACTTTCTCGTCATTGCGGCGCATCTCCTCGATGATGTCCAGCCCTTTCCAGTCAACGCGATCGACGATTTTATCCGGCCCTTTCAGCGCCAGTTCAGCCATCATCGCCATGGCCTGCGGCGCGGTGGTGTACATCTCATCAATGATTGCCTCGCGCTCGGCGTCGCTTTTCTCAGGAAAACAGTAGTAAAGGTTGATCTGCGCGCGACGGCGGGCGCTCTTGCCTAAACGCCCGGCCAGACGGCCAATTTTCCCCAAAACGGGATCGCGAACGGAAGCAGGCAGTAACGCCATCCCCGCAAAGGCGTAGACACCAAGCCAGGCGCCCCAGTTGCGCGGATGGCGGAAGGATTTTTCAAACTCAGGAATGTATTCAATATTGTTTTTTTTGGTTTCCATGCTGGATCCAGGGTCTGATGACGCAAAATTTTATTCAGATAGTGTAGCGAGGCAGTCGTCCACGCACAAAAGAAAAAGCCGGCGTCAGTGTGCGCCGGCTTTTTTAACAAAAACAGAGGGCTTAGTTTAAGCTCAGCTGCGGCATCACCTCTTTCACCTGCGCCAGATAATCAGTACGATCTTTACCTGTCAGGCCTTCGGTACGCGGCAGTTTCGCCGTCAGCGGGTTCACTGCCTGTTGGTTGATCCACACTTCATAGTGCAGGTGCGGGCCGGTAGAGCGTCCGGTATTGCCGGAGATCGCGATACGGTCACCACGCTTCACCTTCTGGCCCGGTTTGACCAGCAGCTTTCGCAGGTGCATGTAGCGGGTCGTATAAGTACGACCATGACGTACCGCAACATAATATCCGGCGGCACCGCTACGCTTGGCCACCACCACTTCACCATCCCCTACCGCCAGTACCGGCGTGCCCTGCGGCATGGCGAAGTCAACGCCACGGTGCGGCGCGACGCGCCCGGTTACCGGGTTCAGACGACGCGGGTTAAAGTTCGAGGAGACGCGGAACTGTTTTGCCGTCGGGAAGCGCAGGAAGCCTTTCGCAAGGCCCGTACCGCTGCGGTCGTAGAACTTACCGTCTTCGGCACGAATCGCGTAGTAATCTTTGCCTTCGGAGCGCAGACGTACGCCCAGCAGCTGGCTTTGCTCGCGCTTGCCGTCCAGCATTTCGCGGGACATCAGGACGGAGAACTCATCGCCCTTCTTCAGTTTGCGGAAATCCATCTGCCACTGCATGGCTTTGATCACCGAGCTGATTTCAGCGCTGGTCAGGCCCGCATCGCGCGCGCTGGAGACAAAGCTCGCGCCCACGGTGCCTTTCAGAACGCTGTTAACCCAGTCACCCTTCTGCAGTTCGCTGGTCATCTTGAAACCGTTTGCAGTGCGATCGTAGGTGCGGGTTTCGCGGCGGGACATTTCCCAGGTCAGACGCTGGAGATCGCCATCCGCCGTTAGTGTCCAGGAGAGCTGTTGTCCGATTTTCAGGTTACGAAGATCTTTATCCGCAGCCGCCAGCTGGCTGATATTACCCATGTCGATGCCGTACTGGTTCAGCACGCTGCTCAGCGTGTCCCCGGTAGAGACAACATATTCGTGGATACCCGCTTCGTTCTCGGTTTTATCGTCCAGCTCATCCTGCGGGATGGCTTCATCTTCCTGAGCCGCCTGGTCAATAGGCTCACTGGCTTCAGGCAGCAAAGAACGGATTTCGCTCTTTTCAAGCTCAATGGTTTTGATGATAGGGGCAGAACTCGGGTGGTAAACATAGGGCCGCCAGACGGCGACCGCTAAGGTGAGAACTGTAAGCGACCCCAGCATAACGCGGTGGGGTCGAGGCAGATTGTTAAATGCCAGGGCGACAGAGCGGGCTATCTGTTGCACGTATTCACTTCCTCGTTATTCTCCTTTCAGGCAGCTCGCATACTGGTTCGCCAGTTGGCTGAGGAACTGCGAATAGCTCGCTTTGCTCAACTGGATATTCGTACCTAGCGGGTCAAGGGTTCCCATGCGCACGGATGTTCCCCTGGCCACGGCTTCTACGACCGCTGGCCTGAACTGTGGCTCAGCAAAAACGCATGTCGCTTTTTGCTCAACCAACTGTGTTCTGATTTCATGTAAACGCTGCGCACCAGGCTGAATTTCAGGGTTGACGGTGAAGTGGCCCAGCGGGGTCAAACCGTAATGTTTTTCGTAATAGCCGTAGGCGTCATGAAAAACGAAATACCCTTTTCCTTTCAACGGTGCGAGCTCATTACCTACCTGCTTATCGGTTGCGGCTAATTGTGCCTCAAAATCCTTCAGGTTGGCGTCTAGTTTGGCTCGACTTTGCGGCATAAGTTCCACTAATTTGTCATGGATTGCAACCGCTGAAAGCCGCGCTATCTCTGGGGATAACCAAAGATGCATGTTGTACTCGCCGTGATGGTGATCTTCATCACCTTTTTCACCGTCTGCGGCATGATGGTCATGTTCGTCGCCGTCGTCATCCGCCCCTTTCATGAGTAACGGTTTCACGCCGGGGAGGTCGGCAATCGCGACCTGTTTTTCACCCGCCACCTGTTTTGCTGACTTCTGCATGAACGCTTCCATTTCAGGACCAATCCAGACAACTAAGTCCGCGTTTTGTAAGCGTTTTACATCTGACGGGCGCAAGGAATAGTCATGCTCAGAAGCACCATCAGGGAGCAGAACCTGGGTCTCCGTTACGCCGTCGGCAATGGCGGACGCGATGAATCCAAGTGGCTTAAGCGAAGCGACAACCGCAGCGTTAACATCTTGTGCGGTTGTCCCCCAAAGGGCAGCAGATAATGCTGCGAAAAGAAGCGTATTTTTATGTAACATAATGCGACTAATCATCGTAGTGAATGCGTGGAATGTGATATTATAACATTCGTTGACTTCTTCAAGCTTAAAATGACATGACGACATTGGTTTCTCTTGAAAATATTTCGGTCTCATTTGGCCAGCGCCGCGTCCTCTCTGACGTGTCGCTCGATCTGAAGCCCGGCAAAATTCTGACGCTGCTCGGCCCCAATGGCGCAGGCAAATCCACCCTGGTGCGCGTGGTGCTGGGTCTGGTCGCACCCGATGAAGGCGTGATTAAGCGCGAGGAAAAATTGCGTATTGGCTATGTGCCGCAAAAACTACACCTCGACGCCACGCTGCCGCTGACGGTCAGCCGTTTCCTGCGTCTGCGCCCCGGCACTCGTAAAGCCGATATTGTTCCGGCGCTGAAACGCGTGCAGGCGGGCCATCTTGTCGATGCGCCGCTGCAAAAACTGTCCGGCGGTGAAACTCAGCGTGTTTTACTTGCCCGCGCGCTGCTGAGCAGCCCGCAGCTGCTGGTGCTGGATGAACCGACTCAGGGTGTGGATGTGAATGGTCAGGTTGCGCTTTATGATTTGATCGACCAGCTGCGCCGGGAGCTTGATTGCGCCGTGCTGATGGTGTCTCACGATCTCCATCTGGTGATGGCAAAAACCGACGAAGTGCTGTGTCTCAACCATCATATCTGCTGCTCCGGTACGCCTGAAGTGGTGTCAATGCACCCGGAGTTTATCTCCATGTTCGGCCCACGCGGCGCTGAACAGCTGGGTATTTACCGCCATCATCATAATCATCGCCATGATTTGCAGGGACGAATCGTACTGCGTCGGGGAAATGGACACTCATGATTGAACTGTTACTGCCCGGCTGGCTGGCCGGGATTATGCTTGCCTGCGCCGCGGGCCCGCTCGGCTCGTTTGTTGTCTGGCGCAGAATGTCCTATTTTGGCGATACCCTGGCGCACGCGTCCCTGCTGGGCGTTGCCTTTGGTCTGCTGCTGGATGTAAACCCCTTCTACGCGGTGATAGTGGTCACACTGCTGCTGGCGGCCGGTCTGGTCTGGCTGGAGAAGCGCCCTCACCTCGCTATTGATACGCTGCTTGGTATTATGGCGCACAGTGCCCTGTCGCTGGGCCTGGTGGTGGTCAGCCTGATGGCGAACATCCGCGTGGATCTGATGGCCTACCTCTTCGGTGACCTGCTGGCCGTGACGCCGGAGGATCTCATCGCTATCGCCACTGGCGTGGTGGTGGTACTCGCTATTCTGCTCTGGCAGTGGCGGAATTTACTGGCAATGACCGTCAGTCCGGATCTGGCGTTTGTCGACGGCGTGAAGCTGCAGCGCGTTAAGCTGCTGCTGATGCTGGTGACAGCGCTAACGATTGGTGTCGCAATGAAGTTTGTCGGCGCGCTGATTATTACGTCGCTGCTGATCATCCCTGCGGCTACGGCGCGTCGTTTTGCCCGTACGCCGGAGCAGATGGCCGGCGTGGCCGTGATTATCGGGATGATTGCGGTAACGGGGGGATTAACCTTCTCGGCGTTCTACGACACGCCTGCGGGGCCGTCTGTGGTGCTTAGTGCAGCGGTGCTGTTTATCCTCAGTATGATGAAGAAGACAGCGCATTAACTTGGAGGGCGCTGATGCCCTCACCCTGCCCCTCTCCCATCGGGAGAGGGAATTAAGGATTACGGCATCGCGGGCGGCGTAATGCCGAAATGATTCCACGCCCGCACCGTTGCCATACGTCCACGCGGGGTGCGCTGCAGGAAACCCTGCTGGATCAGATACGGCTCCAGCACATCTTCAATCGTCTCACGCTCTTCTCCGATTGCCGCCGCCAGGTTATCCAGCCCGACCGGGCCACCAAAGAACTTATCCAGCACCGCCAGCAGCAGTTTACGGTCCATATAGTCAAAGCCTTCGGCATCGACGTTAAGCATATCCAGCGCCTGGGCAGCGATCTCGGCGGAAATCGAGCCATCGTGCTTCACCTCGGCAAAGTCACGCACGCGACGCAGCAGGCGGTTGGCGATACGCGGCGTACCGCGGGAACGCTTCGCCACTTCAAACGCGCCCTCTTCGCTCATTTCGAGCCCCATATAGCGGGCGCTACGGCCAACGATGTGCTGGAGGTCCGCCACCTGGTAAAACTCAAGACGCTGCACGATGCCGAAACGATCGCGCAGCGGAGAGGTCAACGACCCGGCGCGGGTGGTGGCGCCAATCAGGGTAAACGGCGGCAGATCGATTTTGATGGAGCGCGCGGCCGGGCCTTCACCGATCATGATATCCAGCTGGTAATCTTCCATCGCCGGATAGAGCACTTCCTCCACCACCGGTGACAGGCGGTGGATCTCATCGATAAACAGCACGTCATGCGGTTCGAGGTTGGTCAGCATCGCCGCGAGATCGCCCGCCTTCTCCAGCACGGGGCCGGATGTGGTGCGCAGGTTGACGCCCATTTCATTGGCGACGATATTCGCCAGCGTGGTTTTGCCTAAACCGGGAGGGCCAAAAATCAGCAGGTGATCGAGCGCATCGCCGCGCAGCTTTGCCGCCTGGATGAAAATCTCCATCTGGGAACGAACCTGCGGCTGGCCGATATACTCATCAAGCAGTTTTGGGCGGATCGCGCGATCCACCACGTCATCTGCCTGAATAGTGCCTGCCGACACCAGGCGGTCTGCTTCAATCATCCTTTACCTCACAATGCAGCGCGCAGCGCTTCACGAATCAGGGTTTCACTGCTGGCGTCCGGTTTGGCAATTTTGCTCACCATGCGGCTGGCCTCCTGAGGTTTATAGCCCAGCGCCACCAGCGCGGCAACCGCTTCCTGCTCGGCGTCATCATCCGTCGCAGGGCCGCCAGGAGAGGTCAGTACCAAATCAGCTGCCGGAGTGAACAGATCGCCATGCAGACCTTTAAAGCGGTCTTTCATCTCGACAATCAGACGCTCGGCGGTTTTCTTACCGATGCCCGGGAGCTTAATCAGTGCCGCCGGATCTTCGCGCTCAACGGCATTCACAAACTGTGGTGCCGACATGCCGGACAAAATCGCCAGCGCCAGCTTCGGCCCAACGCCGTTGGTTTTAATCAGCTCGCGGAACAGGATCCGTTCCTGCTTGTTATTGAAGCCGTACAGCAGCTGGGCATCTTCACGCACCACAAACTGGGTAAAGACAATCGCCTCTTTGCCCGCGTCCGGCAGCTCGTAGAAGCAGGTCATCGGCATATGGACTTCATAGCCCACGCCACCCACTTCCAGCAGCACTAACGGGGGTTGTTTTTCAATGATGATGCCTCTGAGTCTGCCTATCACGTGACGCTCCTGCGTTCTGGGAGAAATTAACTGCCGACATAATAAAAAAAGGCTGGATGTTTATCCAGCCTGATTTCTGATTATCGTAACCTGCCTCGCGCCAGATTGAGCCGCGACTCGCTCATTTGCATCGCATTCTGGCTGACGTGACAGTGGGTAATCGCAATCGCCAGCGCATCCGCGGCGTCGGCCTGCGGGTTCGCGGGAAGCTTCAGCAAGGTACGCACCATATGCTGCACCTGGCTTTTTTCCGCGCTACCAATGCCCACCACCGTCTGCTTAACCTGACGCGCCGCGTATTCGAATACCGGCAAATCCTGGTTCACGGCAGCGACGATGGCGACCCCGCGCGCCTGACCGAGCTTTAGCGCCGAATCGGCGTTTTTCGCCATAAAGACCTGCTCGATGGCGAAGTAGTCCGGCTGAAACTGGGTGATGATCTCCGACACGCCCGCATAAATGAGCTTCAGGCGCGAAGGAAGATCGTCCACTTTGGTGCGAATACAGCCGCTGCCCAGGTAGGTTAGCTGGCGTCCCACCTGACGGATAACGCCATAACCGGTGACGCGTGAGCCTGGGTCAATCCCGAGAATAATCGACATCACGCGTCTCCTGTAACGGATTTATACGCTCTCATCAGAGAGTCGCTGCAACCTCATCAGAGATTTCACCGTTGTGGTACACTTCCTGCACGTCGTCGCAGTCTTCGAGCATGTCGATCAGACGCAGCAGTTTCGGTGCCGTTTCCGCATCCATGTCCGCTTTGGTGGACGGGATCATGGACACTTCAGCGTTGTCCGCTTTCAGGCCAGCCGCTTCCAGCGCATCGCGCACGGCACCCATCTCTTCCCACGCGGTATAAACGTCGATAGCGCCGTCATCGAAGGTCACTACGTCTTCCGCACCGGCTTCCAGCGCCGCTTCCATGATCGCATCTTCGTCGCCTTTCTCGAAGGAGATGACGCCTTTTTTGCTGAACAGGTAAGCCACGGAACCGTCGGTGCCCAGGTTGCCACCGGTTTTAGTGAACGCGTGGCGCACTTCCGCAACGGTACGGTTACGATTGTCGGACAGACACTCAACCATCACCGCAGTACCGCCAGGGCCGTAACCTTCATAAATGATGGTTTCCATGTTCGCGTCTTCATCACCGCCCACGCCACGTGCGATAGCACGGTTCAGGGTGTCACGCGTCATGTTGTTTGACAGCGCTTTATCTACCGCCGCGCGCAGACGCGGGTTAGAAGCCGGGTCGCCGCCGCCCAGACGCGCTGCTGTCACCAGCTCGCGAATGATTTTGGTAAAGATCTTACCGCGCTTGGCATCCTGTGCCGCTTTGCGGTGTTTGGTGTTGGCCCACTTACTATGACCTGCCATAAAAAGTTCTCCAAAAATCGCGCCTTCTCAGGCTGCGTTAATTACAAATTCTTCAATCGCCTGCCGGTTGCTCCACGACTTGGTCAGTGCGGCGGCGTCCGCCGCATTCACCCAGCGGTAGGTAAGGTGTTCGGTAAACACGATCTCCCGTTCATGGGGGAGCGCGAGACAGAACCACGACTCCGTATTGCGCTCGGTACCCGGCGCGTAGCGATGACGTAAATGGCTAAAAATTTCAAACTCCACCGTGCGCTGGCAGTCCTTCAGGGTCAGTTGCTCGCGGGCAACGTCAATGGTGACCTCTTCCTTTACTTCGCGCGCGGCGGCCTGCAACGCGGTTTCCCCCTCTTCCAGACTGCCTGTTACCGACTGCCAGAAATCAGGGTCATCGCGCCGCTGCAACATCAGCACCCGCTTCGTGTCTTCTGCATAAATGACCACCAGGACCGAAACGGGAAGCTTATATGCCATATCAGTTTTTCTCTTCCTTCTTCACCACTTCAATGCCCAGCTCGGCCAGAGAGGCCGGGTTGGCAAAGCTTGGCGCTTCGGTCATCAGACACGCTGCGGCAGTGGTTTTCGGGAAGGCAATAACATCACGAATGTTATCGGTGCCGGTCAGCAGCATGGTCAGACGGTCAAGACCGAAGGCCAGGCCCGCGTGCGGCGGCGTACCGTATTTCAGGGCGTCCAGCAGGAAGCCAAACTTCTCGCGCTGCTCCTGCTCGTTGATGCCCAGAATGCCGAACACGGTCTGCTGCATTTCGCCGCTGTGAATACGCACGGAACCACCGCCCACTTCGTAGCCGTTGATAACCATGTCATAAGCGTTCGCGACCGCATCTTCCGGTGCCGCTTTCAGCTCTGCTGCCGTCATGTCTTTTGGCGAGGTGAACGGGTGGTGCATTGCGGTCAGGCCGCCTTCACCGTCGTCTTCAAACATTGGGAAGTCGATAACCCACAGCGGCGCCCATTTGTTTTCGTCGGTCAGGCTCAGGTCTTTGCCGAGCTTCAGACGCAGCGCGCCCATCGCATCCGCCACGACTTTCTTGTTGTCTGCGCCGAAGAAGATCATGTCGCCGTCCTGCGCGCCGGTGCGCTCAAGGATCGCTTCCACGATGTCCGCGTTCAGGAATTTCGCTACCGGGCTGGTGATGCCTTCCAGACCTTTCGCGCGCTCGGTCACTTTAATATAGGCCAGACCTTTCGCGCCGTAGATCTTGATGAAGTTGCCGTAGTCGTCGATCTGCTTGCGGCTCAGGGCAGCACCACCCGGTACACGCAGCGCTGCTACGCGGCCTTTAGGATCGTTAGCCGGGCCAGCGAATACGGCAAACTCAACGCCTTTCACCAGGTCTGCTACGTCCACCAGCTCCATCGGGTTACGCAGGTCTGGTTTGTCAGAGCCGTAACGACGCTCGGCTTCAGCGAAGGTCATGATAGGGAAATCGCCCAGCTCAACGCCTTTCACGTCGTTCCATAGGCTACGCACCAGAGCTTCCATCACTTCACGCACCTGCTCGGCGGTCATGAAGGAGGTTTCCACGTCGATTTGGGTAAATTCTGGCTGGCGGTCAGCGCGCAGGTCTTCGTCGCGGAAGCATTTAACGATCTGATAGTAGCGATCGAAGCCGGACATCATCAGCAGTTGTTTGAACAGCTGTGGAGACTGCGGCAGCGCGTAGAATTTGCCTTTATGAACGCGGGATGGGACCAGGTAATCGCGCGCGCCTTCCGGCGTGGCTTTGGTCAGCATCGGGGTTTCGATGTCGAGGAAACCGTGGTCATCCATAAAGCGACGCACCAGGCTGGTGATTTTCGCACGGGTTTTCAGGCGCTGGGCCATTTCCGGACGACGCAGATCCAGGTAGCGGTATTTCAGACGCGCTTCTTCAGTGTTGACGTGGTTGGAGTCCAGCGGCAGCGCTTCTGCACGGTTGATGATCACCAGATCGGACGCCAGCACTTCGATGGCACCCGTCGCCATGTCGGCGTTGACGTTTTTCTCGTCACGCGCGCGCACTGTGCCGGTAACCTGAATGCAGAACTCATTACGCAGCTCAGAGGCCAGCTTCAACGCATCTGCGCGATCCGGATCGAAGAACACCTGAACGATACCTTCGCGGTCGCGCATATCGATGAAGATAAGGCTACCAAGATCACGACGACGATTGACCCAACCACACAGGGTTACCTGCTGTCCGACGTGGGACTGACGCAGCTGCCCGCAATATTCTGTACGCATGAGATATCCCTTAATTAGCCGCAGGCTAAATGTCGCCTGGTATGCAGGCTACTATGTCGCAGCTTTCTGTATGTCACAACTGGATGAAAAAAGGCGGCTATTATACTGGAAATTCCGCCGGACGATAAGAGCGAACCACGGCCAGGCGGTCGTTTGCTGCACTCTTATTGCGCATTCTCACAAAAATTAACAAAATTATCCGCCCAGGAACAGGCCATCACGTCGTATGGTGTCTGGAAGTGATTCATTTAACGGGAGTAACGATGTTAACACTTGATGCCAGTAAAACCGCACTTGTTGTGATTGATTTACAGGAAGGCATTCTGCCCTTCGCCGGTGGCCCGCATACTGCGGATGATGTGGTCAACCGCGCTGCTCGCCTGGCGGAAACATGTCGTGCCAGCGGTGCGCCTGTTGTCATGGTGCGAGTCGGCTGGTCCGCTGATTACGCCGAAGCGTTAAAACAGCCCGTTGATGCCCAGGTTCCTGCACGCGCCCTGCCGGAAAACTGGTGGACGTACCCGGCCGCACTCGGCAAACGCGACAGCGATATTGAAGTGACCAAACGCCAGTGGGGCGCTTTTTACGGTACCGATCTCGAGCTGCAGCTCCGCCGTCGCGGCATCGATACCATCATCCTGTGCGGCATATCCACTAATATCGGCGTGGAGTCTACCGCCCGCAACGCGTGGGAGCTGGGCTTTAACCTGGTGATCGCCGAAGATGCCTGCAGCGCGGCTTCCGCGGAACAGCATCAGGGCAGCATGACCCATATCTTCCCGCGCATCGGCCGCGTGCGCAGCACGGATGAGATTGTCAGCGCGCTATGATGTACGTGGGCCTGCCCCAGTGGTCGCACCCGAAATGGGTGCGCCTTGGCATCACCAGCCTTGAGGAGTATGCCCGGCACTTCAACTGTGT
The DNA here is from genome assembly GCF_049236945.1 of Enterobacter cloacae complex sp. SHL020. Lineage (NCBI taxonomy): Bacteria > Pseudomonadati > Pseudomonadota > Gammaproteobacteria > Enterobacterales > Enterobacteriaceae > Enterobacter > Enterobacter cloacae complex sp. SHL020. The sequence goes on from NZ_JBMKJF010000006.1 coordinate 123,696, forward strand.
CGAGGGTAACACCACCCTGTATGCGCTCCCCAAAGCCGAGATTGTTACGCGCTGGCGGGAACAAACGACCGATGACTTCCGCTTCTGCTTTAAGTTTCCGGCCACCATTTCCCACCAGGCCGCGCTGCGCAACTGCGGGGATTTAACCGAAGAGTTTTTTACGCGCATGTCGCCGCTGGCGAACCGCATCGGTCAGTACTGGATCCAGCTACCCGCCACGTTTGGCCCACATGATTTGCCTGCGCTCTGGCAGTTCCTGGATGCCCTGCCCCGCGAATTCACCTACGGCGTTGAAGTCAGGCATCCTGAATTTTTTGCCAAGGGCGAAGCAGAAAAAGCGCTCAATCGCGGCCTGCTTGAGCGTTCCGTTAACCGGGTGATCCTCGATAGCCGACCGGTGCACAGCGCTGTCCCCCATAGCGAAGCCATCGTTGAAGCTCAGCGTAAAAAGCCGAAAGTGCCGGTCCACGCCATCGTGACCGCGCATAACCCAATGATCAGGTATATCGGCAGCGATAACATGCAGCAAAATCAGGCGATGTTCGCCGTCTGGCTGCAAACGTTAGCGAAGTGGGAACACACCACCACGCCGTATCTCTTTTTACATACGCCGGATATCGCCCAGGCGCCCGAACTGGTCGATGCTCTGTGGCAGGCCTTGCAGGCTGCGGTGCCGTCCGTGGGCAGCGCCCCTTCCATCCCACAACAATCTTCTCTTTTCTGATATCACCCCCTATCATAGTGAAGTGCCATCTGCCAAAAACAGGGAGTTTGTATGGTCAGCGCGCTGTATGCGGTGTTAGGTGCATTACTGCTGATTAAGTTTTCATTTGATGTTGTGCGCCTCAGAACGCTGTACCGCGTCTCTTACGGTGACGGCGGATTTTCCGAGCTACAAAGCGCTATCCGCATTCATGGCAACGCGGTCGAATACATCCCCGCAGCCTTAATCCTGCTGCTGTTTATGGAGATGAATGGCGCAGAAACCTGGATGGTGCATATCTGTGGCCTGCTTCTTATTGCTGGCCGCCTGATGCACTATTACGGTTTTCACCACCGCTTAATCCGCTGGCGTCGTTCCGGCATGAGTGCCACCTGGTGTTCGCTTTTGCTGATGGTGCTGGCTAACCTGTGGTATATGCCGTGGGAGTTGGTTTTCTCCCTCCATTAGCGCACAATACGCCACTTTATTTTTCCCGGATTTTTACGTTATGTCAGATCGCGACACGCTTTTTTCCGCGCCTATCGCCAGCCTGGGCGACTGGACCTTCGATGAACGGGTAGCCGAAGTCTTCCCGGATATGATCCAGCGCTCTGTTCCCGGTTATTCCAATATTATCTCTATGATCGGCATGCTGGCTGAGCGCTTCGTTCAACCCGGTACGCAGGTCTATGACCTGGGCTGCTCGCTCGGCGCGGCAACGCTGTCGGTTCGTCGTAACGTTCACCACGAAGGCTGCCGAATCATCGCCGTCGATAACTCCCCAGCCATGGTTGAGCGCTGCCGTCGCCATATTGACGCGTACAAAGCCCCTGTTCCGGTAGACGTGGTGGAAGGCGATATCCGCGAGATTGAGATCAATAACGCGTCGATGGTGGTCCTGAATTTCACCCTGCAGTTCCTGGTGCCTGATGACCGCCAGCTGCTGCTGGACAAAATTTATCAGGGGTTGAATCCCGGCGGCGCGCTGGTGCTCTCGGAGAAATTCAGCTTCGAAGATGCCGAGGTTGGCGAACTGCTGTTCAATATGCACCACGATTTCAAACGGGCGAATGGCTATAGCGAGCTGGAGATCAGCCAGAAGCGCAGCATGCTCGAAAACGTGATGCTGACGGATTCCGTAGAAACCCACAAAGCGCGTCTGAGCAAAGCCGGGTTTGAGCACAGCGAACTGTGGTTCCAGTGCTTTAACTTTGGCTCTCTGGTGGCGCTGAAAGCGGGAGAGTCCGCATGATCGAATTCAGCAACTTCTATCAGCTGATTGCCAAAAACCAGCTCTCCCACTGGCTGGAAACCTTGCCCGCGCAGATTGCCGCCTGGCAGCGCGATCAGCAGCACGGCCTGTTAAAGCAGTGGTCAAACGCGGTGGAGTATCTGCCCGAACTGACCCCGCATCGTCTGGATCTTCTGCACAGCGTCACCGCCGAGAGCGAAGAGCCGCTCCCGGCCGGGCAGATCAACCGCATCGAAACGCTGATGCGTAACCTGATGCCGTGGCGCAAAGGGCCGTTTTCACTTTACGGCGTGAACATCAATACCGAATGGCGCTCGGACTGGAAATGGGATCGCGTTCTGCCCCACCTTTCCGACCTGACGGGACGTACCATTCTGGATGTCGGCTGCGGCAGCGGTTACCACATGTGGCGCATGATTGGCGCGGGCGCGCATCTGGCGGTCGGTATTGACCCGATGCAGCTGTTCCTGTGCCAGTTTGAAGCGGTGCGCAAGCTGCTGGGTAACGACCAGCGCGCGCACCTGCTGCCGCTGGGCATTGAACAGCTCCCTGCCCTTAAAGCCTTTGATACCGTCTTCTCCATGGGCGTGCTGTATCACCGTCGTTCTCCGCTTGAACACCTGTGGCAACTGAAGGATCAGCTGGTCAGCGGGGGCGAGCTGGTGCTGGAAACGCTGGTGATTGAAGGCGATGAAAATGCCGTTCTGGTGCCGGGCGATCGCTACGCGCAGATGCGCAACGTTTACTTCATCCCTTCCGCGCTGGCGCTGAAGAACTGGCTGGAGAAGTGCGGGTTTGCGGATGTGCGGATTGCCGACGTCAGTGTGACGTCTATCGAAGAACAGCGCCGCACCGACTGGATGATCACCGAATCGCTGGAGCAGTTCCTCGACCCGGCCGACCACAGCAAAACCATCGAAGGCTATCCGGCTCCGATGCGTGCGGTGTTGATTGCGACTAAGCCGTAGCCTTTTAGCCGGGTGGCGGCTACGCCTTACCCGGCCTACTCGTAGCACGTTTTCTCCAAAATAGTTCAAGTTGCAGCAAGGCGGCAACGCAGCGAATCCCCGGGAGCTTACATCAGTAAGTGACCGGGGTGAGCGAGGCGGCCAACGCAGCTGCGGCTTGAAATATGAAGGAGAAAAAAAGGCCCCTGTGTAATTGGCAGGGGCCTGGTACAAGCAAGCATCATATTGGGCGACATGATGCGCGGTAAAAATCGGTACGTTGCTACACGTGATGGCGCTCAATCAGCGACTTCATTTCCGCAACCGACTCTCCCTCTACGCCATAGCGTGAATACTCATCCGCTTCAGCATCCGTCGACATTGACAATCCTGTATTGCGATAACGCATGGGTGAAGGTATCCATTTCCCCGCGGAGCTGTGCAGCTCTTCTACCCCGGCGTTTAAAAACCGTTCCAGATTGCTGGCGCGGACTCCCGCACCCGCCATTATTATTGGAACACCGGAATGTGCTTTTAGTTCCGTAATTAATTGCAGTCCTTTTTCAGCGGACGCCTGCTGACCGGATGTCAGGATGCGCGCCACGCCAAGTTCTCCAAGCGTTTCAAAGGCCTGAAGCGGATCTTTACACATATCAAATGCGCGATGAAAAGTGACGGCCAGCCCCTGCGCGGCGCTCATAATCTGACGCATACGCGGTATATCAATGTTGCCGTCTTCATCCAGCAGGCCAGTCACCAGGCCTGGAAAACCCAGGTCCCGAACGAGCGCGATATCATCAAGCATGGCACTGAACTCGCCCGCCGTGTAACAAAAATCACCGCCGCGCGGACGAATAATCGGGTGAACGGGAATGGTGACGGCCTGACGGGCAGACTTCAACACGCCGTATGACGGCGTCAGCCCGCCCTCTTTGGGTGCCGCACACAGTTCAATGCGGTCAGCCCCGTGCTTTTGCGCGGTCACGGCACACTCCACGCTGTAACAACAAATCTCCAGCAGCGCCATTTAATCCTCCTGAAATTCCACTAAACGAAACATCATGACACGCCGTCCGTTTTCAGTCCCGGCGTGAACTCACATCTCTTACGCTTCGCTGGCAACGATCTGCTCAATGGTCCACGGATGAAACTTCACCGTGACCTGTCCGTCAGTGACGGCCAGCGTCGGATTAGGTAACCGCTCGCGCTCGCCTTTGGGTGAACTCGTCTTCACAAAAATTCCCGGCTGGCTTAAGCCTTCGTCAGAAAGGAGGGCCAGCGCGCGCGCGTTTAACGTCTCCGGCTCACCCGGCAGGACAATTTCGATATGTTCCCAGCCTTCGTGCGGATAGCGTTTCTCTCCCGGCCACGGCAGTTCAACCACGGTGAATTGCCAGTGCGCCACGTTGACCGGCTGATGCAGTTTGAACAGGCAAATAGGGCGACCGTTAATGATGTTCTCGGACAGCAACTCGCCGCACCGTTCGAACCCGCGACGCCAGCGCTCGGCGGTGGCATTCTGATGACAGCGCAAAGAGATGTGATCGGCCTCAAGCGGCGCGATATCCAGACCGAGACGGGTGGCAAGTTCTGTGAACGCCTGGGTAAAGCGCGGTAAATCTGCGGAAATATCATGCAGTTCGTCAATGGATTGCCAGTTCGCCATAAGTCACTCTCTTTTCATGTCGCAAAGCCGCTAATTTACTCTGTTGCCCTGTTTTGACCAACCGCAGAATCCGGCTTTTTGCGACTGCATGATTATGCACACCTTCACCGCCTGGATTCTGAGCAATCTTCAGGCCCCGCAATGCTGACGCCAGAGGGCATTTGCAGTATACTCCCGCCCTAAATTCTTTAACTGGCGCGGGCGGTTGTAAGCCCGCATCAAAAACGTAAGGTATCCAGGTGAATATTCAGGCTCTTCTCTCCGAAAAAGTCAGTCAGGCACTGATTGCCGCAGGCGCGCCTGCGGATTGCGAACCGCAGGTTCGTCAGTCAGCAAAAGTACAGTTTGGCGACTATCAGGCTAATGGCGTGATGGCAGTGGCTAAAAAACTGGGCATGCCGCCGCGACAGCTCGCTGAGCAGGTACTGACGCATCTGGATCTTTCCGGCATTGCCAGCAAAACCGAAATCGCCGGCCCGGGCTTCATCAATATTTTCCTGGAACCTGCGTTCCTGGCAAGCCACGTTGACGCAGCGCTGAAATCTGACCGTCTGGGTGTTTCCCAGCCGGAGGCGCAGACCGTCGTGATCGACTACTCTGCCCCGAACGTGGCGAAAGAGATGCACGTTGGCCACCTGCGTTCCACTATCATCGGTGATGCCGCGGTGCGCACGCTCGAGTTCCTAGGTCACAAGGTGATCCGCGCGAACCACGTGGGCGACTGGGGTACCCAGTTCGGCATGCTGATTGCTTACCTGGAAAAACAGCAGCAGGAAAACGCGGGTGAAATGGCGCTGGCGGACCTGGAAGGGTTCTACCGCGAAGCCAAAAAACACTACGACGAAGACGAAGCCTTTGCCGAGCGCGCGCGCAGCTACGTGGTTAAACTGCAGGGCGGCGACCAATACTTCCTCGAGATGTGGCGCAAGCTGGTTGATATAACCATGTCTCAGAACCAGCTGACCTATAACCGTCTGAACGTTACACTGACCCGTGACGACGTGATGGGTGAAAGCCTCTATAACCCAATGCTGCCTGGCATTGTGGCTGACCTGAAAGCGAAAAACCTGGCGGTAGAGAGCGAAGGCGCAACGGTGGTGTTCCTTGATGAGTACAAAAACAAGGAAGGCGAACCGATGGGCGTGATCATCCAGAAAAAGGATGGCGGCTATCTCTACACCACGACAGACATCGCCTGCGCGAAATACCGTTACGAAACGCTGCATGCCGACCGCGTGCTGTACTACATCGACTCCCGTCAGCACCAGCACCTGATGCAGGCGTGGACCATCGTGCGTAAAGCCGGTTACGTGCCGGATTGCGTTCCGCTGGAACACCACATGTTCGGCATGATGCTGGGTAAAGACGGCAAACCGTTCAAAACCCGTGCGGGCGGAACCGTGAAGCTGTCCGACCTGCTGGACGAAGCGCTGGAGCGCGCCCGCCGTCTGGTGGCCGAGAAGAACCCGGACATGCCTGCCGACGAGCTGGAAAAACTGGCCAACGCCGTGGGTATCGGTGCGGTGAAATACGCGGATCTCTCCAAGAACCGTACCACCGACTATATCTTCGACTGGGATAACATGCTGGCGTTTGAAGGCAACACGGCGCCTTACATGCAGTATGCCTACACCCGCGTGCTCTCGGTGTTCCGTAAGGCGAACATTGATGAAAACGTACTGGCGAATGCGACAGTGACCATCACGGAAGATCGTGAAGCACAGCTGGCGGCGCGCCTGCTGCAGTTTGAAGAGACGCTGACGGTTGTCGCGCGTGACGGCACGCCGCACGTAATGTGTGCTTACCTGTACGATCTGGCGGGTCTGTTCTCCGGCTTCTACGAACACTGCCCTATTCTGTCTGCGGAAAACGAATCGGTCCGCAACAGCCGCCTGAAGCTGGCGCAGCTCACGGCGAAGACCCTGAAGCTGGGTCTGGATACCCTGGGTATCGAAACCGTAGAACGCATGTAATACAAAAAACCCGGCAAGCGCCGGGTTTTTTCTTATCAGAAATACTTCCGTAAATATTCCGTCAAACAGAGAATCGCCATCGCCTGTCCGTACGGCATAGACGTCAGCGGGATCTGGCGATAAAACTCAAGATCGCTGCTCATGCCCGTGCCGAACGACGTTTGCAACAGCTCGCCTTCCGGCGAAATATTTTTGACGATACCGCGAATCGCTTTTTCTGCCACTTCGGCATACTCCGCGCCAACGTAGCGCTTGCGCACGGCTTTCAGAATGCCGTAGGCAAACCCTGCCGTGGCGGACGCCTCAAGATAAGAATGTGGATCGTCGAGCAGCGTATGCCATAGCCCGCTGTCGTCCTGATATTTCGCCAGCGCGGCAATCTGCGCATTCAATACCTGCACCAGGTAGCGGCGCACCGCGTTGCTTTCCGGCAGATCCACCAGCTCAAGGAAGTCCGGGATGACGATGGTGAGCCAGCTGTTGCCGCGCGCCCAGCGGGCACGGGCAAAGTTATGATTACCGTCATAGCTCCAGCCGTGGAACCACAGCCCGGTCTCCCGGTCCATCAGGTTCTGCACGTGCAGCAGGAACTGATAGACCGCCTCTTCAACGTACTCCGGCTTATTGAGCAGCTTGCCGATTTTCGCCAGCGGCAGCACCGTCATCATCAGCGTGTCATCCCACATCTGTTGATGGTTTTCTTCCGCCAGGGTGATGTGCTGCATCCCGCCGTGTTCCGTGCGCGGCATCTCGGCCATCGCCCATTCCGCCCAGCTTTCCAGCCACGGCAGCCAGGCCTGATTTTTGGTCTCTTCGTAGCGATATGCCAGCGTAAGGAACGGCGACATGGTATTCACGTTTTTGGTGGTCGCGCCTTCCGCAAAGCGGTCGGCAAACCAGCTGTCGATAATCTCTCGCATACCTTCATCGCCGGTCTGGCAGTAATACTGCCAGATACCGTACAGGCCAACGCCGTGCGTCCACTCCCATCCGGCCCAGCCTTTGGTGTCGATCACGCGCCCGTCGTCCAGCCGCAGCAAAAATTCACCCGTTTTGTCGTGGATATTGACCAGGCTATGCGTCACCTTTTGAATCAGTGATTTCAGCTCGTCCCGGGCGATAAAGCGCTCTGGCTGACGCAGTAACGGGCTATGTTTGACAGGCCAAACTTTCATCATCTTAACCTCTGTTGTATGTCGAATTCAGTACCGCGCGATCCTTCAGCGAAGGTGCCGCTGGCTTGTTGCGATTCAGATAGCCGATGTTGTTATTGCCCCACAGTGACTCATAGGGCATACCGGCCAGCATCTCGACGGTGGCGCGGGCGTGTGGCGTCGCTGACTGAGGCATCGCATGACCACACTCACGCATTTTCGCGGTCTCCTCGCGCAGCGTGCTGTGGGTCTGCAAATTGAGCCTGAAGCGCAGGGAAACGAGGAAGCCGCAGAACAGCACCAGGATGGTGCCCACGCTCAGGATCGTCAAAATGGTGTGGCTCACTTCCGCAGGCTGCACTTTCTGACCGCTGACAAAGCCGGACATCTGCATCACAATGCCCACCAGCATCACCGCACCGGCCTGTGACGCCTTACGGGTCAGGGTCATGATGCCCGCGAAGATCCCTTCGCGGCGCTGGCCGGTGATCGCTTCATCCACGTCAGCAATGTAGGTGTAGGTGTTCCATGGCACGTAGTTGATCCCGCCGCGCCCCAGCCCAGCCACCGCAGAGATCAGCAACAGCAGAGCGTAAACGTCGCTCAGGCCCGCGTAATAGAGCACGGCGTAGGAAATTGACGCCAGGCCAAACAGCACCACCACCATGCGGTAGGACGGCGCAGGCCCGAAGCGGATACACAGCGGGATCATGGCGATAACCGCAAGGAACTGGAAGATGGCCATCGTGCCCAGCAGACTGGACGCCACTGACGCTTCCTGCATCAGCACGAACACCACGTAGTAGGTGAATACCGCGTTAAACACGTCCTGCGCGATATAGCCGCCGAGGTACATGCCCAGATGCTGACGGAAAATCTTGATGCGCAGCGTGGAGCTGAGCTCAACGATCAGGCGGTTGAGGCTTTGCCCTATCGTCAGCTTCTTCTTCTCTTCTTCAGCACGCAGCGCCGCTTCAGACCACTCTTCGCGCGGACGTTCCCAGGTGAAGCACCAGACGAAGGTCAGCATCAGCGCGCAGAGCACAGAGAAAACCAGGCTTGCATAGAAGAAGGAAACCGCGTTGTCTTTCCCGAACCAGGTCAACAGGATCCCCGGCAGGAAGGAAGCCAGAATGGCGGACATCTGGGCCATAGCGATACGCGCCCCGGAGAACTTGGTTTTCTGTTTAAAGTCATCGGTCATTTCCGGCACCAGCGTTTCGTACGGCACCAGAATCATGGTGTAGACAATATCAAACAGCAGATAGGTCAGCAGGTAGTACCCGAAGCTCATGTCCCCAACCCACATCAGCGAGTAGCTGAACACGCACGGGATCCCCAGCAGGATAAAGAACTTACGACGGCCAAAGCGCTTGCCGAGCCAGGTCGTACCAAAGTTATCGGTTAAAAAGCCCATCAACGGGCTAACGACGGCATCCAGCACCCTTGCCGCGGCAAAGATGAACGTTGCTTCGATCGGTGAAAGCCCGCAGAAGGTGGTATAAAAATATAAAAGCCAGGCCGCCGTCAGGGCGGTGGTACCCGCCCCGAGAAAATCGCCTGACCCGTAAGCAAGATAATTCGCGAGTCCAATTTTACGTGTTTTCATTGCCGTCAACCCTAATCAGTTTCAGGAGACTCCCTGCAAGCACGCTTCGTCCGGGAGCTTTTATACGGCTACAGTAAATGCATCGACCTGTTGATACCTTTCTGTTTCTGCCACTCCTGAGAGGGTGCATGGCAAAAATACAAAGAGTAGGGTCACGCGCGTCACTGATTTATAAAACAGCGTTTCTATTTGATCAAAAGGAGAGATCAGTTTTGAGAGCCAGCCATCAGAATGGCCTGATGGCTGGTGAAAAGGCAGGGTGTTAGCGATAGTTCACGATGACGGAATTACTCTGGACTTTCAGCGCCGGGATTAAGCGCCCCCCGCCCGGCACTTCCCAGATGAAACGCAAAGGTTCAATGGCCGGTACGCCGTTGAACGCCTGCGTCGTGCCATTTTCACCGTCGATTTCCGTACAGCGTGTCTGAGAGCAGAGGCGCACTCGCAGCCCTGCGGGGGTTGGGCCAATCAGCCGGTAATTCCAGACCACAAGGCCCATCAGACCGGAAACCTCTTCAGCAGGCGCCAGCGGGTTAGATGACATGGCAACACCCCGGTTGCTGAGGGTCACTCCCATGCTGCTTGCCTGCCACGTGCCCTCCCCGGCAGCCTGCGCCACCAAAGGGAAAAGCAAAATCCAGATCCATTTACCCATTATTTTCCTCCAATCGTCGCGGTCATGCGGATATGACGGTTATCCGACAGCTCCAGATTCGACAGCACGACCAGCTGGTTCAGGCTGCGACGCAGGAAGCGCGACAGCAGCGGACGCAGCGCATGGTTAACCAGCAGCACCGGCGGCGCGCCCAGCATCTCCTGACGCGTCAGCGCCTCCTGCGTTTGCGCCAGCAGACGATCCGCCAGGCCCGGCTCCAGGCCGCCCCCGCCCTGCAGGGCCTGCAGCAGCAGGCGTTCAAGCGGCGTATCGAGGCCAATGACCTGCACCTCTCCGGTTCCCGGGAACCACTGCTGGGTGATCGCACGACCCAGCGCCACGCGTACCACCGCCGTCAGCTCGTGCGGATCGCTTTGTATCGGCGCATGCTCGGCAAGGGTTTCGAGAATGGTGCGCATATCGCGGATCGGCACTTTCTCTTCGAGCAGGTTTTGCAGCACCTTGTGCAGCGTGGTTAAGGTCAGCACGCCCGGGACCAGGTCTTCCGTCAGCTTCGGCATCTCCTGCGTGACGCGGTCAAGCAGCTGCTGCGCTTCCTGACGGCCAAACAGCTCTGCCGAGAATTGTCCAATCAGGTGATTAAGATGGGTTGCCACCACGGTACTGGCTTCGACAACCGTATAGCCCTGGATTTGCGCCTGCTCTTTCAGCGCACTTTCAATCCAGATAGCGGCCAGGCCAAAGGCCGGATCGATGGTTTGCTCACCCGGCAGGGTGCCTGCAGCGGTACCCGGGTTAATCGCCAGCCAGCGGCCCGGATAGGCATCGCCGCTGCCAATTTCAACGCCTTTCATCAGGATGCGATAGCGCGCGGGCGGCAGGTCCATATTGTCGCGGATGTGTACAACCGGCGGCAGGAAGCCCATATCCTGCGCGAATTTTTTACGGATACTGCGGATACGGCCAAGCAGCTCGCCATCCTGCTGGAAATCGACCATCGGGATCAGGCGATAGCCCACTTCCATTCCCAGGGAATCTTCCAACTGAACGTCGTTCCAGGTCGCTTCGACGGCCTGGGTATTCTCCGGCATTTTTACCTGAACAGGTTCCGCTGCCGGTTTGATTTCACGGCCACGCATCCACCAGGCAAGCCCCAGCAGACCCGCCGTAAACAGCAGGAAGACGAGGTTTGGCATACCCGGCACCAGACCGAGCAAACCCAGAACCGCAGCGGCCAGCAGCATCACGCGCGGGTTGCTGAAGAGCTGGCCCACCATCTGCTCGCCAACGTCCTGGTCGGTACTCACGCGGGTCACAATCACACCCGCCGCCGTGGAGATAACCAGCGCCGGGATCTGCGCGACCAGGCCGTCACCAATGGTCAGCAGCGTATAGCTTTCCGCCGCGTGGCCCATGTCCATCCCGTGCTGCAATACCCCCACCAGCAGACCGCCGACCACGTTAATCACCATGATCAGAATGCCCGCGATGGCGTCACCGCGCACAAACTTACTTGCACCGTCCATGGAGCCGTAGAAGTCCGCCTCTTGCGTCACTTCCGAACGGCGTTTTTTGGCTTCATCTTCGGCGATAAGGCCGGCGTTCAGGTCGGCGTCGATCGCCATCTGTTTGCCCGGCATCCCGTCCAGCACAAAACGCGCGCCCACTTCCGCGATACGCCCTGCACCTTTGGTGATAACCATAAAGTTGATGATAACGAGGATAACGAACACCACGATACCGATAGCGAAATTGCCGCCCACCAGGAAGTGGCCGAACGCCTCCACCACTTTACCTGCCGCTGCCGCACCGGTGTGACCTTCCATCAGGATGATACGCGTGGACGCGACGTTCAGCGCCAGTCGCAGCAGGGTGGTAAACAGCAGAATGGTCGGAAAAGCGGCAAACTCCAGGGTACGCTGGGTGAACATCGCCACCAGCAGCACCATAATGGACAGCGCGATATTGAAAGTGAAAAGCAGATCGAGGATGAATGCCGGGAGCGGCAGTACCATCATCGACAGAATTAGCAGGATCAGAATCGGTCCGGCAAGGATCTGCCATTGGGTCGATTTCAGGTTGCCGGGCAGGCGCAACATTGCCACCAGATTAGCCATCAGTGTCCTTCTCGTTCATAAAATCCAGCGCGGCAGGCACCGGAAGGTTCTCAGGTTTCACAGGCCGCTGACCGCCAGCCAGACGCCAGCGCTTCAACTGCCACACCCAGGCCAGCACTTCCGCCACCGCGGCGTAGAGTTGTCCCGGGATCTGTTGTCCAATGTCCGCATGGCGGTACAGGGCACGCGCCAGCGGAGGGGCTTCCAGGATAGGCACGCGGTGTTCTGTGCCGATTTCCCGGATGCGCAGTGCGATCAGTCCGGCCCCTTTCGCGACGACCTTCGGCGCGCTCATTTTGTTTTCGTCATAGCGCAGCGCAACGGAATAGTGTGTCGGGTTGGTGACGATGACGTCGGCCTTCGGTACATCTTCCATCATGCGGCGACGGGCGGCGGCACGCTGCATCTGGCGGATGCGCCCTTTTACGTGCGGGTCACCTTCCATCTGCTTATATTCGTCACGGATATCCTGACGCGACATACGCAGCTTTTTGAAGTGGGTATAAAGCTGGAAGATCACGTCAAAACCCACCATCGGGATAATGCTGAGCACCACCAGCAGCGCGCAGAGCCCAACCAGATTCAGCGCGTTGCTCATCGCGGTGAGAGGCGATTCGCTGATAAGACGCATCATTTCCGGCCAGTGGTACCAGAGGTAAAACCCCGCAGAACTGCCCATCAGCACCGATTTGAGAACGGCTTTGAGCAGCTCAGCCCCGGTCTGCGCAGAGAACATTTTCGCAATACCCGACAGCGGGTTCAGTTTGGAAAATTTCGGCTGCAGCGATTTGGCACTGAAAACCAGACCGCCGAGCATCACCGGAGAGACCAGCGCGACCAGCACGACCCCGGTAATCAGGGGCAACAGTGCGACCATGGCCCCTTTAATAAGCTGAATAATCTGGCTGAGGATCAGATTCTGATCGTTGACCATGCTGTGGTCAAAACGTAAGCCGGTGGACAACATTCCCGCCAGCTTGCGGGCGAGCGACTCCCCGCCCCACCAGATAATGCACACCCCTACGATAAGGATCAGCAGGGAGGTTAATTCTCGGGATCGGGGGATCTGCCCTTCCTCACGCGCCTTTTCTAGTCGGTGGGGTGTGGGGGCTTCCGTTTTGTCGTCGTTCTCTTCTGCCACAGTGCATGCTCAGCCCATTACGTCACGGGTATCATGCCAGCACGGCCTTTCATCAATGGGCTGATAAACCCCTATAACCGGGTCTTTTTATCCAGTTTAAGACCACCCTCTGCAATTCGGGTGAGTGAAAAGAGGGCAAGAAATGTTCGAACGAACATTCTCCAACTTTTGCGATGTGTTTCATATTACAAAATGAATTAAACGCAGTTTTAAAGAACATTTACTCTAAAATATCCCGAAAGAAAATTAACATAACCATCGACTTTAACCTCCCGGCATTGCAGGAATGATATAACTATGTAAATTCAATAATCCAGAACCATTGAAATTATATAAACCATCACCCCACAAAATCCAAAAATGGATAAATCTGTATAACATTAACCCTGAGACTCTCTTACCCGCAGAAAATTAAATGCTATAATTTCACGCGATATAATTTACTTTTCACCTGAAGGCAAAATGCATGCCAGGCATTTCTTTTTTACGTAAAGGAAAAATTAAGATGAATTTCAAAAAGAATATTATTGCGGGCCTAGCCCTTGCAACACTGTCGATGAATGGTTTCGCCGCAGAAATGAATGCCGGCACTATTCACTTCACGGGTGAAATTATCGAATCAAGCTGCACTATTCAGGGTGATAATGATACGGACAGTACTGTCCCGCTGGGTACCTATCCAATATCATTGTTTACTGCTGTTGGGACGGAAAGTGCACTTATGCCATTCTCCATCACGCTTGCCAACTGCCCGTTGCAAAGCGATGGTCTTCCGGCTGTCCAGCTGACTTTTAACGGCCCAACAACCCTGACCGGGGCCAAAACGCTGCTGGACGTCAGTAAAATTACCACCACGGGCGATACCGCGGCCACCGGTATCGGTGTTGCCGTCAGCCTCGCGGGTAAAGATGATAAGCTCATCACGATGGACGGCGCCGAAGGGCAGGTCTATATCGAACTGGCGTCAAAACCCGAAGATACGATTAAAGCTGATTTTAATGCCCGCTATAAATCATTTGCAGCTGCGGTTACGGCCGGTCCGGCAGACGCTGATATGACAGTAAATATTCTTTACCGTTAATAAAAGCATTACTGACATTCATAATATAAATAGATTTAGGCCTCATGACGTTTAAGGAGTCATGATCTGATATTAGTCCGAATCCGTATTCGGACTAATATCATTTCGCCTCACCCTCCTTTATTAAAGGTTTCACTATGCGCATATCACTCCATGTCTTATTATGTATTCCTGTCATCGCAAGCACTTTTTGTCACGCAGCAGGTATTCAGATAGGTCGCACACGCATAATCTACGATGCCGCGAAAAAGGAAGTTGCCCTGCCCTTACAAAATAATGATAAAGAGCTTCCATGGTTAATACAGTCATGGACGGATACGGGTGATGGTAAAACGCACGGACCGTTTATCGTGACACCGCCTCTCTTTCGACTCGATCCGCAAAAAGAGCAAAGCCTGCGCATTACCTGGAACGGGACAGCCTTAGCAGGGGATAAAGAGTCGCTGTTCTATATGAACGTGCGAACCGTCCCTGCCACGGCTACGGATGAGGATGACAAAAACGTCCTGCGGTTAATCTATAAAACGCGTCTGAAACTGTTCTGGCGTCCTGTCGGACTGAGCGGTACGCCCTCTGAATCCTGCAAAAACCTGCGATTTGCTCGTCATGGTCAGCAACTCACCGTCATCAACGCAGGGGCGTTCTACAGCGTCTTTGATTCACTTGCGCTGGGTGCGCACAAAGTGGAAAAAGCCGACATGGTTGCCCCTAAATCCCGCGCTGACATTCCTCTCCCTGACAATGCTCAGGGTACGAGCGTCACCTGGCGCTGCATTACCGATTACGGCAATGCTTCCGAAAAATATACCTCCCCCCTGACGCAGGATTAAAAGACCGCGATGATGACAGGACGTAATGAGTTGTCGTACGAGCGGCTCTTTAGACTGAATCCGCTTCTTCGCTGCCTTGGCGGTGTCTTGCTCATCGCGAGCTTCTCGACGCTGGCCCGTGAGTATCGTTTCTCTCCCTCATCGCTTGAAGGAGACATGCTGGCCCAGCAGGATATCAACCTTTCACTCTTTTCAAAGTCGAATGCTCAGCTACCCGGCACCTATTCTTCACGAGTGCAGGTGAATGAGCGCCGCTTGAGCACCACCAATATCGTTTACGTCAGCTCCCCGGAAGGGTCACTGATACCTCAGCTCACACCGGATATGCTGCGGGCATGGGGGATTGCTATCGATCGGTATCCCGCCTTGCTTGCGTTACCCGCCAATAAGGCTTTGCCTGAAGATATCAGCAACTATATCCCTCTGGCCTCCGCGCGGCTTGAGTTTTCAACCATGACATTAGCGTTGAGTATTCCTCAGGCCGCGTTAAGTGGTACCAGTCGCGATTACATCGATCCTTCGCGCTGGGACGACGGTGTCCCCGTGTTGTTCAGTGACTACGCTTTCTCAGGATCAAAAAATAAGGAGAGCGGTGACAAAAGCGCCACCAGTCAGTATCTGAATTTGCGCACAGGCGCCAACCTGGGAGGCTGGCGAGTGCGCAACTATTCAACGTGGAGCAATTCTGACAGTGAAAACCTGTGGGAAAACATCAATACCTTCCTGCAGCATGACGTTGACGCCCTCAAGGCGCAGTTCACGGCCGGGGAAAGCAACACGCGGGGCGAGGTATTTGATAGCTTACAGTACCGGGGCGTCAACCTTGCGTCGGATGAAGAGATGCTTCCCTATAGCCAACGCGGCTATGCCCCTGTCATACGCGGCATCGCCAGTTCAAACGCTGAAGTCTCGGTGCGCCAGAACGGCTATCTCATCTATCAGCAAAACGTCGCGCCGGGTGAGTTCGAGATCAACGATCTCTACTCCACGACCAACAGCGGCGATCTGGACGTTACGGTGAAAGAGGCTGACGGCACCGAGCATCACTTTACGCAGCCCTACTCCAGTATCGCAGTTATGCTGCGGCCTGGGCGTATGAAGTACGAAATGACGGTAGGCCGTTATCGTGCTGAAAGCGGGAGCGATCAAAAGGAACCCGACTTTTTCCAGGGAAGCATGATTTACGGTTTAAATAACCTTTTCACCTGGTTTGGAGGGCTGACGCTCTCGAAAGACTATAACGCAGCCAATACCGGTGCCGGTATGGCGCTCGGGCCGCTGGGCTCGCTGTCCGCTGACGTTACCCTGGCCGACACCCGCCTGGACGATAACAGCCAGCATACCGGCCAGTCATGGCGTTTGCTTTATACCGGTAAACTGGATTCGACCGATACCAACTTCAGCCTCGGCAGCTACCGATACACCAGCCGCGGATATTACAGCTTTGTCGACGCCAACCAAATGCGTGACGGCCACGAAGACGATCTGCTGTTTCGTTACAATAAACGCAACCGCATTCAGGCCAGCATTAGCCAAACCGTTGCTGGGGCGAGTCTGTATCTTAACGGTTATCAGCAGGACTATTGGGGCACCACTAAAAAAGAGCGCAGCCTGTCGTTTGGATTTAATACCGTTGTTGCCGGCACGAGTTATCACATGGCCTATACGTACAGCAAAACCAACGACGAAGAGTCTGACAGGATGGTCTCTTTGGGATTTAGCATTCCTCTCGCCAGATGGCTGCCACGCGCCTGGAGTAGCTATAACATCAGCAATACTAAAAATGGCTATACGCGGCAAAACGTGGGCCTCAGCGGCACGCTGCTGGACGACGAGCGTTTGAGCTACTCGTTGCAGCAGAGCCATTCCAACCACGACGGGGAGGATATCAGCAGCGTCTATGGCAGCTACCGTTCGCAATACGCCAACCTGACCGCCGGATATTACGCCTCCACTGATGACTCTCAGCAGCTTAATTACGGCATTAGCGGCGGTATTGTTGCCCATCCTGAGGGAGTCACGCTGGCTCAGCCTCTGGGCAGCCAGTTTGCTATCGTCAACGCCAACGACGCGTCCGGTGTCCGTTTTCTGAACCAGCGTGGTATTCAGACCGACTGGCAGGGTAATGCAGTCATTCCATCGCTCACTCCGTACCAGGAGAACAATATTCGTATTGATACCTCGAGCCTGCCGGAAAATGTAGACACCAGCGATACCGCCATCACCGTCATTCCTTCGCGCAACGCGGCGGTGTTGGCCAGATTTGACGCTCACACAGGCTATCGGATGTTGGTCACCCTGAAGCGTCCAAACGGCCTCCCCGTTCCCTTCGGCGCCATCGCGACCAGTAGCGCCCCGGTGATAAGCGGCATTGTCGATGATACCGGTACCGTCTATCTGGCAGGCCTTGGTGATACCGCACAGCTCACCGTGAAATGGGGCAACGGCAAGGGCCAACAGTGCCGCGCCAGCATTACGCAACAGTCAGCCAACCAAACCGAAAGCCCTAACGGTATTCGCTCGGTTAGCGAGCTTTGTCAGCAGGAATAAGCACATGAGAACTATACTCAAGAAACAGGCCGTCTGGGCTTCATTGGCCACGGCACTGAGCCTGACCGCAACCTGCCCGTGCAGGGGTGCGGTGACTTTACTTCATAACTGCTTCGGTGCACCGCAAGCCTACACCACGTCGTTCGATCATGAGTTTTCGTCCAGCGAAAATATCGCCAATCATGACTATGATGTGCCTAATCATCTGGTCGGCAATGGCCCGGTGATAGTGGCCAACTGCGACTGTCCCGGAAATATGTTTTCGTCGAGCATGGTCTATGAAAAAACGTTTGCCGGGAGTCCGCTGAGTCCGGGAACAAACGGATACGGCTATTTGACCGAAAAGATTGATGCCGATATCACCGCCTACGCGGATGCAATCAACTCTCCGGACGGCACTTCATTGACCCCGATAGCTATCAATGAATACCCGACGTCCAGAAGTAATATGCGTAACACGACCGAGAATGCACTCGCCAAAACGGAGGGAGATGCCAACGTTTGCAGTAGTGGCACCCAGCCGAGTAATGCCGCGACAGTAAAGCGTAATTTCCGTTGGAACGTCGTTGCGATCCTGCTTCACATTAAAAAACCCATCCTGGGTGAAGAGGTGATCCCTTCGACGATCGTCGCGCAAAACTATTCCTGTCTTTATTTCGGCTCGGGGGGAAACTGCGATCCTGGGCAGGCAGACCAGGTCTCTGATATCTGGTTTGGCGGCACGCTATCTGCGCCGCTAAGCTGCATCATCAACGCCGGCAGCACCATTGAGGTGGAGTTTGGCGGCATTGTCAGCAAGCAATTCGTCATCAAGGGGCAACCGCCAAAACGTTATGCCCTCAAAAACGTTGATATTGCCTATCACTGTGATGATAACGCAGTGGGAAACACGGACCGGATAAAGCTTACGCTCACAGCAGATCAGGGCGTGGTGGACAGCAGTACGCCGTACATTGCGAAACTTCTGGACAGGGACGATCTCGGGGTGCGTTTATATGATGAAAACAGTCAGAACGTTGCGCTGGACGGTACCTATGAGTTTCCGGTGACGATGGACGAGCAGGGAAACGGTGTGGTCAAAATTCAGGCTGCGCCGGTCGGCACAACGAATGCCCCCCCGGCCCCGGGCCGCTTTGAAGGTAACGTGACGGTGAAGATGGACCTTCGATAATTGAATTACCCTCAGGTTGACGCCGCAGCCTGAGGGTAATCAGAACAATCAGAAGCCGAGGCTGTCCAGCAGATCGTCGACCTGATCCTGGCTTGCCACAACGCCCGCCTTGCTGGCGTCGAGCTGTGGACCATTGAGCAGGCTTTCGTTCTCGCGTTTTGGACGGGCTGCCGGTTCCGGAATGTTCTCCAGCAGAACCATCAGCAGCTGACGCTCAATCTCCTGGATAACATCCATCATGCGCTTGATCACCTGACCAGTCAGGTCCTGGAAATCCTGCGCCATCATGATGTCCAGCAGCTGGGCGTTGGTGAAGCTGGTGTGGCCCGGCACATCCCCCAGGTACTGACGGGTATCCGTCACCAGCTCGCGGGCATCCGCCAGCTCGATAGGATTTTCAAACCACTCGTCCCAGCGTTTGCTCAGCGCTTTCGCCCCCTTTTCCATCGCATCCTGGTGCGGCTGTGACGCTTCAACGCTGTTCAGCGCACGCTCCGCGGCCTGGGCGGTCATCTGCACGACATAGTCCAGACGATCGCGGGCATCAGGAATCGCTTCCGCGGCTTCGGCAATGGCCTGATCCAGCCCCAGCTCGCGCAGGCTGTCACGCAGCATGCGCGTCAGGCTGCCGATGCGGACGATGATATCGCTCGGCGAGTGTTCTTCAACGGGTTTCATAGCAGGTTGCAACATTTCCATCACCTCACATGCCGAGTTTCTCGAAGATCTTACCGAGCTTCTCTTCCAGGGTTGCCGCGGTGAATGGCTTCACCACGTAGCCGCTTGCGCCAGCCTGTGCAGCGGCGATGATGTTCTCTTTTTTCGCTTCTGCGGTAACCATCAGAACCGGCATAGACGCCATTCCGGCATCGGCACGAATGGTTTTCAGCAGTTCCAGACCGTCCATGTTAGGCATGTTCCAGTCGGAGATAACAAAACCAAACCCGCCAGCCTGCAGTTTGTTCAGCGCATCTACGCCGTCTTCTGCTTCTTCAACGTTGTTGAAGCCCAGCTCTTTCAGCAGGTTGCGCACGATACGACGCATGGTGGAAAAGTCATCCACAACCAAAAACTTAAGCTCTTTATCCGCCATAAAATAATACTCCTGAGTCAAATACGTATTGCCTGTCCGGCACTGATTTTCGCCAGCATCTGCTGGCTTACCTGGCTAAGATCGACCACTTCGCTCACGCCACCCATATTGATGGCCTCGCGCGGCATGCCGAACACCACACAACTTGCTTCATTCTGCGCAATCGTCCAGGCGCCAGCCTGGTGCATTGCAAGCATTCCGGCGGCACCATCGTTGCCCATCCCCGTCAGGATCACCCCAACGGCGTTGCGCCCCGCATGTTTCGCCACCGAATGAAACAGCACATCCACCGACGGACGGTGCCGGTTGACCGGCGGTCCGTCATGAATTTTGATTTGATAGTTAGCACCGCTGCGCGCCAGCTCCATATGCTTGTCGCCCGGGGCGATATAGGCATGCCCCGGGAGCACGCGCTCGCCGTCTTCCGCCTCTTTCACGCTGATCTGGCACAGCTTGTTCAGGCGTTCGGCGAACGAACGGGTAAAGCCTGGCGGCATATGCTGCGTGATCAGAATACCCGGACTTGAAAGCGGCAATGGCTGGAGTACATGACGAATTGCCTCTGTTCCTCCGGTTGACGCCCCAATGACCAGCAGTTTTTCCGAGCTGAGTAAGGGACCGGCCTTCAGGGTCGCAGGCGCAGCCATCGGCGTGTGGGCAGCAAGCTTCGCACGCGACGCGGTGCGGATCTTCTCGGCGATCATTTCGCTGTACGCCAGCATCCCTTCGCGAATGCCGAGCTGCGGTTTGGTGACAAAATCCACCGCCCCCAGCTCCAGCGCGCGCAGGGTAATTTCCGATCCTTTTCCGGTCAGGGAGGAGACCATTACCACCGGCATAGGCCGAAGCCGCATTAATTTTTCGAGGAAATCTATGCCATCCATGCGCGGCATCTCGACATCCAGCGTTAGCACGTCGGGGTTATATTTTTTAATTAAATCTCGCGCTACCAGAGGATCGGGCGCAGTGGCCACCATCTCCATGTCGCTGTGGCTATTGATAATTTCAGTCATGATCTGACGCATCAGCGCTGAATCATCGACAGACAACACCCTGATTTTACTCATGCTTTTTCCTTACTCAGCGCATACACCGTTTGCCCACGCAGGCTAAACTCACGCGCGAGGTTGCTGAAGTTTTCCGAGTGCCCGGCAAACAGTAAACCGTCAGGCTTGAGCAACGGAACAAACCGACGCAGAATGTCCTGTTGCGTCGTTTTATCAAAATAGATCATGACGTTACGGCAAAAAATGGCATCGAACGGCCCCGGCACGTTGTACTGCTTATCCAGCAGGTTAACGGGCGCGAATTCGACGCAGTTCGCCAGCTCCTGGCGTACGCGTACCAGGCCTTCATGCGGGCCCGTGCCGCGCATGAAATAACGCTGCAGCTGCTGCGGCGACAGCGTTTTCAGTTCATCCTGGCGATAAACGCCGTTGCGCGCCTTCTCCAGCACCTCGGTATCGATATCGCTGGCGTAGACCTTCCAGCGTCCGGGCGCCATTCCCAGCGTGTCAGCAAGGGTGATCGCCAGCGAGTACGGCTCTTCACCCGTCGAGGCGGCCGCACTCCATACGCGATACTCCCCGGTGCGACGGCGGGCGTGCTCGGCCAGAACCGGGAAGTGGTGAGCTTCACGGAAAAACGCCGTCAGGTTGGTGGTTAACGAGTTAATAAAAGCCTGCCACTCTGCGCTGTTCTGGTTCGCCTCGAGCATGCTCAGATAGCGGCCAAAATCATCCAGCCCCAGCGTACGCAAGCGCCGCACCAGACGGTTGTAGACCATGTCCCGCTTATGATCCGCAAGCACGATCCCCGCACGCTGGTAGATTAACTGACATATCCGACGAAAATGCGCGTCGGACAGCGCGAGGCGCTGTGTCATCTGCAACAATAATGACGTTTGCCCAGGGGGCATTGGTGATGTCATAGCGCCTTCTTAATTACATTCAGGATACAACTGGCACGGCCTGCGACCGCCCGACTTCTGTTACTGCTTCAACGTGCTCTTTCACATTAAATACCGCGACCAGTCCGGTCAGACGATCCGCCTGGCTGGCCAGCTGATCGGTTGCCGCTGCCGCTTCCTCTACTAACGAGGCGTTCTGTTGCGTCACCTGATCCATCTGGCTGACGGCCTGGGCAACCTGCTCAATGCCGCGGCGCTGTTCGTCCGACGCCGAGGCAATCTCGCCCATGATGTCGTTGACCCGCGTCACGGAGGTGACGATTTCGTGCATGGTTTTCGCCGCCGTATCCACAAGCGTTGAGCCCTGCTGAACGCGCGAAACCGACTCTTCGATCAGGACCTTAATTTCTTTCGCCGCGTTGGCGCTGCGGCTCGCCAGGTTACGCACTTCCCCCGCCACCACCGCAAATCCGCGCCCCTGCTCCCCGGCACGCGCCGCTTCCACGGCAGCATTCAGCGCCAGAATGTTGGTCTGGAACGCGATACCGTCAATCACGCTGATGATGTCACCAATTTTCTGCGAGCTGGTGGCAATCTCCTGCATGGTGCTGGCAACATGGGACGCCTGGTCGCCGCCTTTCTTTGCCGTCATCGCCGCCTGTTTTGACAGGTCAGACGCCTGACGCGCGTTATCGGCGTTCTGACCTACCGTCGCGGTCAGTTGCTCCATGCTGGCCGCCGTCTGCGCCAGCGAGGCCGCCTGCTGCTCGGTGCGGGACGAGAGATCGTTATTGCCCGCCGCAATCTCTGAGATCCCGGTGTGCATGGCATAGCTGCCCTGCCGCACGTCGCTCACCGTTTCCCGCAGCGATCCCTGCATCGCCTTCAGGCTGGCAAAGATCGCCGAAATTTCATTCTTGCCGAACACCGCCACCGGACGCGCCAGGTCCCCTTTCGCAATACTGTCGAAGTGGCTGCTGATAATCGCCAGCGGCTGCACGATCATTCTGCGCGACCAGAGCAGCGCCCCGCCGGTCAGCAGCCCTGCCAGAATCACCACCACCGCAAAGATGACGCCCGACATGTGATAGCTTTGACGGCTCTGGTCACCGGCACGCTGAACAGACTGGTTAATATCCTGCTGCCACGCGTTAAAGCTGCCGTCAAACGCCGCCTGAGACGCCTGAACCGGTGCGGTCATAAAGTCCGAAAGCTGGTTGTTCTCAAGCCACGTCGCCTGGTGGTCCAGATCGCTATACCACTGTTCAAAGTTCGTCTTCATGGCGGCCTTCAGCGCTTTCTCTTTCTCGCTGTCGGCGGCTTGCGCCGTAAAGGCTTTAAACTGTGCGTCAGCCTGCTTCAGGCTGTCGCGCGCGGTCGCCATCAGCGCTTTAATGTCATCCGGCGGATAACTCAGCGCGGTTAAGGTTCCCGCCTTGTTCAGCGCAGTGCTTGCCTGCAACAGCACGGCACGCGTTTGTGCCAGTGCGGAGCGCTGCTGATTACTCGCCTCAACTTCCTGCAAATTCTGATAGCCATCGCGAAACGCCCAAAAAGACAACCCGTTACTGCCAACCTGCAACACACCGCAAAGGATCAGAATCAAAAACAGTGTGGTCGAGATACGAATACGATTTAACATCCACGCTCCCATCAAGCGGCAAGCAGCCGCGGTTTAATTGTCAGTCAAAATGTTTCCCAGTTTTCATCTTGTCCGGTCGTCGCGGTGCGCGTACGGTTTGCAGCCGATTCAGCGGCTGGCGCGCGATACGTCGCCTGCGGGGTGACCGAGTTTCCAGCGAGTGAAGCGAGACGAAACGCCGAGACGGCCATCTTCAGACGGCTCGCCTGGTCTTCCAGAGCAGCGGCCGCCGCAGCGGACTCCTGCACCAGCGCGGCGTTTTGCTGTGTCACGCGATCCATTTCCGATACCGCCAGGGCAACCTGGTCGATACCACGACTCTGCTCATCGGACGCAGAGGCGATTTCACCCATGATGTCCGTCACGCGGGTAACGGCATTCACGATGTCATTCATGGTCTCCCCGGCGCTTTCCACCAGCACGGAGCCGGTATCCACGCGGGAGACGGAATCTTCAATCAGGGACTTGATCTCTTTTGCTGCGTTGGCGCTGCGGCTGGCCAGGTTGCGTACTTCCCCGGCCACCACGGCAAACCCGCGCCCCTGTTCGCCCGCGCGCGCCGCTTCCACGGCGGCGTTCAGCGCCAGAATGTTGGTCTGGAAGGCAATGCCGTCGATGACGCTGATGATGTCGGCGATTTTCTTCGAGCTGTCTGCGATTTCGTGCATGGTTTTCACCACGCCATCCACCACGCGTCCGCCGCGCTGCGCCGTCTCGGAGGCGCTTTCTGCCAGCTGAGACGCCTGGCGGGCGTTATCGGCGTTCTGCTTCACGGTCGCGGTGAGCTGCTCCATGCTGGCGGCCGTCTCTTCCAGGGCGGAAGCCTGCTGCTCGGTTCGGGATGAGAGATCGTTATTCCCCATCGCAATTTCGCTGGTGCCGGTATAGATAGCCTCCGACCCGTTGCGCACGTTGGCGACGGTTTCGATTAACGAACGCTGCATATGGTCAACGCTGTTTGCCAGCTCGGTGATCTCATTGCGCCCGGAGACGGTCAGCGTTTTGGTCAGGTCACCGCCGGCAATTTCACGAATATGGGCAATGACGTGGCCGAGAGGGTTCAGCAGGATATGGCGAATGCCGTACCAGACCGCAACCAGCACGATGACCAGCGCCAGCGCCATCACCGCCATCTGCCATTTCGCAAAGCGGTAGTCATTCTGGCTTTCCGTAAAGGCCGAGTGATAGAGATCGCCGCTGGCCTTCGCGTATTCCCCCAGCGCCGCGCCGAGTGCGTTTTGCATCCCCTGCGTCGGCTGCGCGAAATAGGCGTCCATATTGCCGCTCTCCAGGAACTGAATCAGCTCTGCCAGACCGGCATGGTAAGCGTTGTATTTTTCGTTAATGTTCTGGCTCACCTGCTCCATCGCAGGCTGTGGGGTAATCTTTTTAAAGGCGTCGTAATGTTTAGCGGCGTCAGCGAGGGTGGCACGGGCATTTTTCAACAGATCGGTTTTGGCGCTGCTCTGCTGATTGTTGGGGTCCATCATCATGCGCGCGGACGAGCGGCTCAGGTTGATACGCGTTTGCAGCATCAGATCCCACGTCGACGTGAGTTCACTCTGCTGCAGGCGGAGATCGTTCGAGGCCGCGAAGCTGTCCTGGTTCTGTTTTAATGACGAGAAAAAAAGCCCGCCGGAGATGAGCTGAAGAAGTGCGAAAATGACCAGCACCATCATGAGCATTGTGACAACGCGGATACGGTTCAACATACAACACCTTCTCATAGATTTATTAACGGTGTTATCGGCACAGCCCAGAGGAACTTTACATTTGCGAAAGGGAAAAGCGCGGGGTTAAAACGCCACGTCGACAATCAGCGTGTCGGTGTAGGTTCCGGCGGGCGGCGTGGCCTGATTGGTCAGGACCTTCGCCGTGTAGTTGTAGGTGCGCAGTAAACCGTCGGTACTGACCTGGGACGATACCGCGCTGGACCAGCGCTCGCTGCCGCTGCCGCCCCAGCGGTTACCGGTGGCTTCCTTATAGATGTCGTAGCTCATGGCGTTGCTGCCGCTCACCATCCGCCGCACGTTGTTCAGCGCGTTGGCGCCGTTATTAATGCCGATGGTATACGAACTTCCTTTGGTACAGGTGACGGCAATCGCCTGCGAGACGGTGGGGAAACTTTGCACCAGCGGTGCGCTGTTGAAGTTCACATCTGGCGTGGTCATGGCGCTGCAGTCGTTGGTGACGGTCATATCCAGC
Source organism: Enterobacter cloacae complex sp. SHL020 (assembly GCF_049236945.1). Taxonomy (NCBI): domain Bacteria; kingdom Pseudomonadati; phylum Pseudomonadota; class Gammaproteobacteria; order Enterobacterales; family Enterobacteriaceae; genus Enterobacter; species Enterobacter cloacae complex sp. SHL020. The sequence continues at coordinate 149,355 of NZ_JBMKJF010000006.1, forward strand.
AGGATGGAGGTTGTCGCGGTTCCCGTCTGATTGATTGTGCAAATGCCAAGCGCGCCCACGGAGCAGACGCTGTAGTTAATGCTGAAGGTTAACTGCACCTGATATGGCCCGGCAGTCACGTTTTGCCCGGCGACGGTGCGGAAATAGAGCGGAATGTTGTACTGCTTTGACCCCAGCAACCCCAGCAGGGTACTCCCGCTCCAGGTATACGATTTACTTATCTGTACCTCGCTGCTGCTTGCGCATCCCGATAACCCGCACAGCCGGGTGGGGATCACGTCGGTGATGGCCGCGTTATCCGTGCGTTTCATCGTGGCCCGGCTGCTGCCCGAAACCGATGCCGCGGTGTAGGTCAGCGTTACCGAGTCGCTGGTCAGCAGATTCAGTACGGCATCGCAGGCCACCACCAGCGTGCCGGTGGTTTGAACTTCCCCGCTTCCGCTAAGCGCGAACGAGGTGACGCTGCCAAACGACGCATTAACCGTACTGACGGTACACGCCGCCCAGCCGCCGCCGGAGAACAGCAGCAGGATGAATAGCAGCAGGCGCGTCATGGCTCCTCCCGGCAAACCAGCGGCCCGTAGGTTTTCAGCTTGTGCTCCGGATTGGCCCCCACGGTCAGGGTAGTCTTGCAGCGCCTCCCGTCAGGTGCGATCACCTCCAGCGGGTTCACGTCGCTGAGATTTTCCAGCCAGGCGATGCCGTCATACCCCACCACCGCATTGCTGCGCGAGGCGCGTCGAACCTGACTTCCCACCGGCAACGCCTTCCCGTTCGTATCATGCAGAATAACGCTTGCCACCCGCTCCTGCTCCATCGGGAAATCGACCAGATAGCCGCTGTGACGGCGGATTGCGATCCGCCGCTCGGTCTCTTTCAGACGGGTATCCGCGGGCAGATTCAGGGTATCAATCCGGTAGCTGGCCGGGTAATACGCCGACACCCCGCTCACCAGCAGGTAGCCGTTGTTATTGGTTTTACCGACGGGCTGGTTCTCATAGCTGACGGGCACGTCCGGGTGGCCGTCGGTGCTGATGACCACAAACGCATCGTTAATCTTATTCGCCGCAAACAGCTCGCCGTCCATCAGCACAATGGCACCCATCGCCTCGCCCCACCAGGTCATGGTATCCCTTTCGCCATAGCCGCCACCCTGCAGCTCGATATTGTTATTGCGCCAGCCCAGCGTACCCTGTTGATAATCACTGGATCTTGACTGGTTGGCCCAGGCCATGTTCCAGCTGAACCCACCGTCAGAAGGCATGGAGTGGTTGTAGTTAATGCGCTGGGTACTGCCGGCATCCGGGGTGTTTTCAAAGGTGACGGCAGCGCTGTCGCGCGCCCCCAGCGGCACCTGCAGCGACAGCGCGACCGTCCAGTCTCCCCGCTGCCGATCCCGGCTACCGGCCAGGTAAATACTGCTCGCCCCCCACAGGTTGCGGCTCCAGGAGAGATTGAGCAGCTCGGTTTTTTGGCTGTCAAAACTCTCCACCCCGATCCAGGCCGCCCCGATGTTGCCGTACCGTCCCAGATTGAAGGTCAGCGAATACTGGTCCGTATTACGGCTGAAGCTAGCGATGGGTTTATCGTTCTCGTCATACACCGTCGGCTGGTCGTAGAGGGCCAGATTGCCAAAGCCGCGATCGCGACGGGTGTGCTGGGTGGCGACGCTAAACTCGCTGGTACTGTACTGGTAACCCCAGTTGATTTGCCCGCCCGCATCCCCGCGCATGCGGCTCTGCGAGTAAGCGGTATTCACCACGCCAAACTGGCCGAGTTTTATCACCGTCCCCGCACCGCCCAGCGCCAGCTCCTGCGCCCCTTCCGCGTGGCCCTCCAGCGTTAGCCAGTCCGTTATCCCGTAGCGATACGAGCCGCTGCCTGCCGCCGAGCCATAGTCAAAATTCTTGATACCGTAATTACGCCGCAGGCTGCCGAGCGTCACGGCACCGTCGCTAAGCCCTTGCTTAAGCAGGTCGCTGGTGACGTAAAACGGGAGCGTGGTGCTCACCTGGCGCCCCAGCGCATCCGTTGTGACCAGTACCGCATCCCCGGCGCCGTTGATATAGGGCAGATTAGTCAGGGTGAAGGGGCCCGGCTGAAGCTGGGTCGAACCGGAGCGATAGCCGTTGATAAAAAGATCGACCGAAGTGGGTACCGCGGCTTCCCCCGCGAACTCGGGCAGCGGCCATGTCACCAGGTCAGGACGCAGGGAGAAATCCCGCCCGACGCTTATCCCCCCCATCCGCACGCTGGAGCTCCAGCTCAGCGCATCGCTGATCACGTCCCCGGCGCTCCAGCTCATCGCGTCATCTTCGTTGGTGAACAGCAGGGTCGTGTCATAGCGGACATACCCTTCCTGCTGTCCGTCGTTACCGGTGAAATTTTCCCGCGCGTAACCGGTCGAGGAAAACGAGCCGTTCTCGTTGAAGTAGCGGAACTCATGCCAGATCGACGCCTGACCGCCGATATGTTCCGTGTGGTTGGTGTAGAGATCGTAATTCAGCAGCGCCCCGCGCCCATAGTGCGGTTTGGCCTGCGCCGCTTGCGCGCTGAAAGGCGTCACGCGGGCCGTCACCCAGTCGCGGGGAACGCTCAACAGCAGGCGCTGCGCGGCGCTGTCGTACTCCACCCTAACCTGAGCAAGCGAGGAGAGATTCACCTCTCCGGTGGGAACGTGCGCCGGGGGCAGCCCCGCGCGCAGCAAATCGGCGCTGGAGATAAAGAAAGCGCCTTTACGCTGCGTCACGGGCACGACCAGGCCGGTATCGTAGTGATTGACTACGATGGCCAGCTGGAAAACCGCTTCATCATTTACCGCCTGCGCCTGGGGAGGCGGCGGTAAACTGTCGTCGCCGGGCTCGGCCAGGCTCGCGGAGCTGACGCATAGCAGTAACATCATCGCCGGCTTCAGTTGACGGGCGTCGACTGCCATTGTTCGTCCCTGGCATTAATCTGCGCGCTCATCCGCTCTGGCTGACGAACGCCAGCGGGTATAGGCCAGCTGCGGGTGCTGCCCGGCAGAACGTAACCCAGCAATCCTTCCGCCACCGTACGTTTCTGACCTCCCTGCTCCAGCGCCACCTGGCTCAGCCTGACGTGGACATCCCCCCGATTTTTGACCTCCAGCGCAGGCTTACCCTCCGCCTGCGTCACCCGCCAGCTCAGGTTTTGGGTCTCCGCCAGCGCGTGATGCTCGCCCTCTTTGATGGTCGGGATCCCCTGTCCATATACGAACAGAGGGATGGAGTAACGCATCTGCAATTTCAGGCCGATGGCGGGTTCGGCTTTGGCATCTGGCTGGGGGATTTCATCGACGATAATGCGATAGGCCTGTTCAACCCCTGCGGGAACCGAAGCCTGTTTGATAAGGCGAATAAGCTGCTTGCTGCCTGTGCCAATCGTCACGATGGGCGGGCTGGCAACCACGTCCTGCTGCGCGGTATAGCGCTCGTGTCCGTCCTCCTGCTTCCAGCGCACGATGCGAACCTGCATCGTCGTGGCGCTGTTTCCCTGGTTCTGGATCCACAGTTCCGTGGCTTTGGCGTCTGCAGCAAGCCAGGGATCGATCGGCCAGAGCAGGATGGTGGCCGCCGCCTGCGCCTGGCCAGCACCCGCCATTCCCAACGCGCCCGCCAGACAAACCGGTCTGAAAAATGGCTTCATCAACACTCTCCCTTTATTACCATGACAAGGTCACGGTGAGCTGATCGGAATAGGTTCCCGCCGGGCTAAACCCGGTCAGTAGCGCCACGCCAAAAAGCGGCAGCGCGATGTTATTGCTGTTGGTATAGGTCACCGCTATCGCCTGGTTGACGCCAATTTCGCTGTTCGCGGCCAGCGAGCTGCTGCTGTAGAGCCGGTATGGCACCACGTCGGCGCCGTTAGCGCGCTTCATGCGGCGAACGGATGAATAATTTTGACCGCCATTAATGCTCATGCTCAGCGCCACGCCTGGCGTACAGGCAATAGACAACGCCCCGTTTGGCACAAAGCTGGTGCTCACCGGCGCGCTCTCGACGCCGTTATGGCTGCCAAAATCCAGCGTACCGAGAAGCCCTCCGCTACCGGTGGCCACCGCGCATCCCGGTACAATCGTCGCGCTGACCTTAAACGACTGGGATGTCACCGCACCCGCCGTGGGCATCATGAGCAATCCGACGATCAGCGCGAAAAAAGGCTGCACGCGTCCCTCTGCGCGTTTGCGCAGACCTGTGAGAGATGCCGTCATGGCGGTTCGGGACTAGTAGGTAACGCTGACGTTAATCGTGTCGGTGTAGGTTCCCGGAACGACCGTCACGCTGTTACCGCCGCCGGTAATCCGCCCGTAGAGGGTGTAACTGTCCACCCCTCCGGCCGTGGACGCGATCGGCAGCGCCGCGTTATTGGCAATCACGGTGTTAAACCCGCTGTCGCTGTACAGGCTGTAAGCCACGCCCTGTGCCGCGTTGGCCGTATTCACCAGATAGCGTTCTGGCGTGCCCGGCGAACCGACAACGGAGCCGGGCGCGGTGGAGTGGGTATTACCGGTGATCGCGACCGTATAGCTGGCGGTCGTACATTGAATGGTGAAGGTGTTTCCGCCGCTGGCGCCGCTCAGCTGCGTCGTAAGCGTGGAGAAGGTAGCCGGATGGGTACCGAAATCGAGCGTACCGAAGTTGATGCCACTTTGCGCGGGCGATCCGTTTATCAGACACCCGTTTGTCAGCGTCAGCGTCGCGCCTATAGTGCCGCTGCTGGTGACGGCCAGCGCCTGATGGGCCATTGTCGCAGTCAGTAAGGTGCCTGCGCCGATCAAAAGGAGTTTTCTTTTCATTTACCACCCTCCAGAAGACGTCTCCGTTCCCTTGCCACATTTTATTTTTGTCGTTCAAGATGTTAGCCCCGCTTAACGTTCCTCAGAGGGGGTTACTGAGAATTTAGTTTACGGATATCGCTTCGACCACCTGCCCCTTAACGCATAAGGCATATGTCTTATTGACTAAATTTTATTATAAATAACAGTAAGTTAAATAAATTCAGGCAGCGTTTTTTTTATATCCGGGGAGAATATATCCATTAAAGTGTGACGACGATCACAATATATCGTCAGCGTATTAACAACAAAATTAATAAAACTTAAAAAGGAGTTGTATCCCCCTACACTTTGCGTCAATTTATGTGCCGAATAATTTCCCGCATCGTAATAAAAAATTTATATGTATCGATGCGGGCTACATCTGAAGCGCATAGAGGGTCTTTTTTCGTGGCAAGTGCAAACAAACTCACACTCTTCATCGTGATATTCATGCTGGCGGGTATTCTTTCAGGGGCAGCAATTCATGAGTATGCATCTGCGGATGCCATCAAAGCCTGGTCGGATAATATTACCCTTCTGACCGATATTTTCCTCCGTCTGATCAAAATGGTCATTGCACCGTTGGTCTTCAGCACGCTCACCGTCGGCATTATGAAGCTGGGCGAAACCTCCACCATTGGCCGCGTTGGCGGCAAAGCGATGGTGTGGTTTATCAGCTCATCCGTGCTCTCTATTCTGGTTGGCCTGTTCATCGTCACGCTGGAGCATCCGGGAAGCGGTCTGAACCTGACGGTTCCGACAGAAGCAGTGGATACCGGCCTGGCCGTTGGCGGCATGACGCTGAAAGCGTTCCTGTCACACACCATTCCGACCAGTATCGCGGGGGCGATGTCGAACAATGAGATCCTGCAGATTGTGGTGTTCTCAATGTTCTTCGGCATCGGCGGCGCGTCGCTGGGGCAGAAATTCAACGCGCCGCTGGTGGCCGCGCTGGATGTGGTTTCCCACATTATGCTGAAGGTCACAGGTTACGTGATGTACGTTGCACCGCTGGCCATTTTCGCGGCGATTTCCTCCGTTATTGCCACGCAGGGTCTGGGCATTCTGCTGAACTACGCCTCCTTTATTGGCGGTTACTATGTTGCCATTCTTCTCACCTGCATGGTGCTGCTGGCCGTGGGTTACATGGTGCTGAAAAAAGAGGTGTTTCGCCTGGTCAGCATGCTGAAAGATCCGGTTCTGGTGGCGTTTACCACCAGCAGCTCTGAAGCCGCCTACCCGAAAACGCTGGAGCAGCTGGAGCGTTTTGGCTGCTCGCGCAACATCGCCTCTTTCGTTCTGCCGATTGGCTACTCCTTCAACCTGGTGGGTTCGATGGTGTACTGCTCATTCGCCTCAATGTTTATCGCTCAGGCGTACAATATTCATCTGAGCTTCTCGGAGGTGACGGTGCTGATGCTGACCCTGATGCTGGCGTCGAAAGGGATTGCGGGCGTACCGCGTTCTTCACTGGTGGTGCTGGCAGCAACCATTCCGAGCTTTAACATTCCGGTGGCGGGGATTCTGCTGCTGATGGGGATCGACCACTTCCTGGATATGGGCCGTTCCGCAATCAACGTGCTGGGGAATGGGATCGCAACCGCAATGCTGTCGCAGAATGAAGGCGCGCGGGAAGCTGAAGCGGAGCTGGTAAAGCAGGAAGCGTAAGGTGAAAAAAAGGGTGAGGCCTGATGCCCTCACCCCTTCCCTCTCCCACAAGGAGAGGGAGCAAACACAAAAAACGGCAACCTCGGTTGCCGTTTTGCATTTACTTACGCTACGTGACTCGCGGCGATATCCAGCAGTGCCATCTCATCGCTGTTCAGCAGCTTCTCAATGTTCACCAGAATCAGCATACGCTCGCCGAGCGCGCCCAGTCCGGTCAGATATTCGGTCGACAGCGTGACCGCAAACTCCGGTGCAGGACGAATTTGGTCAGAAGTCAGGGAAAGCACATCAGATACGCCATCCACCACGATACCTACCACGCGCTGCCCCAGATTCAGAACGATCACCACGGTGTTGTCGTCGTAGTCAACGTCGCCCTGGCTGAACTTCACGCGCAGGTCCACGATTGGCACAATGACGCCACGCAGGTTGGTGACACCTTTAATAAATGCAGGCGTGTTAGCGATGCGGGTAACCTGGTCGTAACCACGAATTTCCTGCACTTTCAGGATATCGATGCCGTACTCCTCATCGCCTAAAGTGAATACCAGGAATTCCTGCCCTGATGGCTCGCCCGCCAGTTTCGTTACATTACTCATACCGGTCATGTTATTACCTTCTACTTAATCAGGCGGCTGTGTACGCCACACGTTGTTCACGATTTAATCCCTGAAGCGCCGACACATCGACGATCAGCGCCACGCTACCATCACCCAGAATGGTGGCGGCAGAAATACCCGGCACTTTGCGGTAGTTGCTTTCGAGGTTCTTCACTACCACCTGGTGCTGGCCAATCAGCTGATCGACCAGCAGCGCGTAGCGACGGCCCGCGCTTTGCAGGATCACAACGATGCCCTGCGTGGCCTCTGTCTTCGCCCCGTCCACTTCGAACACTTTCCACAGCTCCACCAGCGGCAGGTACTCACCGCGCACTTCGAGCACGCGCTCGCCGCCCGCCAGCGGATGCAGATCTTCTTCACGCGGCTGCAGGGATTCCATTACGGCGTTTAGCGGCAGGATAAAGACTTCGTCCGCCACTTTGACTGACATGCCGTCGAGGATCGCCAGCGTCAGCGGCAGCAGGATGCGAATGGTGGTGCCGGAACCCTGTTTAGACTGGATCTCAACGTGGCCGCCCATCTCCTGGATGTTACGTTTCACCACGTCCATGCCTACGCCGCGCCCGGACACGTCGGTCACCTGCTCCGCGGTAGAGAAGCCCGGCGCGAAGATCAGCATGCCCACTTCTTCGTCGGTCATGTTGTCATTGACCGCCATCCCCTGCGAAATCGCTTTTGCCAGGATGCGCTCGCGGTTAAGCCCCGCGCCGTCATCGGTCACTTCGATGCAGATGTTCCCGCCCTGGTGTTCCGCAGAGAGGATCAGGTTACCGACCGGGGATTTTCCGGCGGCAATGCGGTTTTCCGGCAGTTCGATACCGTGGTCGAGGCTGTTACGCACCAGGTGCGTTAACGGGTCGATAATGCGCTCGATCAGGCTCTTATCCAGTTCGGTTGAGCTGCCCATCAGGGTCAGTTCAATCTGTTTATTCAGCTTGCTGGCAAGGTCGCGAACCAGACGCGGGAAGCGGCTGAAGACATATTCCATCGGCATCATACGGATGGACATCACCGATTCCTGCAGGTCGCGGGCGTTACGCTGCAGCTGACCCATGCTGGTGATCAGATCGCCGTGCGTGACCGGGTCCAGTTCGTTAGAACGCTGGGCCAGCATCGACTGGGTGATCACCAGTTCGCCCACCAGGTTAATCAGCTGGTCGACCTTCTCAACGGCAACGCGGATGCTGGTTGACTCGCTGGAGCGCGCGGCAGGTTTCTCCCCACGTCCAGGTGCCGCGGCCTCTTTTGGCACCGCCTTGAGCGCCGGAGCCGCAGAGGCCACAGCCGGTGCGGCGGCCTGAGCGACAACGGCCACCTCTTGCGCAGCGGCAGGGGCGTCAACCTCAGCCGTTTCGGTTTCGAAGGCGATCTGGTCAGCTTCAATCACAAAGCACAGTACCGCCACGATATCGTCCTGGCCAATACCGTCATCAAGCGTCGCGGCAAGGCTGTCTTTGCCTTTGACCACGTTGCTTAATTTCGCCAGGTTACCCAGCTCTTCTTCCAGCAGGTTAACTTCGTTCTCTTTGAGGCGTGACAGCACAACGCGCAGTTTGCCCGCTTGTGCAGCGGCTGGCGCGGCCTCGTCGGCAGCAACCGCATCGACAACGCTCAGTTTCGCCGCAGGGACAACGGCTGCAGCGACCTCACCTTTTGCTTCCAGGGCGAGCTGGCGCAGCGCATTGCAGATGTATTCAAAGCTGGCGGCATCAGGCTCTGCCGAACTTTTATAGGCGTCGAGCTGTTCCTGCATAATATCTTTGGTTTCCAAAAACAGGTTGATAATGTCGGTATTGAGCTGCATCTCACCGCGTCGTGCTTCATCGAGCAGGTTTTCCATTAAATGGGTTGTTTCCTGCAGGATGGTAAATCCAAACGTTCCGGCTCCGCCTTTAATAGAGTGCGCCGCACGGAAGATGGCATTGAGCTGCTCGGAGTCCGGTGCTTCGGGCACCAAATCGAGCAAGTGTTGCTCCATATCGGCCAACAATTCGTCGGCTTCATCAAAGAATGTCTGGTAAAAATCGCTAATATCCATGCTCACGCTATCACCTCGGATTGGCTGGTGGCGATGTTGGAACGGCAGCCGAAGGAACGGCCCCAGGCTGTTTTAAATCGTCCAGTGACTCATTCTGACTTTCGGCGTTTTCATGCAGGATGGCCTGCTCCGCCTGCTGGTTCAGCACTAAAAGACTGATACGACGGTTGATGGCATCATCCGGCCCGCGGTCGGAAACGCGCATGGTTGCGGCCATGCCGACTACGCGCAGTACCTTGCCATCATCAAGCCCACCTGCCACCAGCTCGCGACGCGAGGCGTTGGCACGATCGGCAGAAAGCTCCCAGTTGCTGTATCCCTTCTCCCCACTGGCGTACGGGAAATCATCCGTGTGTCCTGACAGGCTGATTCGGTTAGGAATGCCGTTCAGCACCGGAGCAATGGCACGCAGAATGTCGCGCATGTACGGTTCGACTTCCGCACTCCCGGTTTTAAACATTGGGCGGTTCTGGCTGTCGATAATCTGAATACGCAGCCCTTCCTGCACCAGGTCGATCTTCAGATGCGGGCGCAGCGCGCGCAGCTTCGGATCCGCCTCAATCAGCTGATCGAGATCGCCACGCAATTTCTTCAGACGCGCCTGCTCCATCTTTCTTTTCAGCTCGTCGATGTTCGGCTCTTTTTTCACCTCACCCTTCTGCTGGGTGTAATCATCGCCGCCGCCCGGGATCGGGCTGTCGCTGTTAGAGATACGCGGCCCACCGGCCACCGCCGTTGCCAGCGGCGTGCGGAAATATTCGGCAATCTGGATCAGTTCTTTTGGGCTGGAGATGGAGATCAGCCACATCACCAGAAAGAACGCCATCATTGCGGTCATAAAGTCGGCGTACGCAATTTTCCACGAGCCGTGTGCACCATGCCCGCCGCCCTTGTGCTTGCGTTTTTTTACGATGACGATCGGATGGGACTGGTTTTTCATGCGTCCTCAGTTGTCGTCTGTTGGTTTGGGTTTTTCACCGCACGCACGTGTTCTTCAAGCTCGATAAACGACGGACGCTCGCTGGAGTAAAGCGTTTTACGGCCAAACTCAACCGCGATCGGTGGCGCGTAACCGTTGAGATTAGAGAGCAGCGTGATCTTCACGCACTGCATCATTTTGGTGGTTTCCGCGCTCTTCTGGCGCAGAACGCTCGCCAGCGGAGAGATAAAGCCGTACGCCAGCAAAATACCGAGAAAAGTTCCCACCATCGCGTGGGCAATCAGCGCGCCCAGCTCGGCTGCCGGGCGGTCTGCCGAGGCCAGGGCGTGAACCACGCCCATCACCGCGGCAACGATACCGAATGCCGGAAGCGAGTCGCCGACCAGCGCCAGGCTGTTGGCCGGCACTTCAGATTCGCTTTCGTGGGTTTCGATCTCTTCGTCCATCAGCGCTTCGATTTCGAAGGTATTCATGTTGCCGCTGATGATCAGTCGCAGATAGTCGACGATGAAATCCAGCATCATGGCATCAGCAAGAATACGCGGATAGCTGGCAAAAATTTCGCTCTCTTTCGGGTTTTCAATATCCCGTTCAAGCGAGAACATGCCCTGCTGACGCGACTTCGCCATCAGGCGATAGAGCAGTGCCAGCAGATCCATATACATGCTTTTGGTGTATTTCGAGCGACGGAACAGCAACGGAATCGCTTTCAGCGTGCCCTTGATCGATTTACCGTTGTTGCCAACGATAAAAGCCCCTACCCCTGCGCCGCCGATGATAATAAGTTCAGCCGGTTGATAGAGTGCTCCAAGGTGCCCGCCGGTCATCATGTAACCGCCGAAAACTGTACCGAGAACTACCAGGTAACCTAATAAGATAAGCACGACATCATCCTTCCGCTAGTGACTATGGCAAGGACGTCCAGCTCGCAGCGTTTACCGTTTGCGGGGTAAAAAAAAGCAGCGGTAATTGCTTACCGCTGCTGGAATTTTTCCCACACGTTCGGGTTAAACAGCTTGTTCGATCTGTTCATCCAGCAGTTGTGGAATAATATCGGCAGCATCCCGGGAAAGTTTACGTCTTTTTACTGCGCGGGATGGAGGCTGACATAAACTACAGGCGAAGCTGCCTGCAGGTTGATGAGCATGGGTAATAAAATTGCCGTCGCAGCAGTTGCAGCGCGACAGTTCAAGCATTCCGCTCTCAACAAAACGCACCAGCGTCCATGCGCGGGTCAGCGCCAGCAGAGGGCCTTCTTCCTGCTGTGGGCATTGTTCAAGGTAAAGTTTGTACGCTTTGATCACGGCGTCAACGCCGCTACACAAACCGGTTTTGAGAAGATACTGCCAGGCATTACAGAACATGGAAGCATGAATATTCTGCTCCCACGTCATAAACCAGTCGGTAGAAAACGGCAGCATGCCTTTCGGCGGGGGACTACCACGTAACTCTTTGTACAGTTTGATGAGACGACCACGGCTCAGTTGAGTCTCGCTTTCCAGCATTTGTAAACGAGCACCCAGTGTAATCAGCTCCATGGCCAACTGTATGTCACGCGCTTCCTGAACAATGCTTTTCTCGCTCATTGCTAGGCCCTTTTCTTACGGGCTACGTCATCAGGCTGGCTGATTTCGTTAAGCAAGCGAGTGGAAAGAAGAATACCGGTATGGATCTGTTGAAGATCGTCCACACGGGATTCCTGCGTCAGACGCGTTATTGTCTGTGAATCATCGAAACGGAACTGGCAAACCAGTTGATTCGTTTCAGCCAGTTTAACCATCTGCGGGAGAGTTAAGCCACCCAGCATGGTTGCCATTTCTTCGTTAATACCCAGACGAAACATCGCGGACGCCTTGTCCTGACTAATCAAACGCTGCGCGAGCAGTAAATACGACAAATTGATGTCATAGATATGTTTTAGCAACTCGGATGTATGCATTGTTCCCATCCCGAATAACCAACTATTATTTTTATGCGGAAAGACCGCACCCCGTGATGTCGCCGGGAAATCACCCGGTATAAAAAAGAAAAGGCTAAATGCATAGTTGAATTTAGGTTTGTATTCACTGAAACCGTAAGAGAGAAACCGCGAATGCGTCTCTTACATGATTTATCATTTCTTACAAATAACTAAGATTTTTCCTAATTCGACGCAAACTCTACTCGTCAGTTTTGACACATACAATCCAGCCACCCTCAAATTTAAAAAAAATGTGATCCACGTCACACAATTTAAGTGAATATGACCCATAAATCCATCAGTATGACTTGTAATTTGTTCAATATTTAGCCAATCGGTACTGTTTTGTATTCTTAATTGACGAATACTCATGCAGAAGGGTGATCCGAACTGGCATGCAACGTGCTTTTCCTGCGGTAAGCGCCGCGCGGAAACATTTACATCAGGCCCCTTTCCTGGAAACATTTTTCTTACCGTGAAAAAACATATAGTTATGCAGGCAGTACAAAAAAGATGTTTCATAACGTGATCATTCGAAATGAGTTTGTAACGGATCAAAACGATTTAACAGTCAAAGCGTGGAATTGTGTGATTTACGTTAAGTTGTTAATTTTTTTCATTTAGGCGTGTTTTCCAGTTATTCTTCTTATAAGAATAATTAATGAATAATTATGATAAGCTTCACACTAATGTCGTAATCTGCTCTTGCAGAACCGAAGATTTCGCGGTAAAGGTGGTTAAACGCTGTCTTTCAGACATCTAAGGAGTGCGCCATGAGTTACTCCCATCTTCTTGTTTCCGTTGCAGTTTCCCCCGAAAGCCATCAACTCGTCGCCCGGGCAGTTTCCATTGCCAGACCTCACAATGCACGCATCAGCCTCATTACGCTCGCCGCAGAGCCAGAGATGTATAATCAGCTGGCCGCCCCCATGCTGGAGGATATTCGTGAGGTTCTTCAGGAAGAGACGCAGCAATTTCTGCGAGAATTAGTGGAAAAGGCACAATATCCTGTTTATGAAACCGTTATTGCGACCGGGGAACTCAACGCCCATATTCTCGATATGTGTCGCAGACAAAATATTGATTTAGTGATTTGCGGGAACCATAACCACAGCTTTTTATCGCGCGCAGCCTGTGCGGCGAAATCTATTGTTGCGTCGAGCCAGGTTGATGTGCTGTTAGTACCGCTTGGGGGGCATTAACCCCCCAGCAGAAAATCAGGCGAGTTTAGGGAAGGTCGCGATCTTTTTTTGCAGATTGCCCTCATGACTTTGCGGAACGATATCCCGGAGATCCTGAATAAAACGCGCCTGCCAGTGGTTAATATCGTTCTTCCGGATCGTCTCCATCATGTCAGCATGGCGGGAAATACGTTCCGTGAGCGGCATTGTCAGGGCACGATTCAGCGCGTTCGCCACGTCGTCCCTGTCATAAGGGTTAACGATGAGCGCCGACGTGAGCTCATTTGCGGCTCCGGCAAACTGGGAAAGCACCAGCACACCCGGGTCGGCAGGATCCTGAGCCGCCACATACTCTTTCGCCACCAGGTTCATCCCGTCGCGCAGCGGCGTGACCAGGCCAACGTCCGCATAGCGGAAAACCTTCATCAGGATCTTACGGTCAAAGTGCTGATTCAGGTAAAACAGCGGCGTCCAGCCCAGCTGGCCATAGCGGCCATTAATGCGCCCTGCTTCTGTCTCCAGCTGATGACGAATATCCTGATAAGCCTGAACCTCGCCGCGCGACGTCGGCGCGATCTGGGTATAGCGAATTTTCCCGTGATGCTGCGGGTATTTATCCAGAAGCGTTTCATACGCGAGGAAGCGTTCCGGCAGCCCTTTGGAATAATCAAGACGTTCTACCGAGAAGATATTTTTCACGTGCTTGAGTTCATTCTTAAGCTGCGCCAGCTTCGGCGGCAGCGGGCCGGAAGCCTGCTCCGCGATTTCGTCTGGTTCAATCCCTATAGGATAGACCTCGGTGTGGAAAGTTTTCCCCCACGCCGTATGGGTTTTCCCGCCTTTGGTCACCAGACGCGCTTTACCTGACACGGAGTCAAGGAACGCGAGGCGGTCATTTTCAGTCTGGAAGCCGAGCAAATCGTAATCGCACAGCGCCTCCAGCAGCTCTTCATGCGGCGGTAGCGCGGTAAAAATTTCCGGCGTCGGGAACGGGATATGCAGGAAGAAACCAATGCGGTTATTCACCCCCCTCTTTCGCAGCTCTCTCGCGAAGGGTAACAGGTGATAATCGTGGATCCATAAAATATCGTCTTCTTCTATTAATGGCAGCAGTTTATCCGCCAGCAGCGCATTCACGCGCGAGTAGCCTTCGAAGGATTCACGCTGGAATTTTACCAGGTCAAGACGATAGTGAAACGCAGGCCACAGGACGGCATTTGAGAACTGCGAGTAATATTCGTCATAGTCTTTCTCTTTCAACGCAAATGAAGCCCACGTAATGTTTCCGCGCGTTACCTTTTTCAGCGGTTTCTCTTCTTCACTGATTTCTCCACTCCAGCCAAACCACAGCCCGCCAGCGGCTTTTAAGGCACCTAACACCCCTACCGCCAGGCCACCTGCACTGGCTTTTTTATCGTCAGGCGGTGCGATTCGGTTAGAGACGACGACTAAGCGACCCATAATGGTTTCCCCCTTTGCTTTGCGCTATTTGTTGTTGTTGCTGGTTAGCGATGTCAGATATCCACTGCCAGACGCTGGCGACATCCGCCAGTCGCCATTCGGCAACCGTGTCACCAGGCCCCACCTTGACGGCGATCCCTCCGGCCTGATTCACCACGCGAAACCCGGCCTCGTCGGTCAGGTCATCCCCAAGGAAAACGGGCGTTCGCCCTTTAAAAGGCGGCGACGCCATAAACGCGGCGATGGCCGCGCCTTTATTAATCCCTTTCGGTTTTAACTCCACTACGCATTTGCCGGGCTGCAACGCCAGCTGTGGATGGGCATCTGCAACCTTCTGAGCAAGCGCAAGCACGGCCTCCTCATGCTGCGGCGCCTGACGATAATGCAGGGCAAAGGCCATGCCTTTGGCTTCCAGCTCGGTGCCGGGCAGTTCGGCCAGCGCTGCAGAGAGCTGCTTATGCAGCGTTTGCGTGAGTGCGTCGGGGAGTGAAACGATATGCGTGTGATCATGGATGTCGCGGCGCTCCGCTCCGTGTACACCGGCCAGCGGAAAGTGGTAAGGACTGGCGAGCGTATCCAGCTCGGCCATTGAGCGCCCTGATATCAATGCCAGTGCTCCCTCATTCATGAGCGAGAGCTGATGCAAATCCTGTAACACCGCATCCGGAACAGACACCTGGTCAGGGTGCGGTTTTATCCCGGCGAGCGTGCCGTCGAGATCGAAAAAGAAAGCATAGTGTCCGGGCAGTACAGGCGGTGCGGTTAACATGTCAGCCACCCTTTTCCTCCTTACGGTTTACGAGAGGTAAACGCCTTTACCTCTTTCATAGCCATGTAAGTATAGACAGTGTGACGTCGCTCGCCATTTGACAACCGCCCCGCCAGTTTTACTGGCGGGGCGGTTAAGGGGTCAACTATGGTTATAAGTTGAGCAATAAAAGACGGGGAAAAGGGTTACACGGTACGCTTCGCTTTTTGCTTGTAACGGTCGAAAATCACCGCTGCCAGCAGGATCAGGCCACGAACCACGTACTGCGAGAACGGCGAAATATTCAGCAGGTTCATGGCGTTCTCCACCGTCCCTAAAATCAGGATACCGGCCACCACATATGAGATTTTTCCGATGCCGCCCTTGAGGGAAACGCCCCCTAAAACGCAGGCCGAAATGACGATCAGCTCGTAACCAATAGAGGTCATCGGCTGGCCGCTGGTCATACGCGAAGCCAGAATGATCCCCGCGGCGGCAGAAACCAGCCCTGAGAGCACGAAGATAATAATCTTGGTGCGCACCACCGGCACCCCGGCCAGACGGGCGGCCTCCTCGTTACCGCCAATCGCCAGCGTATTGCGGCCAAAGGTGGTCCGGTTGAGCAGGAAGCCGAACAGGATCAGGCAGGCCACGGTCAGCCAGATTGGCGCAGGCAGACCCAGCCAGTTGGCGTAACCCAGGGTAAAGAAGCGCTCGTCTTCAATCCCCACCGCTTTACCGTCGGAGATGATATAGGCCAGCCCGCGGACAATTTGCATTGTCGCAAGCGTGGTGATCAGGGCATTAATCTTCAGGCGTGCGATAACAAAACCGTTCACCAGACCGCTGATGACGCCGAGTAGCAGACCAGCCAGAACGCCAATCCACAGGCTCTCGGTCATGTTGATCACCACTGCCGTCGTGACGCCCGCACAGGCAATAACCGACGCCACCGACAGGTCAAAATCGCCGGAGGCCAGGCAGAACAGCATCCCGCAGGCCACCATCCCGGACATGGAAATGGCCAGCCCCAGCCCTTTCATATTAATAAAGGTGGCAAAATTAGGGACAAAGATCGCGCAGGCGAGGAACAGCGCGGCAAAGACCACCAGCATGCCGTACTGATCCCAGATACGCCCAAAACTCAGCGCCGACTTCGACTTCGGCGCTCCGGATGTAGTAACAGAGGACATCATTAACTCCTTACTCAGGCGACAGCCTGGCTGACTTTAGGCATGGCGAGGTTCAACGCCTGTTGTTCATTCGCCTGTTCATGAAGTAATTCACCGGCAATTTCGCCTTCACGCATCACCACAATGCGGTCGGCCACGCCAAGCACCTCCGGCAGATCGCTGGAGGCGAAGAGCACCGCCACGCCGCGTTTTGCCAGCTCATAGATCACGTTATAAATTTCGTGTTTTGCCCCCACATCGATACCGCGCGTCGGCTCGTCCAGCAAAATGACCTTCATGTCTTCCGACAGCCAGCGGCCTAAAATCGCCTTCTGCTGGTTTCCGCCTGACAGATTCATGATCAGCTGTTCCGGACCCGGCGTTTTGATGTTAAGCGAGCGAATATGGTGGTCGGCATTGCTCGACTCCCAGCCATCGTTTATCAGGCAGCCTGCGCGAATAAACTTGCGGCGAGCGGAAATATTGATGTTGTCGCGAACCGAATGCACCGGAATAATCCCCTCGGCTTTACGGTCTTCCGGGCAGAGCATCATGCCCGCCCTGATCGCATGGGCCGGTTTCTGGATATCGACCCGTTCACCGTCAATAGAAACCTGCCCTTCGGTAATGCGGGTACCGCCGAACAGGCCTTTCATTAATTCACTGCGCCCCGCCCCCACCAGACCAAACAGCCCGACAATTTCGCCGCTGCGAACGGATAACGAAATCGGCGTGCGCACGCCCGGCGCTTTGACGCTGTCCAGACGCAGGCGTTCAGGGCCGTACTGGCGCGGCTGCCAGTGATAAATATCCCCCAGCTCGCGTCCGACCATCGCCTGAACAAGCTGGTCGTGGTTAACCTGCTGCATGTCGGAAAAGGTGCGCACATAGCGCCCATCTTTAAAGACGGTGATAGCGTCACTCAGGGCAAATATCTCTTCCATGCGGTGCGAGACATACAAAATCGTACGGCCTTCCTGACGCAATTCGCGGATCACGCGGAACAGATTTTCAATTTCACGCGCAGAGAGCGAACTGGTGGGCTCATCGAAGGCGATAATTCTGGCGTTACGCGCCAGCGCCTTGGCAATTTCAACCATCTGCCACTGGCCGATGGAGAGATATTTCAGCGGCGTCTGGGGATCGACGTCCAGACCCAGGTGTTTAAGCTGCAGCCCCGCTTCATAATTAAGTAGCGAACGATTTACCACGCCGCCTTTGTGCGGAAGCTGACCTAAATAGATGTTTTCCGCCACGGTCATCTCGGGAATGAGGTGCAGCTCCTGATAGATGATCGCCACCCCGGCATTGAGCGCCGCCATGGTATCGGCAAACGCCACCTCTTCGCCGCGAATGGCCAGCGTGCCGGTCGTTGGCGCGTAGTTGCCGCTGAGGATCTTCAACAGCGTGGATTTCCCCGCGCCGTTTTCCCCCATCAGGGCGTGGACCTGGCCGGCATAGCAGTCGAAGCTGATATCGGTCAGCGCGTTAACACCGGGGAAAGTTTTCCCGATGCCGCGAAAAGAGAGATACGGATCAGACTGTCGCATAACGTCTCCGTGATTCCTGTAGTGTGTACGTCTGGCCCCTCACGATGCATGAGGGGCACAATCACAGCGTATTACTTACCGCCCAGCCCTTTTTTCGCCAGCTCCTCTTTGAAGTTGTCGCGGGTAATCAGCACCACATCGGTCACTTCGGTAAATTTCGGCGGTTCGGCCCCTTTGGTTACCCAGTTGTAGAGCATCTCACTGGATTTGTAGCCGTGAACGTCCGGGCTCGGCAGCAGAGAACCGTAGAAGCCGGTAGCCTGCGCTTTGGACAGCTCGCTGACGGCGTCAACGCCGTTGATGCCAATCCCGATCACGTCAGGCGCTTTGAAGCCCTGGCCTTCCGTCGCGCGCACCCCGCCCAGCACGGTGTTGTCGTTCATGCCGACCACCAGCCAGTGTTTGACCTCCGGATGCTGGACCAGCATAGAGTTCGCGGCGTCGAAAGCGCCCGGGATATCGTTGGATTTGGTTGGGACTTTATAGATCTGTTTTTCCGGGAAACCGGCCGCTTTCAGCGCATCCATTGAACCGGTAGTACGACGACGGGCGGTGTCCAGCTCGTCAGCCGTGATAGCCATAACCGCGGTCTCTTTGACATCCCAGCCGCGCTTTTGCATCTCTTTATAGAGTTCCTGACCCTGGCGCTCGCCGATTTTGGTCGCCGCCATCATGACCAGCGGGACGGTGTCCATCGGCTTGCCTTTGGCGTTAACGAACTGATCGTCAACCGCGATGACCTTCATGTCGTAACCGCGCGCTTTCGCCGCGATTGCCGATCCCAGCTTTGGATCCGGGGTACAGATAACGAAACCTTTTGCACCGCTGGCCGCCAGGCTGTCGATGGCGTTCAGGGTTTTTTCGCCGTCAGGCACGGCGATTTTAATGACTTCAAAACCTAAATCTTTCCCGGCTTTATCTGCGAATTTCCACTCAGTCTGGAACCAGGGCTCTTCGGGCTGTTTTACCAAAAAACCGAGTTTTAAATTCTCAGCGATAGCGGATTGTGACATAACGGCAGCCAGACCGATGGCCGCCAGCGCTTTAGTAAATTTGTGCATGGTAAACTCCAGCTTTAGCATTCTTTTCTGTAGGGAATAAGTGCGTGCTTCTTATTTAATCGGACTTAAAACAAGGCATTAGCGCTTACCTCGTCATAAGCGTTATTGCTGGTGATAGTTTTAGCGGGAAATTAATCATCCATAAGAGAGCCCCATCACACCGCAGAATTACAGTAATTGCGTACATAAATTCAGCGAAAAATGACATAAAAAAGGCAGGATTTGTCAGACAAATAGAAGGGGGTTAAGCAGAATTATCCATAAGATTAGCCAAGATATCCCTGATGCCCCTCAGCGGGCAAAACGGCACCTGCCGTTAAACGGGTTAAACATGTTTTTCATCACGAATGTACAATGCACCTGAAAAACGTTATTCCGCAGAGTTTGATTTAGCGCAATTTTATTGACACATCATATATTCGAAACGATTAAACCGTATTTCTGTTTTTCACGGAGTAATATTCCAACTTAATATTCCCGAAAGAGTAACAGTGCACTCTAACGGCAAAAAGCCTTAATTATTAGCGATTTAAATAAAATCTCATTCATGGCGAGCTAATTTTATTTCTGTACTATATTAAACTTTGTAATGTATGGTAAACACAGCCTAATTAAGAGTTTTCTTAGACCAAAGACAAGGGTATGCTTATTTATATCGAACACAGGAAGTGAATTTCGGTCGACTTCGCTCACGGCAGAATGTCTATATCTGCTTTTATCTTCGTATTTGCCTGGCGCTCAGGTTAAGCAACGGACATCACGTCCCACAGTCAATAAGGATATGAGTATGGCTACCCAAACGATGATGCAAAAACTTAACGCGCAGATGAACCTTGAGTTCTACGCCTCGAATCTGCACCTTCACTTAAGTGCGTGGTGTGCCGAGAATAGCCTTACGGGGTCTGCCACCTTCTTTCGCTCGCAGGCGCAAAGTAACGTCACCCATATGATGCGTGTCTTTAACTTTCTGAAAGCCGCAGGGGCAAATCCCGTCGTGAAAGCACTTGATGGGATCAACGAAAACTACTCTTGCCTGGAAGAACTGTTCCAGAAAACGCTTGAAGAGTACGAGCAACGCTGCAGCACGCTCAGCAAACTGGCCGATGAAGCCAAAGCGCAGCAGGACATTACGACGCTCAGATTCTTACGCGATATGGACAAAGAGCAGCAGCAGGATGGCATGCTGCTGAAGACGCTGGCGGATGAGATCCATAATGCGCAGCAGGCGGGTTTATGTCCTGAGCAAACCGACCGTCATCTGCTCGACATTGTGACGGTGCAGCAACACTGAGTTTTTTAATCTGCTCCAACCGGGCTGAAGGTTTCCCAAGAATTTATTAACCTGAAGCGATGAATTTTGTTTCAGGCAAGTGAATAACTGACAGCGATGTCCTGGTCCGGCTGTAAATCGCCGAAGCGTTTCCGTAAGGCCGGGGCGAGGTGCAGGGATGCGCCGAGAGGGTGTGGCCTGCAGGGATGCAGGCTCATGCCCGACCCGATAGCCTGAAGGAATAAGCTGAGGGCACCGCGAAGCGGCGATTTACCGCCGGGAGCCCGGGTCGCCAGGGCGGCGGCGATTGAGCCGCCCTGGCACGTTCACCGGTCATGTCGTTAAAGAGTAGCAAGGAACATGAAGTGAACGGAATGACCACCACAGCCGTATGTTCCCCCTCACCCCAGCCCTCTCCCTCAAGGGAGAGGGAGTCGTCCGTGCAGGCATTGTTTTGTGGGGATCCCTCCTCCCACCTGAGGCAGGATTCCTTTTCCCATCTCCAACCATCTGCTTTTGCTGACATTTAACAAATCTGATCTGGCTCCCAATGATTAACCACACAACGTGTGATGATTTATTTAGTTACATAATCATTGACGAGGGAGCATCATGATCACCATTGAGTTTGTTGTCATTCTCCTCTGCCTGCTGACGGGTACGCGTTTCGGCGGTATGGGGCTTGGGTTAATCAGCGGTATTGGTCTTTTTATTTTATGTTTTGTCTTTGGTCTGCAACCGGGTAAACCGCCGGTTGACGTTATGCTGACCATCCTTGCGGTGATTGGTTGTGCGGCTACGCTGCAGACTGCGGGCGGCCTCAACGTCATGATGCAGTTTGCTGAACGTCTGCTGCGCAAACACCCGCAGCACATCACCCTGCTCGCCCCTTTCACCACATGGATGCTGACCTTTCTGTGCGGCACCGGACATGTGGTCTACACCATGTTCCCCATCATTGCGGATATCGCCCTGAAAAAAGGGATCCGCCCGGAGCGCCCCATGGCCGTGGCATCGGTGGCATCACAGATGGCGATTACGGCATCCCCCGTTTCCGTTGCCGTTGTGTCGCTGGTGTCTATCCTGGCGGCCCAGCATGGGATCGGCCACGCGTGGGGGATCCTGGAAATTCTCGCCGTGTCGGTTCCCGCTTCGCTTTTCGGCGTAGCCATTGCGGCCCTGTGGAGCTTACGCCGTGGGAAAGATTTGGCGGACGACATTGAGTTTCAGGAAAAGCTGAAAGATCCTAAGCAGCGCGAGTTTATCTATGGCGGAACGGAGACGCTAATGAATCAGCGTTTCCCTAAACAGGCCTACTGGTCCACGTGGATTTTCTTTGCCGGCATTGCCGTGGTCGTTCTGCTGGGCGCCTTCCCTGAGCTGCGCCCCGCCTTTGAGCTAAAAGGCAAAATGACGGCGCTGTCGATGAACCTTGTCATCCAGATGATGATGTTAATTGCAGGCGCCGTGATGCTGATGGCCTGTAAGGTCAACGCGTCGGCTATTTCCAACGGCGCGGTGTTCAAGGCTGGTATGGTCGCGATCTTCTCAGTATTTGGCGTGGCGTGGATGAGCGATACCTTTTTCCAGGCGCATCTCGACGAATTAAAGCTGGCGCTGGAAGGCGTGGTGAAGAGCCACCCGTGGACGTATGCCATTGTGCTGTTTCTGGTGTCAAAACTGGTGAACAGTCAGGCGGCGGCGCTGACGGCCGTTGCGCCTATGGGCCTCATGCTCGGCATCGACCCGAAAATGCTGATCGCCTTTTTCCCGGCGTCATACGGCTATTTTGTCCTGCCGACCTACCCCAGCGATTTGGCCTGCATCGGCTTTGACCGATCAGGCACGACCCGCATCGGCAAATTTATCATCAACCACAGCTTCATTTTGCCAGGGCTGATTGGGGTAAGCTGCGCGTGCGCGGCGAGCTACCTGCTGGTCCAGACGTTCTTCTGACCGCATAAAAGGGCGACATGTCCCGTCGCCCCTTTCCCTGCTTCAGTGGGACTCACCCTGCGGCGTAAATCGTAGTTCAATTAGCGCGATGGCTTTCTGGATCGCACGAAGCGTAACCGGGTCAGCGGCAGCAGGATGGCTGGCGAAATCGATGTTTTTCAGCTGCGTAGACATCTTCTCGCGCACTTCAACCGGCGCAATCACGTCCAGAACATCAAGAATTTGTTTGATAACCAGCTGGCAGGCGACAACGTCAGAGACCAGTTCCTGATCGGCGCTCAGGTTTTGTGACATGGGGTTTTCTCCTTATTTAAAGGCCGCCATAGTAGCAAAACACGCCCCCTGACATCTTCCCTTCATCGCCTGCAGGTACAAAAAAAACCCGCCGAAGCAGGTTTTTTTATCAGAACATGGCGCCTGGCGGCACGTCTTTGAACGTGCGGCAGTAATTGGCCCACATGCTTTTCAGGATTTTGCGCAGTTTCACGATGATGCTCCATTAACTTGTTATACAACTTTATTGTCAACGTGCTTATAATATGACCATCATCACAAAAATCAATCATTTTGTGATACTCATCACATTTTTATAAGGGATTGGCCTGATAGCACTCTCCTCTGACCCGTTGCGAAGAGTGAGGGCAGATTGTCCGGCTATTCCAGGCATTGCAGCGGGCATCTGCGGGTACGATAACGTATTTCCATCCACTCAGAGCGAACCATGAAAAGAGTCATTGTAGCCGGCACACTCCTGCTGCTCGCGGGATGCAGTATTAACCGCCAGGCTGAAGTCAGCAGCCTCGACGCGCCGAACGGCATCGTCCGCCTCGATTACGGCCAGGCAGCGCTGCAAAATGCGTATTCCGATGAGTATGTGAATAACGGCACGGCGGCAAAAGCGTGTCAGAGCATGGGGTATGCCACCGCTTCAGCCTATGGTCAGCCCATCAAAACCTGCACCCTGACGAGCGGCTCTTTGTGTCTCAACGAGAGCGTGACTATCCAGTATAAATGTATGGGTTACGCCGTTAACCCTAAGTCAAATAATCCCTGGTATTAATCAACGCTGCCAGCGTTTGCTGGCAGTTTATTTCATTACGAACAAAAATAATTCTCATTAATAAATTATAAAAATCGCCAATGCGTTTTATTCCCATTCGTATTTTAAATAAGTAAAATAAAAATTTACGTTTTGCATATAATTAAATAACAAATTATAGTGTCGCTCATCGTGAACCAGAAATAATAACCCGGAGCGTCACCATGCTGAAAACTGAAATGATCGATAAGCTCAATGCGCAAATGAACCTCGAGCTTTTTTCATCCCTCCTCTACCAGCAGATGAGCGCCTGGTGCAGCTACCACAGCTTCGAAGGTGCGGCCGCGTTTCTGCGTCGTCACGCTCAGGAAGAGATGACCCACATGCAGCGTCTGTTTGATTATCTGACAGATACGGGCAGCCTGCCGCGCATTGAAACCGTGGCATCCCCTTTTGCTGAGTATAATTCTCTCGATGAACTTTTCCGCGCCACCTACGAGCACGAGCAGCTGATCACGCAGAACATTAACGAACTGGTTCATGCGGCGATGACCAGCCAGGATTATCCAACCTTTAATTTCCTGCAGTGGTACGTCGCTGAACAACACGAAGAAGAGAAGCTGTTTAAATCTGTGCTGGATAAACTATCTCTGGTAGGGAAATCCGGCGAAGGTCTTTACTTTATTGATAAAGAACTTTCCACGCTAGATACTCAAAATTAATTTCTACGCGGTGCCGGTTTCCGGCACCGCGTTAATTTACCTTCCCTCCCCCGCATCGAAATACCCATTTTATTCCCTGTACGCCCTGTTTACGTCACGCCTGAGCGTCGCCCCACGTGATAGAATTGCCGGCAGCGCGATGCGTAAACTTTTCATTACACCACTTGTAACGGTGATTTGACGAGTTACGGCTTTTCCCTTACTCTGCGCCGCAGATTTTGTCGCGGTTAAGCATTGTTGTAGAGGAAAGCGTGAAAAACAGAACCCTGGGAAGTATTTTTATCGTCGCCGGAACGACGATTGGCGCAGGAATGCTGGCCATGCCGCTGGCAGCCGCGGGCGTGGGATTTGGCATGACCCTGCTGCTGCTGGGTACGCTCTGGGCGCTGATGTGCTACACCGCCCTGCTGCTGCTTGAGGTTTACCAGCACGTCCCCGCCGACACCGGTCTGGGTTCGCTTGCGTCGCGCTATCTGGGACGCTACGGCCAGTGGATAACCGGCTTTAGCATGATGTTCCTGATGTACGCCCTGACCGCCGCCTATATCAGCGGCGCCGGGGAACTCATCGCCTCCAGCGTCAACGACTGGTTTGGCTCTGACATTACCCCTGCGACGGGCGCTATCTTCTTTGCGCTCATCGGCGGCGGCGTGGTCTGCGTGGGTACATCGCTGGTCGATCTGTTTAACCGCTTTCTGTTCAGCGCCAAAATTCTCTTCCTGATTATCATGCTGGTGCTGCTGGCCCCGCACGTGCACAAGGTCAACCTGCTGACGCTGCCGCTGGAAAAAGGGCTGGCGCTTTCCGCGATCCCGGTCATTTTCACCTCGTTTGGCTTCCACGGCAGCGTGCCGAGCATCGTCAGCTATATGAACGGCGATATCCGCAAGCTGCGCCGCGTCTTTGTTATCGGCAGCGCGATCCCGCTGATCGCCTATATTTTCTGGCAACTGGTGACGCTGGGCAGCATTGACTCTTCAACCTTTATTGGGCTGATGGCGCAACACGCCGGCCTGAACGGTTTTCTGCTGGCACTGCGCGAGGTTGTTACCTCCCCGCACGTGGAGCTGGCGGTACACCTGTTTG
Source organism: Enterobacter cloacae complex sp. SHL020 (assembly GCF_049236945.1). NCBI lineage: Bacteria > Pseudomonadati > Pseudomonadota > Gammaproteobacteria > Enterobacterales > Enterobacteriaceae > Enterobacter > Enterobacter cloacae complex sp. SHL020. The sequence continues at coordinate 174,664 of NZ_JBMKJF010000006.1, forward strand.
CCGACCTGGCGCTGGCAACCTCGTTCCTGGGCGTGGCGCTCGGCCTGTTTGATTACCTGGCCGACCTGTTCCAGCGTCGCAATACCGCGGCCGGACGGTTGCAGACGGGGGCCATCACCTTCCTGCCGCCGCTCGCTTTTGCGCTGTTTTATCCACGCGGGTTTGTGATGGCGCTGGGGTATGCGGGGGTAGCGCTCTCTATCCTGGCCCTGCTGCTCCCTTCCCTGCTGGCGTGGAAAAGCCGCCAGCAGCATCCTCAGCAAGGGTATCGCGTGGCGGGAGGAAAACCGCTGCTGTGCGTTGTGTTTGGCTGCGGGGTGGTGATTATTTTGGTGCAAGTGTTGATTGCAGCCGGGATGCTGCCGGAAGTGGGATAACAAAGGTTTAAGGGGAAACTATCCGCTTTCATAGGGAAAGATTCCCCTTTAATAAATCCCTTATATCCTGATCATAACCATCCGGTGTGCTGTCGTTAAAATCATTTGTTCATTCATCATCACATCCCCATGTGCTCATAAGCTTTGTCACCATAATACCAGGTAAACAATGCCCCCATCCCAAGGAATAAACCTATTAACAGAACCGCCATTATCGTTATAAACCAGCCGGACAGAGTTTTACCGGCTTCATCAACGCTGGCAATGCTTAACATCAGCCCAAAAAACAACATCAGACCGCCAATCCCGCCAGCTTGCCACGGCAGCGTATATCTTTTTTCTTCGGGGTAATCGGGTTGGCAGGTCAACCGGGAGGATAGCGCGGCCATGGCAAAATGGTTCTGTGCGGACGCGGCCACAAGCTGATCGCCCTGCCCATACATAACCGCATCAGCGGCCAGCGCCAGCATCAGCCACTGATAACCGGCAGAGCGCTCACCGAGCGATGCCTCAAGCTCCAGCCTGTCCGGCACTAAGTTGTTCTCGTCCAGCACTTCCAGCAGCGGATACTTCTCTGTGCGGGATAACCCGGTATACCAGAGTTGCTTAGGCTTGCTGACGGTTTCTGTCCTCAGATAAACGGGCACTTTACTTTCTACGTCTGTGACACCCGTCATCGGCTGATAAAAATAAACCGGTTTTTCTCCTGCTGTTTTGACGTAGTCGTTCGTGAAGAAAAGTGCCGTAACATTTTCCATCTGTTTAGATGCTTCTTCGTCAGAATGCAGATCGACACAGATAAGCAGCCGTTGAACGACGTAGCTTTTCGACAGATTTAGCCATTCCGTGACTTGCGTATAGTCCGGGCATTCAGGTAAAAAAGTGATTTTCTTCGTCGCGATCGCAGAACGTTCAAGCATGCGCCGGAGTTCATCGCTACAGGATTCATCCCCGCCTCGAACCCACACCAGCGCTTCAATCTGCTGGTATCGAGAAAGTTTCCCTGCCATGGGCTCCAGAACGCGGGATACTGCCTGCCCGGCCTTCGTGAAATCGAACGATTCTTCCAGCTCGGTTTTCAACGGCATTTTAGCGGCCAGCGGAAACTCTCCCTCAAGTTTCAGCATTCTCAGTGCCAGTTCCTTTGTTGCCTTTGGTGGAGTGAGTACGGACCAGCCAGCAAGGGTAATGTTCCCCCTGGCGAAGCTGACAACCTTATATTCCTGCCGGGCGGCAATCAGCAGCCTCGTTTCCATGTAGTGCCTCATGCCGTGATACACGACAGACCACATCTGAACGAACCCCGTCAGAAAAACAACCGGAATAACCGCGGACTGGGCAAGAAAATCGAGATCTACATGTTTATTACCCGGCCAGGTGACTGTCCGAACAGCAATACAGATAATCACGACGATCACATATAAGATAAAAACTGCCATTTCCCGCCGCTCACCAGCGGGTCATTGAGTGGAATTACGCCGTTCATTAGTATCCTTTCCTTCCTGCATCCATATCGCAACGCATATGATCCCAGCCGGTGTAGCCTTTTACTTCCGGTATTTTGTCAGGCTGATTTTGCCAACTGGCCTGAAGTTCCTGAACGGTATCTTTTAGCCCTTGTTTAGTCATATAAACCATTCCCCAGGCCCACCCCGCAGTTCCGGGTTTTATATCTCCTTTTGTTCCATCCTCAAGCTCATATTGAATGCCCGCCCCTCCAGGCAAAATACGCGGGTCATCAAACGGTTTTGACGACATATACAGCCGGTGTTTCGTCTGTAAAAAACCCTGATCGTTGACGACGGTGAAAGAAATAATATCGTCGTAAGGAGGTGATGAATCACCATTAGGTTCATTTTCGCTGGGAGCAAACGAAGAAGGATACCAGGTTTGCCCATAATCTTTCGAAACCATAGCCCCAGGAGAATCCCAGGTCGGAAGCGCAATGTAACGTTCTGATGGATGCACATATTTTTTGGTAAATATCCGGTAAAACTGGCTGACTGGCTCCGTGTGGATACCCCGCTGTGTATCCGTGTACCAGAGTTCACCCTCGCAGTCCCATCCCTTCAGCTCCAGATAACGATGGTCATCGAACCGGTACACCACCTGCGTGGGCGGCTCTGAGGCATTGCAACCTGCGGCCTCCAACACTGCCGCCAGGGCAATACCTGCTATACGTTTTATCTTCATGCTTGTCTCCCTGTCACGATTCCCACCACTCTTTAGCACGCGCAATCCCCAGCTCTCGGTCAGATTTTGCCTTCGGCATGTCCCATTGCAGATTTGCGACTTCCTGATTGCCCACGGCTAAATCACGGGACGGGATGACTTTTGTGGCATTGTTAAACTGGTTGACCACGCCAAAATCGTCTGTAGGTAAAGCACCTTCTGGCTTGTTCATATGGTATTTGGTTGGCGCATCTGGTAGTTTTCCCGTCCGGTAATAATCTACATCTGGCTTGAATCCATTCAACGGGTCACGCCAGTCGGCACGGTGCAACAGGTCTTCCCAGAATTTACCCGCTTTATAGTCGAATGCCCGGCACTGGCCGATTGCCAGGTCAAACGCCATCGCATGAGACGGCGCGTACTCACTCGCCACAATAGAAGAATGCTGGCTGTAACTGACTGGATCTGCCTTCATCCATTCCTTTTCCAGTTCGTCGCGGGGACGAAGCCAGGTCAGCGTGACGTTCAGAAAGTCCTTCGTTCCTGTCACCACCCCACGAATCACCCTGGTGTCATACCCGATACGCTCTTTCATCCCGAGTGTTTCGACCTGCAGCTCATCGTTTGTCAGTATATGGCCGGGACTCCAGCTGACGCCCTGGTAACGGCTGACGGCATACGTGGCGCTCTCCGTCAGTTTGATGGTATGGGCTTTTGCAGAATACGAAATGTAAGCGTCAGGGCTGTCCGGGTCGATATAATACGTGTACGGTTTGTCACTCGTTTTAGGATCATTATCCGGATGGTTATTCTGCCCCTGAAGTGCAAAGATAAACGTCTCAGGCAGCTCTTCACCGTTCACGACAACACCTGATCCTGACGTGGGGTAACTGGTATTCGCGAGGCTGCTGTAACCCGCATCCCCCGTCATGCGCTTAGGCAAAGTAAACTCTTCTCCTGTCGGAGCCAGCCCAACCTCACCATGCTGATAAAAAACTCTCTGATATAAGTTTGGGATACCGGTGGCGATGGTTTTGGGGATGCCCCGCCAGCCGAAACCCTGAACGTTTGTCAAAGACACAACACCATCATCAGGGCAGAAGTAGTTATAGACTTTCCCGTTATTATCCCGGCAAAACCTGGCGTCTTTGCGCAATGGATTATCGGACGGTTTACGCAGCGTACAGGCCCCTTCCATTTCCTTCAGCGCAGCGTCATCAAGCACACCGCCTTTGTAATGCGTTGCCATCAGCCGACAGAAATTTTTAAACGTATTCTGCCGGGCTTTATCTGTCTGGTGGTGGCCTGGCTGAATATTTTCCGCGGAGCGGGATTCCAGTGAATACGGGGAATGATTCAGGATGACACAGTTCGCAGGATCATAACCCGCCTGCTTCACCAGCATATTGGCGAGCATGGTGATGATGGTGCCCTGGCTATGCGCCACTACGTTAATCACATCGTTTCTTGTCACCAGTGGTTCACGTATTTGCAGAATCAAATCAGCGAGGCGCTGAGCGGCAAAAAACTGGTAGATGCGGTGCGGGTTTTCGTAAATAGGATGAGTGAAGTCCCCGTTATTTGCGTGTAATGACAAAAAACCGACGGCAGACAGAGCCACCCCTCCCGCCCCCGGCCCCAGCATGTCGGGAATATTGGTTGTGGCGTTCGCGAAGGTGCCGCCCCCTTTGGCAAAGTTCGCTTCCAGCGCATTACCAAAGTTATCGTTCTGGTACTTAAACGCACCTTTTCCGTCATTACCCAGATCGGCTTTTTTATCAGCATTATCTTCCTGATAGGCATCGTACGGCAGGTGAGCCTGGTCTTTCAGCTTACCCACTTCATCCCGGTACCGCTTCTGATCTGCTTTATAGTCGTCATGCGTAACCGGCTTATACCCCCAGTAAAACGGGATAACCGGTGAACGGCCGGGACGGGTGATTCTGTAGTCCCCCCATTCATGGGTGTAAAAATCTGTGCGGCCAAGACGTTTACTCAGGCCCGCGATAATGCCCTTCTCCTGGTTCTGGTACGCTTCGCCTACATCATTCACGCCGTGGACCAGAATAACGATCCCCGGCATCGGGCGCGGTACGCCCACACGGCAGGTCTGAGCGACTTCCCCCAAATCCCTGTGTACAGGAATATCCCCTTCTGATATTACCCGTGGCGCATACGGGCTTTTTCTGGCTTCCGTCATTCCATTAACTCCATTTTGTAGGTATCCAGGTCATCGGCATCGAGTAACGATGAATGACCGTTGCTGTCCCTAACGCCCTCAACCACGTTTCCGGCCGAGCTGGTCAGCCTGAATTTTTTGTTTGCGAGAATTTGTTCCGGGTCATCTCCGGCGTGCAGCAGGTAGCGGAATTTGAATGCGCCCTTATTGAACGGCGGGACCGTGACCTGCGCGCTTTCCGGACCGTCATACTTCAGGTTGGGTCCTTTCAGTTCGATTCCCGTTGGCGAGAAGATGGTGACCAGTCCGTTCGGACTGACTCGGATCCCGCCACCGCCTCAGACCAGCTGTATGCCCTGTTTGGCGCTGCCGTTCAGCTGCCCGGCGGTGCTCGCCATCGTGAAATCTTTCTGCGAGAGCATGTGCATGGCACCACGCTGGGCCTGCGTCGTGATATCCCCGGCACCGGCAATCATCTGGATGCCGAGCTTGCGAACGAACAGCGAGAGTTTTTCCCCCACGGCCAGCGAGAATTTTTTCACCACGTTCACGCTGGCATCCTGACCTGCTGTTGCGATCAGGTCTTTCCCGGCGGACAGCTGCAGGCTCTGCGGGGTGACGTGCGCGGCACCTTTTTCGGCATACGCCAGAATGCCCGGCCCTGTCAGCTGGCTCAGCACCCGGGACAGCTGGTTTTGCCGATCGGTATCCACATTCCCGGCACCGGCCGTTAACGCGCTTTGTTGCAGCGTCATCGCCAGCGACAATGCTTTTTCCAGCTGCGCGATGGCGGCCGTCATATCCAGCTGTTGGCCCTGCGCGCGGGGCTGGGCCTCTGTGGTAATGAGTACCCCTTTGGCGGCACGCAGCGCCATCCAGTCATCGGTGCGGGCTTCCACGCCCTGCCCGCGTTTTTTCCCCGTGGAATCGACCAGGTGGCCGACGCTGACCTGTCCCTTGCCGTGCTCCGTGGAAATCTTGATATGTTCCTCACCCCGGCGATCCTCAAGGCGGATTTTGTTCGAGGCGGCCGTGCGGATCACGTTGCGGGTATCGTTGCGGTTTGTGACCAAATCCGGATGGCTGCCGTCATGCATGACGTGCGCGATATACGGCCTGTCCGGGTCGCCGCCTTCAAAGGCGACTGCCACCTCCGTTCCGTCCAGCAGCGGGAAGTGAAAACCAAACACATCCCCGCCGTACGGTCTGCCCAGACGCATCAGCGCACTTTCAAAGCCGTCACGTTTTTCATCAAGGTCAAAATCAAACTTCACGCGGTAGCGGCCCTGTGCATCGACTCCGGCATACGTGGGATCGCGATTAATGGCCGCCACGCGGCCGGGCACGGTTCCGGCTATCACCGGACGCGGCAGATAGTCCGGACGGTAGCTGTAGCCGTGCAGATAGGGAATGCCCTTCAGGATGGCGCGATAGTGCTCCGCGCGGCTGCCGGAGAGCGTCATCGTGGTGACAACGAATCCGGGCTTAAATCCGGCAGGAATATCGCCTGTCAGGTTAAACATCACGCCCGGCAGCAGTTCCGGATCGCTGGTCGTCAGCCCCAGCACGCTCTGATTGTTCAGCAGACGCTCATAGCGCAGGCGCGCGTAAAACGTAGCCGTTTCCGCCTCCTGTCCATAAAAGTCGCCTTCATTCAGAAAATGATCGGCGTAGTGATACTCTTTGCCGCGGGTTATCCCGTCAGGAATGCCGTTGTCAGTAAGGGTTTTATCCGCCTGCGGAGAAAACGGATCGCGATAGTTGTAGGTGCGGACCAGCACGTTTTCGGGAATGAGCTGGTAGCGCTCTTCGAGCCCGGTAACATACTCTTCATGACTGGTCATGCCCGAATTACGGACGTATGGCAGCTTTTTATCGCTGAATACGTAGCGACGGCCCCCGTCGCCAAAAATCACCACCGTTTCGGCCGGTACCTTGTCGTGATTTTCAAAGCGAAACCAGATCCCGACTTCGTCCAGCAGGCGGCGGATAAACTGGAGATCGGTTTCTTTCCACTGGATAACCATTTCCCGCAGCGGATAGCTGAAGCTCAGCTGGTCGAAATCGATGTTGTAACCCTGAAAATACCCGCTGTCCTTCATTAACTTCGTGACGAGCTCAGGCACGGTCATGTCCATGTACACGGCCGAACGGTAATTTCGGTCCATCAGCGCCAGTTCATGCTCCAGCACACACTCATACAGCGTTTCATCGGCGGACGACTTCAGACGGGAAAATGACGTGATTACGCCATTTATCTGCCGCACCGGCAGCCAGGGATCCTGATGATGCCAGCCTGCTCTCGGATTCGGGGCACGCAGAATAAACTCGGCTATCTGGTTAAGGACGTCTTTAACCGCGATGTTCGGTGTTGGGCTGGTAAAGCGAATAGTATAACGGTAAGGTTTACTGAGTTCTTCTTCCCCGCTAAACGAGTGAACATCAGATAAAACGGTTTTATTTCTGGGAAAATAAAGTAAATAACGATTCAGTGTATCCTGATATTGAACCGTGTCTGATTGCCCTGCCATCGTCAATTATCATTTTGAACAACCGATAAGGTTAATCAAAATATACGCCTGGAGACCGAACATTAAAACCTTATTTCACAGAAAGGGATAAAGGATTTAATTTATTCAACACGCAAATAATCGCAAAATAAACATTCATGAATTAAATGAAAAGATAAAATAAATACCAGAAAGATATATGACAATCCAAGAATACAACTAAGCACTTCGGGGTGTAGAGATCAAAGATATTCGATGAGCAACAATAGACATTCAGCTTATTCACGGTCTGATACGCCTTGCCATATAAGGGGCCTCGACGGCCCCTTATCTCGTTCACAGGTTAAGAACGTATTACCTTCTACTGGTCTTAAGGTGAACGAACAAAGCCACAAAAATGTTTCAGTGCAAACAGCAGCTCTTAAACTTCTTCCCGCTGCCGCAAGGACACGGATCGTTACGCCCGACCTTCGTGCCGTTCACCGTCGGCTTCTTCGCTTCCGGCTGCTGCGGGTTGTTTACCCAGTAGTTATACAGGCGCAGCGCCGCAGGCTGGATGCTTTCGATGCTGGAGATGTACTCCTCTTCGGACAGTTCATCCAGCTTCTCGCTGTTCTCTTCCGTCCCGTGCAGGGCAATCACGTCAAGATCGGCCTTCAGGGCTTCCGGCAAGGCTGACCAGTCCGTCAGCGCCACGCCGCGCATATAGCCATAGCACCACTCTTCCACCACGGTATAGCTCTCACCGTCCACGTCGTTATAGCCGAACATCGGTTCAAACTGATCCGGGTACTCGCTCAGGCGCTCGGCAATATCGTTCATGTGCTTAAAGCAGAGATCGATAAAACGGTTCATCTCACGATCGTTTTTCCAGCGCGGAATGTACTTCTCGCCACCCCACACCGCCACCAGCCAGGCATCTGGCTCAACGACAACAGGACCGGAAAGCACTGCGGTAAGCATGCCGTCCAGTTCGGACACGTCAATCACGGACGCGTCATCATGACCGTAAGACATTAACGTCTCTTCAAGCCACGCCATTTCGCTTTCATTCAATGGGCCTTCAGTCATCGCTGATACTCCTGCAAAAAAGGAAACGATCCTAACACATATCTCACGCCTCTCCGGGCTGAAGTTTAGGTCTTTATTGCTGCAAAAACGTGCAAATCGTGACCTTTGCACAACTTATGGGCTTTATTGTTAACGATATGTGATCTCCGCTGTAATTTCTTCTCCTCCCGCAAGGCGGCATAACGCGGCGCTCTATACTCAAACATGTCGCAAGCTCGTCAATGGGTTAACCATTCTGGCAACATTTTTGCTTAACGTTCTTCGCGCGATCCTGCGCAGGGAAATCTCGCCGTATATGCAGGATGCCGTCTGTATCTTGTTCGTTTAGTGCATTTTGTTCTTGCTCGTGTTTCGGATTGGCTGCGCCGTCGGGCGTTCGGGTTTACGCCGTGGTGCAAAAACCTCTTTGCTAAGGAACATAATAATGTCGCTGAAATTAATCAGAACTCCTCTTTCTCTTGTGTTGGCCGGTTGTCTGGTGACGGCGTTTTCCGCCCGGGCAGATATTGTGATTGGCGTGGCCGGGCCGTTTACAGGTCCCAATGCGACCTATGGCGATCAGTACTGGCATGGCGCAACGCAGGCCGCTGAAGATATTAATGCCGCAGGCGGTATTAATGGCGAGAAGATCAAACTGGTTCAGGGGGATGACGCCTGCGAGCCCAAGCAGGCCGTCGCCGTCGCCAACCGTTTAGTTGACCAGGATAAAGTCAACGCCGTGGTCGGCCATTTCTGCTCCTCTTCCACCATGCCCGCCTCCGAGGTGTATAGCGATGCGGGCATTATCGCCATCACCCCAGGCTCGACTAACCCGCTGATCACCGAACGCGGCATGAGCGACATGTTCCGCATGTGCGGCCGCGATGACCAGCAGGGCCAGGTGGCCAGCGACTTCATCATCGACAAGCTGAAAGCCAAGCGCGTGGTCATCATTCACGATAAAGACACCTATGGTCAGGGTCTGGCTGACGCCACCAAAGCGGCGCTGGCGAAACGCGGCGTTCAGGATGTGATGTATGAGGGGTTATCCCGCGGTGAAAAAGACTTTAACGCGCTGGTGACGAAGATCGGCGCGCAAAAACCGGAGGTCGTATTCTTCGGTGGCTGTCACCCGGAAGCCGGCCCGCTGGTTCGCCAGATGCGTGAACAGGGCGTGCAGGCGAAATTCTTCTCCGGCGACTGTATTGTCAACGAGGAGATGGTGACCGCCGCGGGTGGCCCGCAATACACGAACGGCATTTACATGACCTTCGGTAAAGATCCGCGCCTTATCCCGGACGGTAAAGCGGTTATCGAGAAATTCCGCGCCGGTAAATTCGAGCCGGAAGGTTACACCCTTTACTCCTATGCCTCCGTACAGGCCATAGCCGCGGCCTTCAAGGCCACCGGCGGCAAGGACTCCGCCAAAGCCAGCGAGTGGCTGAAAGCCAATTCCGTCGACACGGTGATGGGCAAAAAAGCCTGGGACAGCAAAGGCGATCTGAAAGTGTCTGACTACGTGGTTTACCAGTGGGACGACAAAGGAAAATATAAGGAAGTGCAGTAACGGGACGGAGTCACGCTCAACGTCGGCGGGTTTGCCCGCCGGCGCGTAATAAACATCAGTCTGCGCGCTTCGCGCAGCCTATAAAACGAGCGCGCTAAGATGAGTACATTCTTCCTGCAACAGTTAATCAATGGTTTAACGCTGGGCTCCGTCTACGGTTTAATCGCCATCGGCTACACCATGGTGTACGGCATTATTGGGATGATCAACTTCGCCCACGGCGAAGTGTATATGATCTCCGCCTATCTCTGCGCCATTGGCCTGGCGCTGCTCTCGTTCTTCGGTCTGCAGTCGTTCCCACTGCTGATCCTCGGGACGCTGGTGTTCACCATTGTAGTAACCGGGGTGTACGGCTGGACCATCGAGCGTATCGCCTACAAGCCGCTGCGCAACTCCACGCGCCTGGCGCCGCTGATCTCCGCCATCGGCATGTCGCTTATCCTGCAAAACTACGCTCAGCTGAGCCAGGGTCCGCGTCAGCAAGGAGTGCCGACCATGCTGGACGGCGTGATTCGCCTGCATCTGGGCGACGGGTTCGTACAGATAACCTACACCAAAGTGTTTATTCTGGTTGCCTCGTTTGCCGGCATGCTGGTGCTCACCTGGATTATCAACCATACCCGGCTGGGCCGGATGTGCCGCGCGGTACAGCAGGATCGTAAGATGGCCTCCATTCTGGGCATTAACACCGACCGGATCATTTCGCTGGTCTTTGTGATCGGCGCGGCGATGGCCGGTCTGGCGGGGGTGTTGATCACCATGAATTACGGCACCTTTGATTTCTACGTCGGGTTCGTGATCGGCATTAAAGCCTTTACTGCAGCGGTGCTCGGCGGCATCGGCTCCCTTCCCGGCGCCATGCTCGGTGGCCTTATCCTGGGCGTGGCGGAAGCCCAGTTCTCAGGCATGGTGAACTCGGACTATAAAGATGTCTTTTCGTTCGGCCTGCTGGTCATGATCCTTATTTTCCGTCCCCAGGGCCTGCTTGGGCGCCCGATTGTGGCCAAAGTGTGAGGGAGAGAATGATGACATCACACGGTTTTTCACTTAAACGCTGCATGCTGGACGCGATTTTTTCCGGACTGATTGCGCTGATTATTTTCGGCCCCATTGCGGGCGTGGTGCTGGACGGGTACAGCTTTAACTTCGCCGGGCAACGGCTGGCCTGGATGGTTGGCATCGTCATGTTCGGGCGTTTTCTGTTGAGCGTCTTTTTAGGTACCGCCGCGGGCGCCCGTTTCCAGGCGCGCTTCGAAGCCGATAGCGCGGGCGTATATGTCCGGCCACCGGAATATAAAAGCCGCATGCGCTGGATTATTCCTTTGGTAATTGCCCTTGCGATTTGCTTTCCGTTTGTCGCCACTAAATATGTGCTGACCGTCGCCATTCTCGGGCTGATCTACGTGCTTCTCGGTCTGGGGCTGAATATCGTCGTGGGTCTGGCCGGCCTGCTGGATTTGGGATATGTCGCGTTCTACGCAATTGGGGCGTACGGTCTGGCGCTGGGATACCAGTATCTCGGCTTAGGCTTCTGGAGCATGCTGCCGCTGGCGGCAATCATGGCCGCCGCCGCAGGCGCCCTGCTCGGTTTCCCGGTACTGCGCATGCACGGTGACTACCTTGCCATCGTCACCCTCGGGTTCGGGGAGATCATTCGCCTGATACTGAACAACTGGCTGACCTTCACCGGCGGCCCAAACGGCGTCTCGGCCCCTCCCCCCACCTTTTTCGGTCTGGAGTTTGGACGACGCGCGAAAGAAGGCGGCGTGCCCTTCCACGAATTTTTCCACCTGACCTACAACCCGAACATGAAGTTTATTTTTATCTACGCGGTACTGTTCCTGGTGGTGATGCTGGTGCTCTATATCAAGCACCGCCTGACGCGGATGCCGATTGGTCGGGCGTGGGAAGCGCTGCGTGAAGACGAAATTGCGTGCCGCTCGATGGGGCTGAATCATGTTCTGGTTAAGCTCTCCGCCTTTACGCTGGGCGCGTCGACCGCGGGCATTGCCGGGGTGTTCTTCGCCACCTATCAGGGGTTCGTGAATCCCACCTCCTTTACCTTCTTTGAATCGGCGCTGATCCTCGCCATTGTGGTGCTGGGCGGGATGGGCTCGACGCTTGGCGTGGTGCTGGCCGCCTTTGTGCTCACGGTAACGCCGGAACTGCTTCGCAGTTTTGCCGAGTACCGCGTCCTGCTGTTTGGCATGCTCATGGTGGTGATGATGATCTGGCGTCCGCGCGGTTTGATCCGCATTAACCGCAGCGGGTTTGCCGTGCGTAAGGGCGTCGCGCCATGAACGGAACGATATTACGCGTTGAACATCTGATGATGCACTTCGGCGGGATTAAGGCGCTAAACGACGTCAACCTGGACGTGCAGCGTGGCTCAATTACCGCCCTGATTGGGCCAAACGGGGCGGGGAAAACAACCGTGTTTAACTGCCTGACGGGCTTCTACAGGGCCTCCGGCGGCAACATTTTATTTAATACCCGCCATAAAACGACCAACGTTATTCAGGTGCTCGGACAAAAATTCCAGCCGGGAGACTGGATTAACCCCGCGCAGTTCGGGCAGCGTCTTTTCTACAAAATGTTCGGCGGAACGCATCTGGTCAACCGCGCAGGGCTGGCGCGCACGTTTCAAAATATCCGTCTTTTTCGCGAGATGTCTGTCGTAGAAAACCTGCTGGTTGCGCAGCATATGCGCGTTAACCGCAATCTGCTTGCCGGGATCTTAAATACGCCGGCATACCGGCGGGCGGAAAGCGACGCCCTGGACAGGGCCTTCTACTGGCTGGAAGTGGTGGATCTGGTGGAGTGCGCCAATCGCCTGGCGGGAGAGATGTCGTACGGCCAGCAGCGGCGTCTGGAAATTGCGCGAGCAATGTGCACCGGGCCGGAAATGATCTGTCTGGATGAACCCGCCGCCGGGCTTAACCCGGTTGAAACGCATAAGCTCAGCAGCATTATTCGTTTTCTGCGGGATCATCATGACATCACGGTATTACTGATTGAGCATGATATGGGGATGGTGATGGAAATTTCGGACGACATTATCGTGCTCGACCACGGCGATGTCATCGCCAGAGGTAAACCCGAGCAGATCCAGCATGACGAAAAGGTTATTGCCGCCTACCTGGGTACGGATGAAAGCGAGGTCACCCTATGAGCGAACCGCTGCTGGCATTTCGCGAGGTGGATGTGTTTTACGGCGTCATTCAGGCGCTGAAGCAGGTCTCACTCGAGGTGAATAAGGGGGAAACCGTGGCGCTGATTGGCGCAAACGGCGCGGGTAAATCGACATTGCTGATGTCCATCTTTGGTCAGCCCCGCATCCGCAGCGGGCAGATCCTGTTTAGTGGTGAAGATATCAGCCATAAATCCACCCACTACGTCGCGTCCGGCGGCATTGCGCAGGCGCCGGAAGGCAGACGAATCTTCCCGGATATGACCGTTGAAGAGAATCTGCTGATGGGGACCATCCCCCTCGGCAGCCAGTTTGCCGCTGAGGATATGCAAACCATGTTCGACCTCTTCCCGCGCCTCAAGGAGCGACGCAAGCAGCGCGCGATGACCATGTCCGGCGGGGAACAGCAGATGCTGGCGATCGCCCGAGCGCTGATGAGCCGTCCGAAGCTGCTGCTGCTGGATGAGCCCAGCCTGGGCTTAGCCCCGATTGTGGTGAAACAGATCTTCCAGACGCTGCGCGAGCTGGCCCGCAGCGGTATGACTATTTTTCTGGTGGAGCAGAATGCGCATCACGCGCTGAAGCTTTCCGACCGCGGGTATGTGATGGTGAACGGACAGATCCGGCTGAGCGGCAGCGGTGAAGAGCTGCTGGGGAATCAGGAGGTGAGGAAGGCGTATTTAGGTGGGGTGTGATTTGATATCTGCCAAATGGGCTGATTCCGTGATGGATCATTTCGGCACATATGGGATAGAAGAACGGGAGTATACGTTAGTCGATATCGCCTCTTTGTTTGGATTGCTTCCGGCAATTCTTACAGGTTTGTTAGTAAGAAACGTAGTAAAAAGAATGTGATTTATGAGCCTTCAGGCTTAGCCGCGAAGGCTTTTTTGACCCGGAAACGCAAAACCCCGAAAGTTGGATACCTGACTTTCGGGGTTCACTTCATTTCGGTGGTTACACGATAACGTCGTTAAATAAAACTATCGTCGTCATTGCTGTAGTCGTCATCTACATCGTCATTCTGCCAGACGTCGTTATTACTGCCTAACGGATCGTTCTGGTTGAGGAAACGGGTGTCAGAGATGTTATTAACGTCGCCGTATTGATTACCGACAAACGGTTCGCCACCGACGGGCATTGTCGGTTCTTCGATGATGTTCACGATCTCTTCCGGCCGCGACTGATGGAACATGCTGGTAAGCATCTCGGCAAGCGCTATGCCACCGGCCACGCCAGCGGCTGTCTGGAGCGCGCCAGCCATAAAACCGCCGCCGCGAGTAGCTGGCGCCCGAGAGTAATCCTGCGCCGGTGGCTGTTGCGGCTGGGCATTCCAGCTGTTGTCAGGCTGCGGGTTACTTTTCCCGCCACCAAACAGGCCGCCGAGGAAACTGCCGCCCGTCGAGGGTTTGCTTTTTTGCGCGGCTAATTCGCTTTCAAGCTCCTGAACCCGGGCCTGCAGACGTTTCAGCGCCGCTTCCTGAATCAAAATTGACTGCGCCATATAGTAGGTGGCAGCAGGTTGCTGTCTGACAAATTCAGCGATCTGACGCTCCGCATCTGCATCCCGTTGGCTGTTTTGTTGTCCGGCCTGTTTAAGACGCTCGAAAAGGCCGTTGATAAGCTGCTGTTCTTCATATTGCATGACAATAACCTTCCGCTCTCCAGGGTGGATACCAACCAGTTTATCAGCGGCGGCAACCTGTGTCTGACGAGTGAAATGTTTGTTTAAGATTGGTTGCAGGTTAGCTGAAAATCGCCCTGCTTTCTGGGATTTTTATTAGAGAGTCAGGCTTAGCATTCTGGTATGGCAGCAAATTCTCTGGTACAGCAGGATCGGGATGATGATGAGATACGCTCACTTCGCGCTAAACTGGAGGCACAAAAAAACCACCTTTCGGTGGTTTCACGACACTGCTTATTGCTTTGATTATTCTTTGTTTCCCATGGTAGCCGGAGTGGGACTTGAACCCACACAGCGCGAACGCCGAGGGATTTTAAATCCCTTGTGTCTACCGATTCCACCATCCGGCCAGGGAAGAAAGTGGAGGCGCGTTCCGGAGTCGAACCGGACTAGACGGATTTGCAATCCGCTACATAACCGCTTTGCTAACGCGCCGTAAAACTTTTCAAACTGACACCCGCTACTGCGCATGTCTTTAATCTGGAGCGGGAAACGAGACTCGAACTCGCGACCCCGACCTTGGCAAGGTCGTGCTCTACCAACTGAGCTATTCCCGCATGTCATCAAGTAAACATCTAACCACTTGATTTCATTATCGTCCGGCTTGCTGTGCCGCCGTTCGATGCGTTGCATTCTACTGATATGACGTTATGAGTCAACGTTATTTTTTGTATCCCCGGATCGTTTGCTGAAAATTACGGCGAAACGATCACTGATCAAGCAAATCCCCGCGCGCAGCGTTCAAATATTGCAGCATTGACCACAACGTCAGCACTGCCGCCACCCACAGGAGGCCAATCCCCGCCCACTCAACCCAGGCGTTTGGACGCCAGAGCATCCAGACCAGCGCCGCCATCTGCGCCGTCGTTTTCACTTTGCCAATCCAGGAGACCGCCACGCTGCTGCGTTTCCCCAGTTCCGCCATCCACTCGCGCAGCGCAGAGATAATGATCTCGCGGCCGATCATGGTGGCCGCAGGCAGCGTCACCCACCAGGTGTGATAGTGCTCGGCCACGAGCACCATGGCGATCGCGACCATCACTTTGTCCGCCACCGGATCGAGGAAGGCGCCGAAACGGGTGCTTTGATTCCAGCGGCGCGCCAGGTAGCCATCAAACCAGTCTGTTACCGCTGCGATAAGGAAGATCAACGCGCAGGCAAAGGGTGCCCAGACAACCGGCAGGTAAAATGCCAGTACAAAGAACGGGATGAGTACAACACGAAAGAGGGTGAGCAACGTAGGGATATTATATTGCATAGTGACGGTAACTATTTGTTGTCAGTAAAATTTAGCTCTATGTTGCTACAGAGCCCTCAATGTTTCAACGAGTAGTAGATCTTTTCTGCCAGCCCTTGCGAAATACCCGGCACTTTTGCAATTTCCTCCATGCTGGCGTTGAGTAATCCTTGCAATCCGCCCATATATTTCAGCAGCATCTGGCGACGTTTTGGCCCCACGCCTTCAATCGTTTCCAGGCTACTGGTGTTTTTCACCTTCGCCCGTTTTTTGCGGTGACCGCTGATGGCATGATCGTGTGATTCATCGCGAATATGCTGGATGACGTGCAGCGCCGGGGAGTCCGGCGCCAGGCTGAAGCCCTCGCCTTCCGGCTCGAAGAACAGTGTCTCCAGACCGGCCTTACGATCTGCCCCTTTTGCGACACCCAGCAGCAGCGGATGGTTTTTATCCCAGCTGACATCAAGCGATTCAAATACCGCTTTCGCCTGGCCGAGCTGCCCTTTCCCGCCGTCAATCAGGATCACATCCGGGATTTTGCTCTCTTCTATGGCTTTACCATAGCGACGACGCAGCACCTGATTCATGGCCGCATAGTCATCACCTGGCGTGATCCCGGTGATGTTATAGCGGCGATACTCGGCTCGCAGTGGGCCATTCGCATCAAACACCACGCAAGACGCCACCGTCTGTTCCCCCATCGTGTGACTGATGTCGAAACACTCCATCCGTTTCACTTCCGGAAGCTTCAGCAGCGCCGCCAGGGCCGTTAATCGCTGGTTCACCGTCGACTGCTGCGACAGCTTAGTGGTGAGTGCCGTCGCTGCGTTGGTTCGTGCCAGCTTCAGATAACGCGCACGATCGCCGCGCGGTTTTGTTTGAACATTGACCCGACGGCCCGCCAGTTCAGAGAGCGAATCGGCCAGCAGGGTTTTATCGTCAAGATTAAAATCGAGGAGGATCTCAGAAGGCAGCGTGCGCATCTGGCTTCCCTGCAGATAGAACTGGCCGACAAAGGTTTCCACCACTTCACCCAGTTCGGTACCGCCGGGCACTTTCGGGAAATAACTGCGGCTGCCGAGCACTTTGCCCTGGCGAATAAACAGCACGTGCACGCAGGCCATCCCGGCGTCAAAGGCTACGCCGATGACGTCGAGATCGTCACCGGTATTCGAGACAAACTGTTTCTCAGTGACTCTGCGCACCGCCTGGATTTGGTCGCGGATTCGCGCGGCCTCTTCGAACTCGAGTGCGGCGCTGGCTTTTTCCATGCGCGCGATCAGCTGCGTTAAGACCTGATCGTCTTTTCCGGCTAAGAACAGGCGCACATAATCCACCTGCTGGGCATACTCTTCTTCACTTACCAGCCCTTCCACGCAGGGCCCCAGGCAGCGTCCAATCTGGTACTGCAGGCACGGGCGCGAGCGGTTACGATAAACGCTGTTTTCACACTGGCGGATCGGGAAGATTTTTTGCAGCAGCGCCAGCGTTTCACGCACGGCATAGCCGTTAGGGAACGGCCCGAAGTATTCGCCCTTAGCGTGTTTTGCACCGCGGTGCATGGCGAGGCGCGGATGGGTGTCGCCGCTCAGAAAAATAAACGGGTAGGATTTATCATCACGCAGCAGAACGTTATAGCGCGGCTGGTAGAGCTTTATATAGTTGTGCTCAAGCAGCAGCGCTTCTGTCTCGGTGTGCGTGACGGTGACATCAATATTCTGAATGAGTGAGACCAGCGCTTCGGTCTTACGGGAGGCCAGGTTACTGCGAAAATAGCTGGAGAGGCGTTTTTTAAGATCTTTTGCCTTCCCCACGTAGATAACCGTACCGCCAGCGTCATACATGCGATAGACGCCAGGCTGGCTGGTTACGGTTTTCAGAAATGCTTTTGAATCGAACACATCACTCACTGACTTAACAACGTCTCCGCATTACACAAACCGTGCCGAATGGCCAGGTGCGTCAGTTCAACGTCACCATGAATGTTCAGTTTACTGAACATCCGGTAACGATAGCTGTTCACCGTTTTCGGGCTAAGATTCAGCTGTTCCGAGATCTCATTTACCTTCTGACCTTTGGTGATCATCAGCATAATCTGCAATTCACGCTCGGACAAACTGGCAAACGGTGATTCGGTTTTCTCGGGCTCGATCTGACTCAGCGCCATCTGCTGGGCAATGTCGGAAGCTATGTAGCGCTGTCCGGCAAACACGGAACGGATTGCATTGACGACTTCCTGCGGCGCAGCACCTTTACTCAGGTACCCCGCTGCACCCGCCTGCATCACTTTCGCGGGCAGTGGGTTTTCGGTATGCACGGTCAGCATGATGACTTTGGTATCAACAAATGTACGCGCGATTTTGCGTGTAGCTTCAAGACCACCGATACCGGGCATGTTCATATCCATCAGTACCACATCGGCCGAGTTTGTGCGGCACCATTTTACCGCATCTTCGCCGCAGCACGCTTCACCGGCAACTTTAATACCTTTAATATCTTCAAGAATGCGTCGTATCCCTGCGCGCACCAGTTCGTGGTCATCAACAAGAAGGACGTTGATCAAAGGAAATGTCTCCAGAATAGGGATAACGCTACTGAGTGATAATTTGGTTTATATTAACGGTTTTCCTCGCAAGATTAAAACGTTAAAAAACCGGCTATTCGATTTTGCTCTCGTTTTTGGAAATTAGGCTGTACAGTCCGTGGAAAAAGAGACCATGCATTCAGGGCTTTTGCAGCTTTTTTTAAGCATCTGTATTCAAAAAGTTACAAAAAACTTGCAGGCTTTTCCTGCAAAAAAACAGATCTCAAATTTTTGTAACAATAATTAACGGCAAGCGAGCCGGGCATAAACAATTAATAGCCTTTAACGGCGGTTAAGTTTACCGGTACGTTCTGTTTACGCAATTAAACATCCACGTAAAAGTACAAAAAACAACCACTGCATTTTTTGCTTCAGCTTGTGGTATACTCCGCCGCCTTGACTTTCGTCGTCGCGCTTTAGCGCCGTTTAATAATGAGGAAAATAAATGAGCACACCTGAATTTGCCACTGCGGAGAATAACCAGGAACTGGCACAGGAAGTAAACTGCCTGAAAGCATTGCTAACGTTGATGCTGCAGGCGATGGGCCAGGCTGATGCCGGTCGTGTGATCATTAAAATGGAAAAACAAATCGCGGAGATGGAAGACCAGGCTGAATCTGCGGTATTTGCTAACACCGTTAAGCAAATTAAACAAGCCTACCGCCAGTAACAAAAAACGGCTGGATGCAGTGCATCCAGCCGTTCCCTCGTCTGTCACGCAGAACGTATTATCCTGTCAGATCAGCCCCGTTGCCGCCGCGTAACACGCAATCTGGGTTTTGTTAGGCGCATTGAATTTCTTCTGCATATTTTTCTGATGGAAGTTAACGGTATTCTCAGAGATAGAGAGAATGATCGCTATTTCCGCTGACGTCTTCCCTTCCGCAGTCCATTTCAGAATTTCGCGCTCGCGTTTGCTGAATTTCATTTCGGGTGGCATGACCATCTCATCTTCAAAACGCACCAGAGAAGTTAAGGCCATTTGCACAAGCATTTGCAACCGCAGTTCTATTTCCTCACGGGCAAAAGGCCCTTCCAGTAGACTAGTACGAGAAACAGACAGGAAGCCAAGCGCATGATTAGGCAACATCAGACACTGCGTTATTCCCTCGCGTAAACCGTGGTCCTGCGCGCTGTGCCATAATTCCTGCGCGTCAGCGAATAATGCGTCTGTCCAGGGTAAATGACCCTGAATGAAATTCTCCGGTTTTAAGACGGGATCAATAGCGAAATAGTTCGCGGATTGATATTGCGCCATCCACTGCTTTGGGTAAGTGGTATGCACAGAGATCTTAGGCCGGGTAAACGGCACGGGATGGCGCACGCAGAGCGCGTAACAATCGAATTCAAGCGTCTGAGTTTGTCGCTGTAATTCCTGATATACCTCGTCGACACAGGTCAATTCCTGAAACCGGAGGGAGCAATCCCGTCGCCAGGTGAAAAAGTCTGAATCCTTCATACTTACTAAATGAAGCCTCTGAAAAAATAATCATTATTATGGTGAATATAACCTAACACATAAAACTTTTTTCTAACTACAAAATATCGGCAATAGCACAATTAACTTTACTATTGATAAGGTTTATCCGAGCTGGATGGAATAAAAAAACAAACGACAGCCCCCTAAGGGAGAATAATTTGCTCCAGCCTAAATTTCTGGAGCAAATTAGTGCAAAAATGCTACTGCATAAGGAATTTTTCAAGGAACTGACGGGTTCGCGGCTGTTGAGGGTTAGCGAACAGGCTTTTCGCCGGCCCCTGCTCCACAATCCGCCCCTGATCCATGAAGATGGCTCTGTCAGCAACATCGCGTGCAAAGCTCATTTCGTGCGTCACGATCACCATCGTCCGTTTTTCCTGCGCCAGCTGGCGAATGGTGTTCAGCACCTCACCCACCAGTTCCGGATCGAGCGCAGAGGTCGGTTCATCAAAAAGGATCACGTCAGGGCGCATAGCCAGCGCGCGCGCTATCGCCACACGCTGCTGTTGTCCGCCAGACAGACGGCGCGGATAGCTGGTCTCTTTCCCCGCCAGCCCAACTTTGGCGAGCAGTTCACGAGCCCGCGCAGTCGCTTCCTCTTTTGGCTCACCTTTAACGATAACCGGCCCTTCGATAATGTTCTCCAGCACCGTGCGGTGCGGGAAGAGGTTAAAGTTCTGGAAAACGAAGCCGACATGCTGGCGCAGACGGCGAATCAACCCTTTCTGCTGGCTGATGGATTTCCCGGTATCAATCGTTATGTCCCCTACCCGAATGGTGCCACCTTCCGGCTGTTCTAACAGGTTAATACTGCGCAGCAGCGTCGTCTTTCCCGAACCGCTCGGTCCGATAATCGCCACCACTTCACCCTGCTCGACTTCAAGATCGATCCCGTGGAGCACCGTTTGACCGTGGAATTTTTTCACCAGGTTTTTGACGTCGATAGCACTCATTTTGGATCACGCTCCTGGCGGTTAAGCTGGTTTTCGAAGTAGTTTTGCAGAGCAGACAGCACCGTCGCCATCACCCAGTAAATCAGCGAGGCGGCCAGATACATGGTAAAGACTTCAAGCGTGCGCGAAGTAATGAGCTGCGCCTGACGGAACAGTTCCGGTACCTGAATCGTTGCCGCCAGGGACGTATCTTTCACCAGGCTAATGAAGCTGTTACTCAGCGGTGGAAGCGCCACGCGTGCCGCCTGCGGCAGAATGGCTCGACGCAGAGTCTGCCATGGCGTCATCCCGATACTGGCCGCCGCCTCCCACTGCCCTTTGTCAATGGAGGAGATCGCTGCTCGCAGGGTTTCTGACGTGTACGCCGCGGTATTGAGCGACAGACCAATCATCGCTGCCGGAATCGGATCCAGCTCGATACCAAACTGCGGCAAACCGTAGTAGATCATAAAGAGCTGGGCGATAAGCGGCGTGCCGCGAAATACGGAGATATAAAAGCGCGCCAGCCAGCGTACCGGCAGGATGGGTGACATGCGCATTAGTGCCAGCACAAATCCCAGCACCAGCCCGAAGAACATCCCGCCGATACTGAGCTGTAACGTAAATACCGCACCTTTTAGCAGATACGGCAGAGAATCAATAACCAGTTGAATACTTTCTTGCATTATTATTTTTCGACCTGATTTTTAGACATGAGGATGGTAGGCAAACAGCGCAGGCGCCCCGCCGGTATGGACAAATAAAATCGGCCCTTCATCCTTAAAGCGTTTCTGCGCAATGCCGTCAATCAGTCCGGCCATCGCTTTGCCGGTATAGACCGGATCGAGCAGTATCCCCTCGAGGCGCGCCAGCAGCTTCACCGCTTCCATGCCCTCTTCGTTAGGCGTACCGTAACCCGGCGCAAAATAGTCGTCCCAGAGCAGAATATCGGCCTTTGCCTTCAGCTCCAGCTGCGCGGCTACCGCCTGCTGTAAAGTGACCACTTTTGGCTTCTGGTCCGCGACGCTGCGGGACACCGTCACGCCAATCAGCTCGATGTCCGGCAGCAGTTGCTCCAGCCCCACCGCCAGCCCGGCATGCGTGCCCGCGCTGCCGGATGCGACAACCACGGAGGAGAGACTCACCGCACCCTCGCACTGCTGCGCGATTTCCAGCGCACTTTCCACATACCCCAGCGCGCCCAGCGCGTTCGAGCCGCCGACGGGGATAACGTAGGGGCGGAAACCCTGCGCTTCCAGACGCGTCGCCAGCTCATCGAGCTGAGCGGTCGGGTCGGTCAACGCATCGACCATCTCAACCTGCACGTTAAACAGGTCCAACAGCAGGCGGTTGCCGTTGGTGAGATAGTTTTCTGCCCGCGTGCCAATCGGGTTTTCCAGCAATGCCACGCAGTGGAGTCCGAGCTTTGCCGCCACTGCCGCCGTCTGACGAACGTGGTTGGACTGGATAGCCCCGGCGGTAATGAGCGTATCCGCGCCTTCGCGCAGTGCGTCAGCCGCCAGAAACTCCAGCTTGCGCAGCTTATTGCCCCCCATCGCCATCGGCGTCACGTCATCACGCTTAATAAAAATATCGCGGCCTAAATAATCAGAAAATCGCGGCAGGTACTCCAGCGGCGTTGGCGCGCCGATAAACTCCAGGCGGGGAAAGCGCGTTAAATTCTGTAGTGGCATGGGTTCTCCGGTAACTCAGACAAAATGTGATATTTTTCATTATGCACGCAGACGCGTAAGAAATAAAAAAGGCGCTTTTAAAAGCGCCTTTTTTTACGTCAAAAGACTTATTTGGTTACGTCTGCACCGAACCACTTCTCGGAGAGCGCCTTCAGGCTGCCGTCTTTTTGCATGTCAGCAATCGCGGAATCAATCGCTTTGACCAGGTCTTCGTTACCTTTACGAACGGCAACGCCGGATTCCTGACGAGAGAACGCATCACCCGCTACTGCCAGGGTATTGTTGGTTTTCTTCACCAGATCCAGCGCGGCCAGGCGGTCAACCAGAATGGCGTCGATACGGCCCACGCGCAGATCCTGGTATTTCGTCGGGTCATCATCATAGGTACGGATATCCACGCCCTGCACGTTCTGGCGCAGCCATTCTTCGTAGTTGGTACCCAGACCGACACCGACTTTCTTCCCTTTCAGATCCGCAGCCGTTTTGATGGAGCCTTCGTTGCCTTTCTTCACCAGCGCCTGAATACCGGACACGGTGTACGGCGTAGAGAAGTCATATTTCTTCTTACGCTCGTCAGAAATGGTCACCTGATTAATCACCACATCAATACGTTTGGAATCCAGCGACGCCAGCATACCGTCCCATTTGGTCGGTTTCAGTGACGCTTTAACGCCGAGGTGCTTCGCCAGTTCTTCAGCAAACTCCACTTCAAAACCGGTCAGCTTACCGTCATCGCCCTGGAAGCTGAACGGAGGATAGGTTCCTTCCAGCCCGACCAGCAGCGTACCGCGCTCCTTCACTTTATTCAGCAGGTTTTCTGCGGCGAACGTTTTCACGCTCATGCCCGCAACCAGCGCAACGGCCATAACACCCATCAGCGCCTGACGACCCAGAAGTGCAAATTTCATAAATACCCCGATATAGTGGAATTTTTACGTAGTGTAGAGAAATCGCCTGCCACGTCAAAGGCGACTGCGCTACATCTTATTCTTTTTTAATATATATCAGAAGTTGTTCCGGCGTGGGCTTTCTGCTTTATGGCACCCGGCATTTGCACCTTGTATTGCGCATACTTGCGCAGCGCAATTCGGTAGTTGTTGGTGCTGGTCGCAGGCAGCCACGGCTCCAGATTTTCATCCAGATAACCGGTTTTAAGCAGATCGCGAGAAATATTGTTTACGGTCAGATGTTGCCCAAGGCGGCGCAGGCGAACGACATATTCGCGAACGGTGCCGTGGCTCATCTCCGTTTGTTCAAACAGAAACTGCTTGAAGCCGATAATATCGAAGAAGTCGCTTTGCTCTTTGCAGTGGAGATCACCACAGAAACGGCAAAGCGCCACCCACTCTTTTTGCTCTTCGAGCCATGCTGCTTCGTCCATCAACGTGTCGAGACGCGAAATCGCAATCTTATTGACGATTTCGCCCCGGCGAACCAGCGTGATACGATCGAGTAACTTGTTACAGTGGGCGCAATGCGTCTGGCTGTGTTTAAAGTCTTTCAGGTAGCGGCTTAAAGGCCGTCTTTTAGATTGCTGCACCGTCATGATAACTCCTGGTTGTCAATACGTTGTGCGGCATTTTTAAGGTGAATCAATCACCTATAACTTACCCAGCTTGGTTCGTAAGCGTTTAATGGCCTGGCTGTGCAGCTGGCTTACCCGCGACTCTCCCACCTCCAGAACAGCGCCAATCTCTTTGAGGTTAAGCTCTTCCTGGTAATAAAGGGTCAATACCAGCTGTTCGCGTTCAGGCAGAGCTTCAATAGCCTCCATGACGCGCTGGCGTAAATTCCCTTCCATTAAATGGTGTAACGGGTTTTCCTGCTGGTGCTCGTCCGTCACCAGCTCGATGCTATCGCCATGCTCTTCTCGCCACTCGTCATAAGAGAAGAGTTGGCTATTATTGGTATCGAGCAACATCTGACGATACTCTTCAACAGCAATGCCAAGACGTTCCGCCACTTCGGTTTCCGTTGCGTTACGTCCCAGTTCCTGTTCCAGCTGCCCCATCGCATGCGCCACTTCGCGCGCGTTACGGCGAACACTGCGCGGCACCCAGTCGCGGCTGCGCAGCTCGTCCAGCATCGCACCACGAATACGCTGAACTGCGTAAGTCGTAAATGCCGTTCCTTGCAGAGCGTCGTATCGGTCAACTGCATTCAATAACCCGATACCGCCCGCCTGTAGCAGATCGTCGAGTTCCACGCTCGCCGGCAAGCGCACCTGGAGGCGCAATGCTTCGTGACGCACCAGCGGGACATAACGCTGCCACAGCGAGTGTTTATCCATTACACCTTCAGCGGTATAGAGTGAATTCACGATAAACAGCCCTGCGTTAGTTGAGTTATCGGCATGATTATCCGATTCTGCAGGGCGTTCAATTGGATGAAAAAGGGGGATAAAGTGAGGTTATTCTGAGGTTGCCCACAACAGGGGCAACTTTTCTGCCTAAATTAACAGTTGTAACAATGAAAGATCGTCGCCCAGTTTGACGCTATCTATATGTTGATGAAAGAGCTTTCCCGCTTCCTGATTATGCTGGCTAAGGGAGTGGAAGCTGTAAATAACATCAATGATATTATCTTGTTCAATTTTCCCCGCCACGATCGCCTGACCGGCAAGTAACGTTTTAAGAAAATAGAACTCCGCAACGATTAAATAAAGGTTATTCAACATGCTGCGGCCATTGTTCTGCGGGAAGCCCTGCTCCCACAGTTTGTATTTAAAAAAGTTCTTAAATAAATGGTCATTGGTGGCAAGGTAACTGCCCGCTACATCGCGCCAGACGGACTCGATGTTCTCCATGACCTTCTCTGCCGGCACGGTGTCACCCGCAGACTCAAATTGTTGATAAAGCTGAGTAAAATAACGGTTTAATACCGCACCGCCGCGGGCTGTCACTTTCTTCGTGAAGTAGCTCTGGATGAGCGAAATTAACGCGAACTTCAGACTGTAGTTCTGATTAAAACCGCCTAATTCCGTTTTGATTTTACCGCTCACCAGTTCGTTAACCAGCGAGAAATAGACCGTTTCGAGCGTGCCGATATTCTCTGCGATATTATCGAGCTTTTCAGCCACCATCAGGAATTTCACTACGGCGTAAACCTGTTCTTCAACGCTGACGCCCTCAACGCTGAAAATATTCTGGCAGAAGAGATTGATGACTTTTGCCTTTAAATCAATCATCGGCGCAGTATTGACGTCCTGCTGGACGCTGATGGATTCCATCATCGACATAGACTCCCGATCGTTCAACAGAAGTCGGGTCACTTCCGGACACGAGAGGTTCAGCGATTTTTCGATTTCATTTTTATAGACCCGGTTTGTCCGCGGAAACGACGAACAGGTTGGGCTTAAGGCCTGGGCACCCATGGCGCTATGAATAGAACAGAGTTTTTCCTTATCCATAAACGGGCAGTTTTTACTTTCCGTATGGAAAATCACTTCGCCCCAGTTGCCATACTGTTTTTTGGTGACTTTTATTGCCGTTTTCGCCGTATGACGAATGGCGGCATTTTTACTGTTCAGATAGCGATTAACGGAGGATTTATCAAACGCGATGGTCCAGCCCTGACAACAATGTTCACGGCATTCCCCACCGACACATGAAAAATCTGCGACCAGCTTTGGTTGAGTGACACTGATTTGTTTCACAGGCGGATTCTCAAATAGCAGAGATAAAAAAACCCCGCCGAAGCGGGGTTTCACGCGTAAAATTAACGCAGCAGAGACAGAACGGTCTGTGGAACCTGGTTTGCCTGAGACAGAACAGAAGTACCAGCCTGCTGCAGGATCTGCGCGCGGGACATGTTGGAAACTTCAGTTGCGTAGTCAGCGTCCTGGATACGGGACTGAGCAGCAGACAGGTTGGTAGAGGTGTTGTTCAGATTGTTGATTGCAGAGGTGAAACGGTTCTGCACAGCACCCAGTCCTGAACGAGCGGTATCAACTTTAGCGATAGCTTTGTCGATGGTGTCCAGGTCGGTAGCGGTCATTGCTTTCAGGTCGATAGCGTTCACGCCCAGAGTAGTAGAGTCAGCTTTAGCGCCGCTCAGATCCAGGTCGATGGTGTCGCCATCGTTCACGCCAACCTGAATTTTAACTTTACCAGTACCACCACCAGCAGTACCGTCCAGCAGTTTGATGCCGTTGAAGTCAGTTTTGCCCGCAACTCGGTCGATTTCAGCCAGACGAGCGGTAACTTCATCCTGCAGAGAAGCCAGGTCAGTCGTGCTGTTGGTGCCGTTGCTTGCCTGAACAGCCAGCTCACGAACACGCTGCAGGTTGTTGTTGATTTCGTTCAGAGAACCTTCAGCAGTCTGCGCCATGGAGATACCGTCGTTGGCGTTACGTGCAGCCTGGTTCATGCCTTTGATCTGAGAGGTCATGCGGTTTGCAATCGCCTGGCCAGCAGCATCGTCTTTCGCGCTGTTAATACGCAGACCGGAAGACAGACGCTCGATAGCAGTGCCCAGAGAAGACTGAGATTTGTTCAGGTTGTTCTGAGTGGTCAGGGACAACAGGTTAGTATTGATAACTGCCATAATTTTGTTTCCTTCAAAAATTGGGTTTTAGGTCCGGTGCCTAACACTCACAGCGTCTCTCACCGTCAACAAGGTTATCGACGGGTCCCCAAAAGACTTTAGAATCAATTTTCAAAAAATTACAACACACTGATTATTAATGATTTTATTTTTAAAAAAACAATTAAGGTCTGCCAGAGGCTTATTATTTACGCTTTTTTAACGCGCAAAGAGATGACAAAAAAGGCACACACTTATTCGTGTTTTCAATGCACGGATAATGACCCTAAAGTGCAATCCTTTCATTTACCCCGCCAGGACGTGCCTATTCTTTGGATTATTTTTTTCTCACGATCGTAAACTTTTGCTTTAAGAGGCCGATAAGAGTCCTGAACTACTTTCGTATTTTAAGGAAAATATGCATGGCTACTATCAGTAACCTCGGGATAGGTTCTGCAGGACTCGGGGATTTATATAATCAGTTGGATGCAGCAGAAAGAACCAAGCTGACGACGATTACTTCCCAGCAATCAACGTATAACGCACAGTTAAGCGCTTACGGCAAACTGCAGAGCGCCATGACATCGCTGCAGACTGCCACCGCTGCACTGGGTAAAGCAACCACCTGGAACTCAACGTCCGTTAGCAGTACCAACACGGCCTTTACCGCCACGACAACGGCTGACGCGTCCGTGGGTTCCTTTGTTGTCAACGTCAACCAGGTTGCCAAGGCACAGGCACTCACTACCGGCTCCTATGCAAACAACACGGATCTGCTGGGCGATACGACAGGTACGACGCGTAAAATCACCATCACCCAGCCGGGCACGAAAACGCCTTTAGAGGTCACCCTGGCGGATGGCGATACGTCTCTGGCCGGGATCGCGAGCGCCATTAATAAAGCGAACGGCAACGTCACCGCCAGCGTCATTAAAGCGAAAGACGGCGATTACCGCCTGATGCTGTCATCTAAAACCACCGGTACGGATGGTGAAATGACGATCAGCGTCACTGGCGACGATAAGCTGCAAAACGCAATTGGTTACAACTCCACCACAAAAACGGGCGCACTGACGGTTAACACCGGAGCTCAAAACGCGATTGTGGTAGTGAACAGCATTTCGATTGAGCGCCAGACGAATACCATTACCGATGCCCTGCCTGGCGTGACTTTCTCGCTGAAAGCAGAAAGCAAGGCAGATGAAACATTAGAGGTGACTCGCGCAACGGATGCTAACCAGAAAGCGATCACCGACTGGGTCACTGCGTATAACTCGCTGCAGTCCACCATTAACAGCCTGACGAAGTATGTTCCGGTTGATGCAGGCGCCGGCAGCCAGTCAGCCAGCAACGGGGCACTTGTTGGCGATGCAAACGTGCGCGGGATCCAGTCTCAGCTGCGCGGCCTGCTGACCGAAGTGCAGAGCGGCTCGGTACAGATCATGGCCCAACTGGGAATTACCCAGGACCCGGTAAAAGGTTCTGACGGTACCGTCGGTAACCTGAAAGTCGATACCGATAAGCTGAAAAAAGCGCTGACCGATAACCCGAACGCCGTACAGCAGTATTTTGTCGGTGACGGAAAGAAAACCGGTATGGCCACTCAGATGAACAACACGCTGACTACCATGCTCAGCACCAGTACCGGCAGCGCCGGGGTGATCCAGAACGCGAAAGACGGGATCAACAAAACGCTAAAAACTCTGGGTGAGCGTTACGATGCTATGGAAGCCACTATTGATGCCACCATGGCGCGTTACAAAACCCAGTTCACCAGTCTGGACGTATTAGTCACCAAAATGACCAATACAGCCAACTACCTGACCCAACAGTTCTCACAAAAATAGTCGTAGCCTTCAGGAGTGGATATGTATAAGACCTCTGGTGTTCAATCCTATCAGCAGATAGGAGTCGAAAGCGCAGTCATGAATGCCAGTCCACACCAGCTGATTGTCATGTTGTTCGACGGGGCGCATAGCGCCCTTGTTCGTGCGCGTTTGTTCATGGAAGCCGGACAAATTCGTGAGAAAGGCGAAGCGTTAACGAAAGCCATCAATATCATCGACAACGGTTTAAAAGCAGGACTGAACATGGAGGTTGAGAGCGAGTTGTCCGGTAATCTTGCCTCCTTGTACGAATATATGGTTCGACGTTTGTTGCTGGCGAATGTCAGTAACGACGTAGACGCAATTGTTGAAGTCGAGGGTTTATTAAACAACATTGCGGATGCGTGGAAGCAAATCGGCCCCAATGCGTCCTCTATTTCAGGATAATTTTGATGAATAATCCCAGCGCAGCGCTTAGCCACTGGCAGGCGTTACATGCTCAGAGCATTGCTATGCTCAATCTCGCACATTCTGGTCAATGGGATGCGCTTATCGAGCAGGAAATGCATTACGTTCAACTGGTGGAAAAAATTTCTCAGACCCCCATCATGTCATGCCCTCCGGCTCAGGTTGAGCAAGCGCGTGCGCTGCTGGAAATGATCCTTGAAAATGAGAATGCGCTAAAGGCACTGCTGAAAGTCCGCATGGACGAACTGCGCAATCTGATTGATCAAACCGGTAAACAGCAATCCATCACGTCTACCTATGGAAAGCTGTCAGGGAATATTCTTTATCCAGAAAGTTTGACCCGCGACACACAACTATGATTTCTTCATCCATACTCCAGAAGTCTGCCAATGGCTTCTGGAGCAAGGATGATGAAAAACCCCACCCTGTTACAATGTTTTCACTGGTACTACCCTGCTGGCGGTGAATTGTGGCGTGAGGTCACGGCGTTAGCTCCCAATCTTAACGAAATCGGCATCAACATGATCTGGCTGCCGCCCGCCTGTAAAGGGGCATCCGGCGGGTATTCTGTCGGCTATGACACCTATGACCTGTTCGATCTTGGCGAATTTGACCAGAAAGGCAGTATCGCCACGAAATACGGCGACAAGGCGCAGCTGCTGGAGGCCATTGATGCCCTCAAAAGCAATGAAATTGCCGTGCTGCTGGACGTGGTGGTCAACCACAAAATGGGCGCCGATGAAAAAGAGCCCGTGCGCGTTCAGCGCGTGAACGAGCAGGACCGCACGCAAATCGATGACGAAGTCATTGAGTGCGAAGCCTGGACTCGCTACACCTTCCCTGCCCGAGCCGGGCAGTACTCACAGTTTATCTGGGACTACAAATGCTTCAGCGGCGTCGACCACATTGAAAACCCCGATGAAGACGGCATCTTTAAAATCGTCAACGACTACACCGGCGAAGGCTGGAACGATCAGGTTGATGATGAGATGGGCAACTTCGACTACCTGATGGGCGAAAATATCGACTTTCGCAATCACGCCGTGACCGAGGAGATTAAATACTGGGCCCGCTGGGTCATGGAACAGACGCGCTGCGACGGTTTTCGTCTGGACGCCGTCAAGCATATTCCCGCCTGGTTTTACAAAGAGTGGATTGAGCACGTCCAGGAAGTCGCCGACCAGCCGCTGTTTATCGTGGCGGAATACTGGTCCCATGAGGTGGATAAACTTCAGGCCTATATTGACCAGGTCGAAGGCAAAACCATGCTGTTTGATGCCCCTCTGCAGATGAAATTCCACGAGGCGTCACGTCAGGGACGGGATTACGACATGAGCCAAATCTTCACCGGCACCCTGGTAGAAGCCGATCCGTTCCATGCGGTCACCCTCGTCGCGAACCATGACACCCAGCCTTTGCAGGCGCTGGAAGCCCCGGTCGAAGCCTGGTTTAAACCGCTGGCGTACGCGCTGATCCTGCTGCGGGAAAATGGCGTGCCGAGCGTCTTTTATCCGGATCTCTTCGGCGCCAGCTATGACGACGCGGGAGGCGACGGTGAAACGTACCATATAGATATGCCCGTCATTGAGCAGCTTCACGAGCTGATCCTCGCGCGCCAGCGTTTTGCCCACGGCGTGCAAACGCTGTTTTTTGACCATCCTAACTGCATCGCCTTCAGCCGCAGCGGCACGGAAGACGATCCCGGCTGCGTGGTGGTGCTGTCGAACGGGGACGACGGCGAGAAGGTGATTTGCCTGGGGGAAAACTACGGCAACAAAACGTGGCGGGATTTTCTCGGCAATCGCGAAGAAACCATCACCACGGCGGCGGATGGCGAAGGGACGTTTACCTGTAATGGGGGAAGCGTCAGCGTTTGGGTAATAGAGGATGCGCTGTAGAACGGGAAACGTGCGGCCTGATGCCCTCACCCCGTCCCTCTCCCACAGGGAGAGGGCGCAAACACCAAAAACGGCAACGAGGTTGCCGTTTTGCGTTTACCCTTAGGGTAGTTTACTCTCCAGCGGATTCTTGCTCAGGTAATCGGCACACTCAACCGTTGGACGGTCGACCTTCTGCAGCTCCAGCCCGTCGTACTCAAGTGTCGATCCCTCACGCTCCAGCGGATAGATATCCAGCTTACGCGTCACGTTGTAATAACTGTCTGAACGCAGCATGATTTTACCCGGCACGGCAATCACGCGCTGCCACTGACGGCAGTCCAGCGTATCGCCCTCTTCCGTCACCACCAGCGTGGCAATCGCCTTCGGGCTGACCATGTTGCTCTGGGGCCCTTTCGACTGCCAGTATCCCGCCAGATTTGCCGGGACAGGATGCTTGATCACGTCGTTATAGTTATCGACCTGAACGCACCCGGTCAGTGCCAGCAGCGCGCCAGCAATTGCTATTTTTTTCATCATCTTTCCTGCATTCGAAGAAAAAAATATTGTGGCATTAAAGCGCTGCGGCTGCCAGCGAAGATCGACAGGTCTGAAACTATACCTATCACGCACTCCCCTGAGGCTCCTGTCTACCACTTGCAGACAAAAACCCCGGTTATATGGGGTTTCGCAAGGAGTCTGAAGGATAACTAATACAGGCTAGAGACGAACGTGTTTATCGGCTCCGGCAACAAATCCTGCGGGTGATCGCCACCGAAGGTAGCCCACTTGCTTTTGCCGTTGATAATGGTCGATGCTACCCGATTATTGGATTCAGCATTATAAACAGTGATTTTCACTTCAATCTTGTCAGGAATGCCAGACCACTCAGTTGCGCGATCTTCCCAATGCAGTATCTGCGGAACCACATAATATCCGCGGCTGATTGAATGGTTAGCTTTCAGACATGTAACATCATCACAGTCAGCAAAAACAGTAACATTATCGGAATGCCGTAAAAATGCCGCTTTTACAGCGTCGGCCGTTGCTCTGCCAGAACCTGAATATGTGTGAGTCTCATAAACGCCATCAGTTGGCTGAGAAATCACAACCGAGACATCTTTTACCAGGTGCTCTGTACGCTCCTGAATATTATTTGTGCTGTATTTAGCGGAACAACCTGCCAGTAAAATTGCGGAAGAAACCAGAAACGCTCTTTTCACTTTTCTATCCCTGTAAAATAAAGGAGTTACATTTTATCAGGGCAGTCCCGGTAAACATAAATCTGCATCATGAAGACGTAACATAACGCGAGATATGAACCAGAGAGTTCAGTTCTGGAAGGCAAATGAACAGATGAGGCACCTGTCCAGAACCAAAACGAAGAGGATTTGCCCCGCTCATGCCCCACATCGTGGGTAGGGGCGGTTATTAATTATAAATATCATTAGGCTAGTTAACCTAAACCTGCATCCCCATCACTTCCTGATACGCCGACACCAGCTTGTTACGCACCTGGATCCCCATCTGCAGGGAAACCGAGGCTTTTTGCAGATCGGTCATCACATCATTCAGCGCCACGCCCGGCTCACCGAGGGTGAACTTCTCAGCCTGAGTGCGCGCTGCGGTCTGGGTATCACTGATACGGTCAAGAGCGGCATGCAGTTGCCCCGCGAAGCTGATGCTCGGCTGCTGATCTGCCACATTCTGATTACGGGCCGTCATCGCCGTTGCCTGCAACTGACTGATTACCCCTTCAATGCCCTGTATAGCCATGACTCTCCCCTGGATGGTTTTTTACGCGGTCAAGACTAACAGCTTGTCAATAAGATAATGGCGGTAAATAGCATGAAAAAACCAGGTTATTTGACGCATAGAAAATCACGAATCATCAAATAATGGCAGGGCCATCAATATGGAACTTTTGTCGTGTTTGCCGACCCGGGAGTCAGTTTTGTTTCTCTACACGAATAACGTAAACCACCAGGATTTAAGAGGTGCGCAATGAGTGCAACAGCATCGACAGCGCCGCAGAATAAATCACTCGAGTGGATGAACCGCCTTCGCGCGAATCCTAAAATCCCGTTGATCGTGGCAGGCGCTGCCGCAATTGCGATCCTTGTAGCGATGGTCCTGTGGGCGAAAAGCCCTGATTACCGGACGCTCTACAGCAACCTTTCCGATCAGGATGGCGGCGCCATCGTCACCCAGCTTACCCAGATGAACATCCCATATCGCTTTGCCGATAATGGCGGTGCGCTGGAGGTCCCGGCCGATAAGGTGCACGAACTGCGTCTGCGTCTGGCTCAGCAGGGGCTGCCGAAAGGCGGCGCGGTGGGCTTTGAGCTGCTGGATCAGGAAAAATTCGGTATCAGCCAGTTCAGCGAGCAGGTGAACTACCAGCGTGCGCTGGAAGGTGAGCTGGCCCGCACCATTGAAACGTTAGGCCCGGTGAAGAGTGCCCGCGTGCACCTGGCGATGCCTAAACCTTCTTTATTTGTCCGTGAACAGAAATCACCTTCAGCTTCCGTTACCGTGAACCTTGAGCCTGGCCGCGCGCTGGACGAAGGGCAAATCAGCGCGGTGACGCACCTCGTTTCCAGCGCCGTCGCCGGCCTGCCGCCGGGTAACGTGACGCTGGTAGACCAAAGCGGTCACCTGCTGACGCAATCCAATACCGCCGGTCGCGATCTGAATGATGCGCAGCTGAAGTATGCCGCCGATGTCGAAAACCGTCTCCAGCGCCGTATTGAAGCCATCCTCGGCCCGGTGGTGGGTAACAGCAACGTGCACGCGCAGGTTACCGCGCAGATCGACTTCGCGAACAAAGAACAAACTGAAGAACAATACAGCCCGAACGGCGATGCGGCTCAGGCGGTGATGCGTTCACGCCAGATCAATTCGAACGAACAGATCGGCGGTGCCTACCCGGGCGGCGTGCCGGGCGCGCTGTCTAACCAACCTGCCCCGGCTAACGCGGCGCCGATCTCTACGCCGCCGGCCAATCAGCAGAACGGTCAGCAAAATAATCAGCAGACCACCTCAACGACCAATAACGCCGGTCCGCGTAGCAGCAGTCGTAACGAAACCACGAACTACGAAGTGGATAGAACGATTCGCCACACTAAACTGAACGTGGGCGATATTCAGCGTCTTTCCGTCGCGGTAGTGGTGAATTACAAAACGCTGGCGGACGGCAAACCGCTGCCGTTGACTGCCGAGCAGATGAAGCAGATTGAAAACCTGACCCGTGAAGCGATGGGTTACTCCGAGAAGCGCGGCGATACCCTCAACGTGGTGAACTCACCGTTCAACTCGGTTGATGAGACCGGCGGTGAACTGCCGTTCTGGCAACAGCAGGCGTTTATCGACCAGCTGATGTCCGCAGGACGCTGGCTGCTGGTGCTGATTGTCGCGTGGCTGCTGTGGCGTAAGGGCGTTCGTCCGCAGCTTCAGCGTCGTGCTGAAGCCGAAAAAGCGGCTCGCGAGCAGATGTCTGCGCGTCAGGAAACGGAAGAAGCGGTTGAAGTTCGCCTCAGCAAAGATGAACAGATGCAGCAGCGTCGTGCTAACCAGCGCATGGGCGCTGAGGTCATGAGCCAGCGCATTCGCGAAATGTCAGATAACGATCCGCGCGTCGTGGCGCTGGTCATCCGCCAGTGGATGGGTAACGAACATGAGTAATACGCTTACGGGCACCGATAAAAGCGTCATCCTGCTGATGACCATTGGCGAAGATCGTGCGGCAGAGGTGTTTAAACACCTCTCCCAGCGAGAAGTGCAAATTCTCAGTGCGGCCATGGCCAACGTGCGTCAGATCTCCAACAAGCAGCTGACCGAAGTGCTGGCAGAGTTTGAACAGGAAGCCGAACAGTTTGCCGCGCTGAACATCAACGCCAACGACTACCTGCGCTCCGTGCTGGTCAAGGCGCTGGGCGAAGAGCGTGCCTCCAGCCTGCTGGAAGACATTCTGGAAACGCGCGATACCGCCAGCGGTATCGAAACGCTCAACTTTATGGAGCCGCAGAGTGCCGCCGACCTTATCCGCGACGAGCACCCGCAGATTATCGCCACCATCCTTGTCCACCTCAAACGTGGTCAGGCGGCCGATATTCTGGCGCTGTTCGAAGAACGCCTGCGTCACGATGTGATGCTGCGTATCGCGACCTTCGGCGGCGTCCAGCCGGCCGCGCTGGCGGAGCTGACCGAAGTGCTGAACAACCTGCTCGACGGTCAGAACCTCAAGCGCAGCAAAATGGGCGGCGTAAGAACGGCGGCGGAAATCATCAACCTGATGAAAACGCAGCAGGAAGAGGCCGTCATTACGGCGGTTCGCGAATTCGACGGCGAGCTGGCACAGAAAATCATCGACGAGATGTTCCTGTTCGAAAACCTTGTCGAAGTGGACGACCGCAGCATCCAGCGCCTGCTCCAGGAAGTGGACTCCGAGTCGCTGCTTATCGCCCTCAAAGGCGCCGAGCAGCCGCTGCGCGAGAAGTTCCTGCGCAACATGTCTCAGCGTGCGGCCGATATCCTGCGCGACGACCTTGCCAACCGCGGCCCGGTTCGTCTGTCTCAGGTGGAAAACGAACAGAAAGCCATTCTGCTTATTGTTCGTCGTCTGGCGGAAACCGGCGAGATGGTGATTGGCAGCGGAGACGACACCTATGTCTAATGAGCTGCCCTGGAAGCGCTGGACGCCGGACGATCTGGCGCCTCCCCTCTCCGAGTTCACGCCGGCCGTCATCGCAACCGAAGAGCTTGACCCGGACGTCGAGCAGCCCGAGCTGACCGAAGAGGAGCAGCAGGCCCAGATGCTGGCGCAGCTGCAAATGCAGGCGCACGAGCAGGGCTATAACGCCGGTCTGAACGAAGGCCGCCAGAAAGGCCACGAGCAGGGGTATCAGGAAGGTCTGGCGAAAGGGTTAGAGCACGGTATCGATCAGGCGCGCCAGCAGCAGGCGCCGATCCATGCCCGCATGCAGCAGCTGGTCAGCGAGTTTCAGCACACCCTGGACGCGCTGGACAGCGTGATTGCCTCGCGACTGATGCAGATGGCGCTGGAAGCCGCGCGTCAGGTTATCGGCCAGACCCCCGTGGTGGATAACACTGCGCTTATCAAACAAATTCAGGGGCTGCTTCAGCAGGAGCCGCTGTTCAGCGGGAAACCTCAGCTGCGCGTCCATCCGGACGACCTGCAGCGCGTTGAAGAAAGCCTGGGCGCGACGCTTAACCTGCACGGCTGGCGTCTGCGCGGCGATCCGTCGCTACATCACGGCGGCTGCAAAGTTTCTGCCGATGAAGGCGATCTGGATGCCAGCGTCGCCACCCGCTGGCAGGAACTGTGCCGCCTGGCGGCACCGGGAGTCGTCTGATGACCGCGCGCCTCACCCGCTGGCTCACCACGCTCGACAACTTTGAGACGAAGATGGCGCTACTGCCATCTGTTCGTCGTTATGGGCGACTGACGCGCGCCACCGGTCTGGTTCTCGAAGCCACCGGCCTGCAGCTTCCGCTCGGCGCGACCTGCGTCATTGAGCGTCAGGATGGTCTGGAAACGCGTGAAGTTGAAAGCGAAGTGGTCGGATTTAACGGCCAGCGCCTGTTCCTGATGCCGCTTGAAGAGGTGGAAGGCATTCTGCCCGGCGCGCGCGTGTATGCCAAAAATATTTCTGGCGACGGGCTGCAAAGCGGGAAACAGCTGCCGCTTGGCCCTGCCCTGCTGGGCCGCGTGCTGGACGGCAGCGGGAAACCGCTCGACGGACTGCCCTCCCCGGACACCACCGAAACCGGCGCGCTGATCACCCAGCCGTTCAACCCTCTGCAGCGTACCCCTATCGAGCACGTGCTGGACACCGGCGTGCGCCCGATTAACGCCCTGCTGACCGTGGGACGTGGACAGCGTATGGGCCTGTTCGCCGGCTCAGGCGTAGGCAAATCCGTCCTGCTCGGCATGATGGCGCGCTATACCCAGGCCGACGTGATCGTCGTGGGGCTGATCGGCGAACGTGGTCGCGAAGTAAAAGACTTTATTGAAAACATTCTGGGTGCGGAAGGCCGCGCCCGCTCGGTGGTGATCGCCGCACCGGCAGACGTGTCGCCGCTGCTGCGCATGCAGGGTGCCGCGTATGCCACCCGTATCGCCGAAGATTTTCGAGACCGCGGCAAGCACGTGCTGCTGATCATGGATTCCCTGACCCGTTACGCGATGGCGCAGCGTGAAATCGCGCTGGCCATCGGTGAGCCACCGGCGACCAAAGGCTACCCGCCTTCGGTCTTCGCCAAACTCCCTGCGCTGGTGGAACGCGCGGGGAACGGCATCAGCGGCGGCGGATCCATCACCGCGTTCTATACGGTACTGACGGAAGGCGATGACCAGCAGGACCCGATTGCCGACTCCGCGCGCGCGATCCTTGACGGTCATATTGTGCTGTCGCGTCGTCTGGCCGAAGCCGGACACTATCCGGCCATCGATATTGAAGCCTCTATCAGCCGCGCAATGACGGCGCTGATAACCGAGAAGCACTACGCCCGCGTGCGTAACTTCAAACAACTGCTTTCCAGCTTCCAGCGCAACCGCGATCTGGTCAGCGTGGGGGCGTATGCCAAAGGCAGCGACCCGATGCTCGACAAGGCGATTAGCCTGTGGCCGCAGCTGGAAGCATTTTTGCAACAAGGCATTTTTGAACGCGCCGACTGGGAAGATTCAATTCAGGCACTGGAGCTGATTTTCCCGCAGGTGTAACACAGGTGGAGGGCGAAGGTCATGGCGCAAAACAGCGCGTTATCAACGCTGAAAGATCTGGCTGAAAAAGAAGTTGATGATGCCGCATTGCAGCTAGGCGCAATGCGACGCGGGTGCCAGCAGGCTGAAGAACAGTTGAAGATGTTGATCGACTATCAGCATGAATATCGCACCAACCTCAATACCGATATGACACAGGGCATTGGCAGCCAGCGCTGGATTAACTATCAGCAGTTTATCCAGACGCTGGAGAAGGCGATAGATCAGCATCGCCAGCAGCTTAACCAGTGGACCCAGAAAGTCGATACCGCGCTGAATTTCTGGCGCGAGAAGAAGCAGCGACTGCAGGCCTGGCAGACTTTACAGGACCGACAGATCGCGGCAACGACCCTGGCGGAAAACCGTCTGGATCAGAAGAAAATGGATGAGTTTGCCCAGCGCGCATCAATGAGGAAACCGGAATGATCACACTGCAACAACTGCTGATGAGCGACAGCGACCTGTCAGGCGGCACGCAAACGGGGAAAGGCACCGACGGTGCACAGGACTTTCTCTCTCTGCTGGCGGGCGCCCTCTCGGACGCAACGGGCAAGGGCAAAGATGCGCCGCTGACCCTGGCTGACCTGAAAGCCGCCGGCAGTAAACTGTCAAAAGTGGCTCAGGACGCCAAAGGGGATACCACCCTGCAGGCCAAAATCGCCGACCTGCTCTCGCACCAGTCCGCGCTGAACGGCAATGAAACGTCGCCCGTCACGTCGCTTGATACGCTGGTTTCCGGGCTAGTACCGCTGTCTAAGGGTGACGCGCTCAAGACGCTCAATGCGGCGAACAGCAAAGATGACGGTAAAAGCGAGCTGAGCGAAGAAGAGCTTGCCGGATTAAGCGCGCTGATGGCGATGCTACCGCACCAGCAGACCAGCACTTCACACGCGGCAGGCAGTGATGGCGTTTCCGCCACCTCGACGCTGAACTCCGCGGCGCTTTCAAACGTCGCGGGCCAACCATCCCTGAACGCGGCTACGGGAAGCCACGATAAAGCGCAGCTTTCTGGGTCTTATCAGAGCCAGGTGAAAAATAACGACCCGGCCCTGCAGGGCAACGCGCCTGCTACACCGGCCGTGGCCGCGTCGGCAGAGAAGCAGGAGCTCGCCAGTTCGTCCTCTTCATCATCACCAACGGCCACCCTGGCACCGATTATATCCAGCCATGCGACCAGTCAGACGGCCGCCACCGTCGCCACCGCACCGGTATTAAGCCAGCCTCTGGGGACCCACGAATGGCAGCAGTCCCTGAGCCAGCACATCACCCTGTTCACTAAGCAGGGCCAGCAGACGGCAGAGCTGCGCCTGCACCCGGAAGATCTGGGTCAGGTGCAAATTTCGCTTAAGCTGGATGATAACCAGGCGCAGCTGCAGATGGTCTCTGCGCACAGCCATGTTCGTGCGGCACTGGAAGCCGCGCTGCCGGTACTGCGGACCTCACTGGCGGAAAACGGTATTCAGCTTGCCCAGAGCAGCGTCAGCAGCGAGAGCTTCGCCGGGCAGCAGCAGTCCTCATCCCAGCAGCAGCACCAGGCTTCGCGTTCCGGCAACACCGGCAGTTTTAATGAAGAGAGCGATGAGTTACTGCCTGTTCCTGCCGCCCTGCAGTCCGCAGCGCGCGGTAACAGTGCCGTAGACATCTTCGCCTAAACGCCAGAGGTAGCGTGATTATCCCCGTCTTTTCCACGCTTTGACGACAGCAGGACACGGGATAATCACCTTATTAAGCTGTACCGAAACAGGAAGCTCGTATCAGATGACTGACTCCGCTATCACCAAAAAAAGTAAGCGTTCCATCTGGATCCCGCTGCTGGTGTTGATCACGCTCGCCGCCTGCGCTACCGCGGGCTATAGTTACTGGCGTATGCAGCAGGAACCGACCACCGCTGCAGCCAAAGCTGAAGCACCTCCTCCGCCGGCTCCAGTGTTCTTCCCGCTGGATACCTTCACCGTCAATCTGGGTGATGCGGATCGCGTGCTTTACGTTGGCATTACGCTGCGCCTGAAAGATGAAGCCACCCGTTCACGTCTGAACGATTACCTTCCTGAAGTGCGTAGCCGCCTTCTGCTGCTGTTCTCTCGTCAGGACGCTTCGGCGCTGGCTACCGATGTGGGTAAGCAAAAGCTGGTCGACGCCATTAAACAAACGCTGGCGACCCCGCTGGTAAACGGCCAACCTAAGCAGGAAGTCACTGACGTTCTGTATACAGCATTCATTCTGCGGTAACGACATGGGCGACAGTATTCTTTCTCAGGCAGAAATCGATGCGCTGCTCAACGGCGACAGCGATAACAATGATGATCCGCAACCGGGTATTGGCGGCGATAGCGATATTCGTCCCTATGACCCGAATACTCAGCGTCGCGTGGTACGTGAACGTCTGCAGGCGCTGGAGATCATTAACGAACGTTTTGCACGTCAGTTCCGTATGGGGCTGTTTAACCTGCTGCGTCGTAGCCCGGATATCACGGTCGGTGCGATCCGCATTCAGCCGTACCATGAGTTTGCCCGCAACCTGCCGGTGCCGACCAACCTTAACCTGATTCATCTGAAGCCGCTGCGCGGCACCGGTCTGGTGGTGTTTTCGCCAAGCCTGGTGTTTATCGCGGTGGATAACCTGTTCGGCGGCGACGGGCGTTTCCCGACCAAAGTAGAAGGTCGCGAATTCACCCACACCGAACAGCGCGTCATTAACCGCATGCTGAAGCTGGCGCTG
The DNA here is from genome assembly GCF_049236945.1 of Enterobacter cloacae complex sp. SHL020. Lineage (NCBI taxonomy): Bacteria > Pseudomonadati > Pseudomonadota > Gammaproteobacteria > Enterobacterales > Enterobacteriaceae > Enterobacter > Enterobacter cloacae complex sp. SHL020. The sequence continues at coordinate 215,518 of NZ_JBMKJF010000006.1, forward strand.
GAGTCTTATAGCGACGCGTGGAAAGCGATTAACCCGCTGGAAGTTGAGTACGTCCGTTCTGAGATGCAGGTGAAATTTACCAATATCACCACCTCCCCGAACGATATCGTCGTTAACACCCCGTTCCACGTGGAGATCGGTAACCTGACCGGCGAGTTCAACATCTGCCTGCCGTTCAGCATGATCGAACCGCTGCGCGAGCTGCTGGTGAACCCGCCGCTGGAGAACTCCCGCAACGAAGACCAGAACTGGCGTGAAAACCTGGTCCGCCAGGTCCAGCATTCGCAGCTTGAGCTGGTGGCGAGCTTCGCCGATATCCCGCTGCGGTTATCTCAGATCCTGAAATTACAACCCGGTGATGTTTTGCCGATAGAAAAACCCGACCGCATTATTGCCCATGTGGATGGTGTCCCCGTGCTGACAAGCCAGTACGGCACGATTAACGGTCAGTATGCGTTACGCGTTGAGCACTTGATCAACCCGATTTTGAATTCGCTGAATGAGGAACAGCCCAAATGAGTGACATGAACAATCCGTCCGATGAGAACAGCGGAGCACTGGACGATCTGTGGGCTGACGCGTTAAACGAGCAAAAAGCACCCCCGGCCAAAAGTGCAGCGGATGCCGTATTCCAGCAGCTCGGCGGCGGTGACGTCAGCGGCACGCTGCAGGACATCGACCTGATTATGGATATCCCGGTTAAGCTGACCGTTGAGCTGGGACGCACCCGCATGACCATTAAAGAGCTGCTGCGCCTGACGCAGGGTTCCGTGGTGGCCCTTGACGGTCTGGCCGGCGAGCCGCTGGATATTCTGATCAACGGTTATCTGATTGCCCAGGGTGAAGTGGTGGTGGTTGCCGATAAATACGGCGTACGCATCACCGACATCATTACCCCGTCTGAACGTATGCGTCGTCTGAGCCGTTAAGCATGAAAACCCAGGCAACAATATCACAGCCTTCTGCCGTTCCCGGCTCGCCTCTGCTCCAGGTGAGCGGGGCATTGTTCGGTATTATTGCCTTTATTCTTATTGCCGCCTGGCTGGCGAAGCGCTTTGGCCTGGCGGGTAAAACCGCCGGTGCCCGCGGCCTGAAGGTCAGCGCGAGCACCACGCTGGGGCCACGCGAACGCGTGGTCATCGTCGAGGTAGACGATGCGCGTCTGGTTTTGGGCGTAACGGCCTCAAACATCAGCGTATTACACAAGCTGCCGCCCGCCCCTGCTGTGGTGGACGAGCGCGCAGACGCCCCTGCGGATTTTCAGTCCGTTTTGAAGAGTTTGCTTAAGCGTTCCGGGAGATCCTGATGCGCCGTTTGTTATCCCTGACGCTTGCGGGCGTTGGCCTGTTTGCTCCCGCGGTCTATGCACAGCTGCCCGGTCTGGTCTCCACCCCTCTCGCAGGCGGCGGACAAAGCTGGTCGCTTCCGGTGCAGACGCTGGTATTCATCACCTCGCTGACGTTTATTCCGGCTATCCTGCTGATGATGACCAGCTTCACCCGCATCATCATCGTCTTTGGTCTGCTGCGAAACGCGCTGGGAACCCCTTCAGCCCCACCAAACCAGGTTCTGCTGGGGCTGGCGCTGTTTTTGACTTTTTTCATTATGTCGCCGGTTATCGACAAGATTTATACCGACGCCTATCAGCCGTTCAGCGAAGACAAAATCTCCATGCAGGAGGCGCTGGATAAAGGCGCGCAGCCGCTGCGGGAATTTATGCTGCGCCAGACCCGCGAAGCCGACCTGGCCCTCTTTGCCCGCCTGTCCAACACCGGCGAGCTGCAGGGACCGGAATCAGTGCCAATGCGTATTCTTCTGCCTGCCTATGTTACCAGCGAGCTGAAAACCGCATTCCAGATTGGCTTTACCATCTTTATTCCGTTCCTGATTATCGATCTCGTGATCGCCAGCGTCCTGATGGCGCTCGGGATGATGATGGTGCCGCCCGCGACCATTGCCCTGCCCTTTAAGATCATGCTCTTTGTACTGGTCGACGGCTGGCAGCTGCTGGTCAGCTCGCTGGCGCAGAGTTTCTACAGTTAAGGAACGGCAATGACACCCGAATCGGTCATGATGATGGGCACGGAAGCGATGAAAATCGCGATTGCCGTTGCCGCGCCGCTGCTGCTTGTCGCGCTGGTTACCGGTCTGATTATCAGTATTCTGCAGGCCGCCACGCAGATTAACGAAATGACGCTGTCATTCATCCCTAAAATCATCGCCGTGTTCGTGGCGATTATCGTGGCCGGGCCGTGGATGCTGAACCTGTTGCTGGACTATATGCGCAACCTGTTTACCAATCTGCCGTACATCATCGGCTGACCTGACGATGCTGCACTTCACCAGCGACCAGTGGGTTCAGTGGCTCGGCGTCTACTTCTGGCCGATGCTGCGCATCATGGCGCTGATCTCCACCGCCCCCATTCTCAGTGAGAAATCGATACCCAAGCGCGTCAAGGTGGGGCTGGGGATTATCATCTCCATTATCGTCGCGCCCTCTCTTCCCCCCGTGGATATTCCGATTTTCTCGGCGAATGCGGTGTGGGTGGCCTTGCAGCAGGTGATGATTGGCGTCGCCGTCGGCTTTACCATGCAGCTCGCCTTTGCCGCGGTGCGTACCGCAGGAGAACTTATCGGCCTGCAGATGGGACTATCGTTCGCCACGTTTGTCGATCCCGGTAGTCATCTCAACATGCCCGTGCTGGCGCGCATTATCGATCTGCTCGCCATGCTGCTGTTCCTGTCGTTCAACGGCCATCTCTGGCTTATCTCCATGCTGGTAGATACGTTCCATACGCTACCGATTGGCGAAAATCCGGTGAACAGCAACGCTTTCCTGGCCCTCACCCGAGCGGCGGGGCTAATCTTCCTGAACGGGCTGATGCTGGCGCTGCCGATCATCACCCTGCTGCTGACCGTCAACCTGGCGTTAGGTTTACTCAACCGAATGGCACCGCAGCTTTCAGTGTTTGTCATTGGTTTTCCGCTGACGCTGACGGTTGGGATTTTATTAATGTCATTACTGATGCCACTTATCGCTCCCTTCTGTGAACATTTATTCGGCGAGATATTCAACCTGTTAGCGGATATTGTCAGCGAGCTGCCACGCAAATAATAGCCCTCACTGTTGATATTGTCTTTCTGAGGATATTCCTAAAATAAAACGCGTAAAACATCTTCCAGGATATATCTGACGCGGTTTAATTGTTTCTAACCATCTCACAATACTTAATATTTACTTTACTTTAAGAAGATTCCTGGCAAATTATACGTAACTTTACGGGATAGTGAGTCCGCCTGAAAGTCTTTGTCATGCTCACAGGTTTATTATTTTTTTCCATCCCGTATGGCTGTTTTGAGCTCTCAGGCAGATGGTGAATTATCGTTACGCATTGAGTGAGGGTATGCCATGTCAACGATCATTATGGATTTATGCAGCTACACCCGGCTAGGGTTAACCGGGTACCTGGCAAGCAGAGGGGTAAGAAAGAGAGACATCAACGATGCACACACCGTTGACGAACTCGCAGCCGCTTGTGACGAACTAAAACCAGGCGTGGTGTTTATTAATGAGGACTGTTTCATTCACGATCCAGCCAACAGTCAGCACATTAAGCAAATCATTAATCAGCATCCAAAAACCCTGTTTATTGTTTTTATGGCGATCGCGAATATCCATTTCGATGAGTATTTGTTGGTCCGTAAAAATTTATTGATCAGTTCTAAATCGATTAAACCCGAGTCGCTGGATGACATTCTGGGTGATTATTTGAATAAAGAAGTTAAAAATGTAGGAGCGGTTAACTTACCCACCTTATCATTAAGCAGGACTGAATCAAGCATGCTGCGAATGTGGATGGCGGGACAAGGAACTATTCAGATCTCTGACCAGATGAATATTAAAGCGAAAACCGTTTCGTCACACAAAGGAAATATTAAAAGGAAAATTAAAACGCATAATAAGCAAGTGATCTACCACGTGGTACGCCTGACCGATAATGTGACGAACGGGATTTTCGTCAACATGCGTTAGTCGCTTAAGACCTGTGCACCCTACCTTTGATCTCTGGCCTGGCCAGAGATTTTTGCTTCTGTAGAGGGTGTCGGGCACGCGCTGTGCTACCCGACGCCGTGCTATTCCGCCTTCTCGACAAAAATGCCGTCCGGATGCCCCAGTTCGTTAAAAAACCAGATGCCGAGCGGGTAGTCTTCAAGCGATACCAGGTACATTGTGCCTTCGCTAAACTCTTCAATTGCCAGCACTACACCCGGGCGGCGCGGCCCTCCGTCCGTTTTAACGGTTACCCGATCGTTGACCTTCATACATTCCTCCTCTGGTTTTGAGCCAGTGTAGAACAAAACGCAAAAACGCACATCGCCGCCCGGCGTGAATGGCGTTTTTATGCACAGTCTATACTTACCGTTGGACACGGCTGAAAGAGGAACCCCGTAATGAAGACCGATAAAGAGTACAGTGACACCATCAAGCGCGAAGTCGAGGTGGATGTCGATGCCCTGCTGGCCGCCATCAATGAGATCAGTGAGTCAGAAGTCCGCCGGTCGGACGATAATTCGGACCGCGTCATTGTCAACGGAAGGGATTATCACACCTATCGCGAGCTGGCGGAGGCCTTCGAGCTTGATATTCACGACTTTAGCGTGTCTGAAGCCAATCGGTAGGGCGAAAAAAATCCCGGTCATGGGGATGACCGGGATCAAAACATGCTTATGCAAGAAGCACTTGAAAATTCGTTACACCAGGAAATCTGATGTACATGCCACACTATCCCCAACGAATTTGGCTGACAAGCATATATTCTTACGATGAATATAATATTTTTAACATAATGCTTTCCGTTATGAGCAATAACACGCGCCGAATGCGGGTTTGCCAGGGGCATCCCTCTTTTCTCCGGTTTTCGCCTTAATTATTTTTTAGGAATTTTCTTAGATCGAGACGCATCTGTTACCAGGAGTCGCTATGCCTTCACTGCAGGATACATTGCTGATTTTCTCTGACCTGGATGGTTCACTGCTGGATATTCACACCTATGAGTGGCAACCCGCCATGCCCTGGCTGGACAGGCTGCTGGATAATCAGGTTCCGGTCATTCTTTGCAGCAGCAAGACCGCGGCAGAGATGCTCGATCTCCAGCTGGATCTGGGGCTTGAAGGCTTGCCTTTTATTGCCGAGAACGGCGCGGTGATTCAGCCTGACGTGCGCTGGAATAAGGTTCAGCGCCAGATCAGGGGGATGACGCACCGGGATATTCGCCCGCGAATCGAGCAAATCCGCCTGCAGACGGGCTATAAATTCACTACTTTTGACGATGTTGATGATCATGTTATCAGCGAGTGGACCGGACTGACGCGCTACCGTTCGGCGCTTGCCCGCAAGCATGAAGCGTCCGTCACGCTCATCTGGCGCGATACCGACGAGAAAATGGTTCAGTTTGAAGAAGAGCTGGCGAGTGTCGGCCTGAAATGCCTGCAGGGGGCGCGTTTCTGGCATGTTCTGGACTCCCGCTGCGGCAAAGACGTTGCGGTGAACTGGCTGATTGAGCAATACCGCGAGCAGGAAGAGATTGAACCCACCACGCTGGGGCTCGGCGACGGTCCCAATGATGCGCCGCTGCTCGACAGCGTTGACTTCGCGGTAGTGATTAAGGGCATTAACCGCCAGGGCATCACGCTACGGGACGATAACCCCGCCCGGGTTTATCACACCCGGCAGCCCGGCCCGGCGGGCTGGCAGGAGGGGCTGGATCACTTCCTGTCCTGATCCCGCCAGACGACACGGTTACGCCCGCTCTGTTTGGCCTGATACAGCCGGGCGTCCGCCACGGACTGTAGCTGTTCAAACTCGTAGTTACCCGCTTCATCCGCGCTGCTGACCCCCAGCGACGCGCTGACGCGCAGGGTCGTGCTCTTCTTCACCAGGATCTCCTTACTGTTGATCCGGCAACGTATACGCTCCGCGACGCTTCTCGCCTCCTCCAGACCGATCCCCGGCAGGACGACGCAAAACTCTTCCCCGCCTACGCGCCCTGCCACATCATTCTTGCGTAGCGCGCTGGCAATCAGTCCTGCCGTGTGGGAGAGCACTTTATCCCCGGCCTGATGGCCGAAGCGGTCGTTGATGTTTTTAAAGCAGTCGAGATCGATCTGAATCACAGAGAACGGCAGCGACTGCTGCCGACAGGTTTCCGCCAGCAATTTTGCCCGGTCGAACAGCGCGCCGCGATTATTCAGCCGCGTAAGCGGATCATGCCAGGCCTGCCACTGGAGCGAGTGCTGAAGCGTGTACATGTTACTCACCATGCGGCGGATCACCAGCCACGAGATCAATAGCATGGCGGTAAAGAGCGCCCACAGCAGCGCCAGCACGATGCTGATGCTGCCGAAGTCGTCCTGTACCCCTTCGTGCAGGGTATGGATCCGCAGGACGACGCCGTCGAAGTGATCGAGACGTTCCCAGCTGACAAAACGGCTTCCGAGGCGGATCCCGCCGCCAGTAGCGTGCTCTATAGCCTGCGCAATCTGCGCCGTTTCGCGTTCGTCAAAATGGTTAACCACGTTTCCCGTACGGGCAGAGGTGGCAATCATATTGAGCCGGGTATCGTACAGCTGATACTCCCCTTCCGTTCGGTCTTCCGTCGCATCGGCCAGCAGGCGCTGCATCGTGCTAAGCGTAAAATCCATCGCCACGACGCCATACCAGTAACGATCGAAATAGATGGGAACGCTGGCGGTGATCGTACGTTCATCATTGGTCCAGGATGACGGGGTAGAGATAAACCAGCGCACCGCGCGAGCGCGATTGTTCCGCTCTGACTGCTGGGTAAACCAGGGCTGCGTGACCAGATGGTAATAGCGGGAGGTAATATCCCCCGCCTGGTCCGGCGTATCCGTGGAAAGGAAAAAACCGGCACGAGAGACGTAGATCACCCGCTCTTCCGTTTGTGCTCTCGACGACGCCAGCCTGAGAAGATACCCCACTTCGAGCGCGGCAGAAATTTCATGACTGATGCGCTCAGCGTCCCGATTCAGAAGCGTGGTTTTATCCACGAACACATCCGAGACCCCGTTTATGGGAAGCGTGCGCTTTTTATCAACGGCAATCTGCCAGGTTGGAAGCATGCGGACGGTATTAAAGCGTGATACCGCATCCTGTAAGACTTCAAAGGCCAGCGGCGTCTCGATCGCATCATGCATGCCCTGACGGAAAAACAGCATCCTGTCCACGCTGTTCTGCAGTTGCCGGTCCAGAGAACTGGCCACCGTATCCAGATGATTGCGCTGGCTGGAGATGTAGGCCTCTTCCAGTACCACCACTTCACGCCAGGTCAGTAGAGTGGAAAATACCAGAACCACCAGAAAACAGAGATTAACAATCAACCCCGGATTGCTACGCTTATGCAGCCACTGCAAAAAAGATTGTCTTACAACAAAGGTATCGCGCTGCACACACACTCCCTGATCGCTGCTTTCACCCGGTACTTGAGATAAAAACGCCCGGCAAAGCCGGGCGTTATGTGATTAAGCCTTGTCCCGCTGGTGCTGCCCGTCCCCCGGCTGAAGCTCATCTTCACGAAATGCTTCCCGCTTGATGCCATAGCCATCGTGCCACCGACATTCCACCATTCCGCTGGAATAGCCGGTCACAATCATACGTGGGCCGCCCTTCTTAGGCTTAACTTCATCACTGACCAAAAAGACCATACCTGCCTCCTGTATCAGGGTGAAACTGTTTCAATTTAGACGAGGAATGGTCTTTTTGCATCCCACAGCGGGTAACAATTAGTGCGACGTGCCGCGTATTTTTTCAACCAGCTTCACCGCCGCAACCACGATAGCGCCAATGATAAAGCCCAGCACCAGATTCAGCAGCGTGGGCAGAATTGCGGCAACAAGAGCCCCCTGCGCCGAGGAGAAATGTTCGATAGCATGGTGCAGCGGCGCGATACCGTGAACCACGATCCCGCCGCCAACGAGAAACATCGCCAGCGTGCCTACCACCGACAAACTCTTCATCAGCCACGGGGCCAGCACCAGCAGGCTTTTGCCGATGCCTCTTGCCACCGCGCTCGTTTTCTCTTCCAGCCAGTAGCCAATATCGTCCAGCTTGACGATCAGTCCCACCAGGCCGTACACGCCGACCGTGACCAGAATCGCGATGCCGGAGAGGATCAGGACCTGATTCAGGAGCGGCGCGTCAGACACGATGCCCAGCGTAATGGCGACAATTTCCGCGGACAGGATAAAGTCTGTCCGAATGGCGCCTTTGACCTTATCGCGCTCGAAGGTTTTCGGATCCTGCGCGGCCAGCGCTTCAAGACGCTGCTGGCGCACCTCCGGCGTATCGCTCTGCTTGCGCGCGCTAAAGGAGTGCAGCACCTTCTCCACGCCCTCGAAGCAGAGAAACGCCCCGCCAATCATCAGCAGCGGCGTGATGGCCCAGGGAATAAACGCGCTGATCAGCAGCGCCAGCGGCACCAGAATCACCTTGTTCAGGAAGGAGCCTTTCGCCACGCCCCACACCACCGGCAGTTCACGGTTAGCCCTCACCCCACTCACCTGCTGGGCGTTAAGCGATAAATCATCGCCCAGCACGCCTGCGGTTTTTTTCGCCGCCAGTTTCCCCATCACTGAAATGTCGTCCAGTAAGGTCGCAATATCATCCAGCAATGTTAATAAGCTACTTCCTGCCAAAATCGTAATCCTTCATTTTTTGGTAATTAAGTGAATAGTATGGAGCAAAAGCGCAAACCCGGAAACACCCACCTCGCGTCAACAAAAAATTCACATCTGCCACACAATTAAAGGACTCGCCAGCGCGATAGTTTTCGCGTTTACTATCAGCGACCTTTTTATTTCGTCGTGAGGGATTATGCGTTTCCGGCAATTGCTACCGCTCATCGGAGCACTCTTTTCGCTGTACATCATCTGGGGTTCAACCTACTTTGTTATTCGCATCGGCGTGGAGAGCTGGCCGCCGCTAATGATGGCGGGCATTCGCTTCCTCTCGGCGGGCATCCTGCTGCTGGCTTTCCTGCTCCTGCGCGGGCATAAGCTTCCCCCGCTGCGCCCGATGCTGAATGCCGCCCTGATCGGCCTGCTGCTGCTGGCGGTGGGAAATGGGTTTGTAACGATTGCCGAGCACCAGAACGTACCGTCCGGGATCGCCGCCGTGGTCGTTGCCACCGTACCGCTGTTTACCCTCTGCTTTAGCCGCCTTTTTGGTATCCGCACCCGCAAGCTGGAATGGCTGGGGATTGGTATTGGCCTTGCCGGCATCATTCTGCTGAACAGCGGCGGTAACCTGAGCGGGAATCCGTGGGGCGCAATCATCATTCTGATTGGCTCGATGAGCTGGGCGTTTGGCTCCGTCTACGGTTCGCGTATCGAACTGCCGACCGGCATGATGGCGGGCGCGATTGAGATGCTCGCCGCAGGGATTGTACTGCTGCTCGCCTCCACGCTGACGGGAGAAAAGCTGACGACCCTGCCGCCGCTGTCGGGCTTTCTGGCGGTAGGCTACCTGGCGCTGTTTGGTTCTATCATCGCCATTAACGCCTATATGTTCCTGATCCGCAACGTCTCCCCGGCCGTCGCAACCAGCTATGCCTACGTCAACCCGGTCGTGGCCGTGCTGCTCGGAACAGGACTGGGGGGAGAAACCCTCTCACCTGTGGAATGGATTGCTCTTGGGATCATCGTGTTTGCCGTCGTGCTGGTCACACTGGGCAAATATTTACTGCCCGCAAAACCGGTGGTCACGCCTTGCGAGGTGGAGAAACCTTAAGCAGGTGAATACCCTGTGTGTCGATCTGCGCGGTCTGACCGCCGCTGCAGATCCACTCTTCCAGCCGTTCGCTCAGATCGGTATCATTCAGCTTTAATCTGCCTCTCAGCGCACACTCCCAGACGATCAGTACCCGCCAGCCCTGCGCAATCAGTGCGGTGAGATCCCGGCTGTCACGCTCGACGTTCTTGCCAATTTTATCCAGCCAGAAATCGGTGCGCGTCGCGGGGACTTTAAACAGATAGCAGTCGTGGTGATGCCAGAAACAGCCGTGGGTAAAGATGATGCACTGCCAGGCGTCGATGACGAAATCGGGACGCCCCGCAAGCGCGGGATCCTGCACGCGGAAATCAAACCCCGCCTGCGTCAGCAGCCCGGCCAGGCGCTTTTCGATGGCGGTGTCACGCGTGCCGATGGCACGCATATTTTTGCTGCGCGTGGCCTTATCGTGAACATCCGTCATTGACGGCCTCACCCTGACGGAGCGCCACCGCCTGTCTGATGCGCGAGGCCAGCAGTTTTGCCACGGCCGCGAACGCGGGAACCACCACCGAGTTACCAAACTGGCGGTACGCCTGAGTATCCGAAACCGGAATGCGGAAGCGGTAACCCTGCGGGGTCTCAAATCCCATCAACCGGGCGCATTCCCGCGGCGTTAAGCGTCGCGGACGGTGACGCTGGTTGTGCGGATCGTCGAAATCTTGTTCACCCAGCGCCTTGTCCCAGCCTCTGTCGATCAGGATCTCTGCCCCATCCTTATAGTAGCGAGCAGACAACGTACGGGTCACGCTGTGCGGATCGTTGGGGTTTACCATCCCAAAACCGAAGCCGTTGCCCTTCGCCTGATGTTTCTTGGCATAGCGATAGAGGTATTTCCACAGCACCGGGGTGAGAATAAATTTCGCGTCAACGACAGGTTCCAGCAGGTCGGCAACGGTAGGACGCCGCTCGGGATACAGAGACGGGATATCCCGAAGGGTAAAATCCCCCTTGAGATTGAGATCGCGGCGGAACCCCACCATCACGATACGTTCGCGATGCTGGGGCAGGAAATGTTTTCCATCAATGATTTTGGGATCGTCCGCGCCCATATCCTGTGAATCAGCCACGTCATACCCCAGCTCGTCCAGGGTCTGCATGATAATGCGGAAGGTTTTTCCGCCGTCGTGGCTCTTAAGATTTTTGACGTTTTCCAGCACAAAGATGGCCGGGCGGCAGGCGTCAATGATGCGCGCCACATCAAAAAACAGCGTTCCCTGAGTATCGCAGGCAAAACCGTGGGCGCGTCCGAGGGCATTCTTTTTGGAGACACCGGCCAGCGAGAAGGGCTGACACGGGAAGCCGGCCAGCAGCACGTCATGCGCCGGGATCGTCTGTCGAATGTGCTCGGCGGCGTGTTCATCGCTCACGCCGCTTTTATGGCTCAGAGTGACATCGCGGATGTCCGCGTTGAAATGGTGCTCGTTCGGATCGCAGTACCAGTTAGCCTTGTAGGTTCGGACGGCATGTTTGTTCCACTCGCTGGTAAACACGCACTGTCCGCCAATAGCTTCAAAACCGTGTCGGATACCGCCGATACCGGCAAACAGATCGATAAAGCGGAAGGCATAGTTCGGATGCGCGGCAGGAGGACGCGGAAGCAGGTTTTGCAGATAACGAAACTCGCCTTCGCTCAGGCGACGCCCTGCGCGTTCGCTGGTCAGAAGACGCTTAAGGATCGCCGGGCTCCAGTGGCTCTCGCCGTGCGCCACCAGCAGATTGGCCAGCGTTTTAGCATCATAGATATCCAACAGCTGGCGCAGCAACGCCTGCACCGTTGCCGTTGATTTCTCAGCCTGCTCGGGCGCGGGCTCTGTCACTGATCGATTTTCCTGCATTCTTTTAACCGGAGAGTAAAGACTGGGAACAGATTACCACAGTTCAGTTGCGCAAACTGCGACGGAAGCGGCTCAACACCTGGCTATCCAGCCCGATGCAGTCGCCGTGTAATTCGGCACTGAGTTTCGCCATAAACTGGATCAGGAAATCGGCATTGTGGCGAGCCAGCTCGCGGCCCATTTCCGTTTGCATTGTATCAGGCAATCGCAGCAGCTTGGTCTGAAAATGGTCGAGGGCAAACGCACGGTCGTCAAGGATACGCGCATCGGCAAAGGGATCGTCTGCATCAAAAAGCGGCACGCCCAGCGCGCCCGAGACGGCAAAAACCCGCGCCAGGCCGATAGCGCCTAACGCTTCCAGCCGGTCTGCGTCCTGCACGATTTTGGCTTCCATGCTCTGCGGCGCAATCCCGGCGCTGAAGCTGTGCGCCTCAATCGCGTGCGCGACGGCGGCGATATGCTCTGGTGGAAAGTCCGGGAAGTCGCGGCGCAGAATGTCACACGTTTTAAGTGCGGCGAGCCGTGACGACTGGCTGCGTTCGGGATGGTTTTTCGGCAGGCTGACAATATCGTGGAAATAGCATGCGGTCAGGATCACCAGCGGCTCCACCGCCTGGTCAGCCATAATTTTTTGCGCCGTCATCCAGACCCGACGAAAATGCGAAATATCATGTGCGGTATCGTCGGTGCTGTGGTTTTCCTCAAGCCAGCGCTCAAATCGCTGCTGCCACCGGGCAAGTTCCATCGTCATATCCTGTTGTTTAAAAGAGAATCAATTATAACATAGCCGAATTAAATCAATCTAAAAATAGAACCACGAAATACTTAATAATAATTACACCGTATAAATTCAATGAATTAATTCACCAGAAAAATAAAGAGATTACTAGAAATATTTGGCAATATTTCATAGGGTTTAATTACATTTATTTTTGAAACTAAATAACATCTCCTGGAATAGTATCAAGCCTGTAATTGCGGAGGGTGATTACATATATTCATATAAATTATACTTGAAGGGAATATATAATGAAAAGAAAAGTTCTGGCAATTGTGGTACCCGCTTTATTAATGGCAGGCGCAGCCAATGCGGCTGAAATGTACAACAAAAACGGCAACAAAGTTGATCTGTACGGCAAAGTCGATGCGCGTCACACCTTCTCTGACAACGCTGGCGACGACGGCGACGAAACCTATGTACAGATTGGTTTCAAAGGCGAAACCCAGATCGCTAACGACCTGATCGGCTACGGTCAGTGGGAATACAAAACCTTCGCTAACGATACCGAAGGCGCGGGTGACAAATCATTTAACCGCCTGGCATATGCTGGTCTGAAATATGGCGAATACGGTTCATTTGATTATGGCCGTAATTACGGCGTCGTGTACGACGTTGAAGCCTGGACCGATATGCTGCCTGTATTTGGCGGTGACTCTTACACCTGGACCGATAACTTTATGAATGGTCGTGCTAACGGTCTGGCAACCTATCGTAACCAGGATTTCTTCGGTCTGGCTGAGGGTCTGAATTTCGCGCTGCAGTATCAGGGTGCGAATGAAGGCCAGGATGCAACAGAAGATCAGGAAGGCACGAAAAACGGCCATGATGATGTTCGTTTCCAGAACGGCGACGGCTTCGGCATGTCTACCACCTATGATTTTGACTTCGGTCTGAGCCTGGGTGCGGCATATTCATCTTCCGACCGCACGAACAAACAGGTTGCATACGGTGCAGGTAACTACAACCGCTACAGCCCATATGCAGGTGGCGAACGCGCTGAAGCCTGGACCATTGGCGCAAAATATGATGCGCAGGGTGTTTACCTGGCCATGATGTATGCAGAAACCCGCAACATGACGCCATATGGTAATTTTGGTATCGCCAACCAGACTCAGAACTTTGAAGCCGTCGCACAGTACCAGTTCGACTTTGGCCTGCGCCCGTCTCTGGCATGGGTTTACTCCAAAGGTAAAGACATTGGCGGCAATGATTACAACCCAGGTAATACTTACGACTATGTTGATCAGGATCTGGTGAACTATGTAGATGTCGGTATGACCTACAGCTTCAACAAAAACTTCTCGACTTACGTTGATTATAAAATCAACCTGCTGGACAACGATGAAAGCTTCTACGAGGCCAATGGCATCTCAACTGATGACATCGTTGGCGTAGGCATGACCTACCAGTTCTAATTCCCCAAAATACCAAAGGCCGCAATTGCGGCCTTTTTTATTTCTTCACTATCTCTACTACGGTGCTTCCTGCAGCGCCACGCGGATAAAACCGTTATTCTGCGCCAGCAGCTCATGGGCCTTCCACGCATCCAGCCCTGTCAGCACCATCAATACCGCCGTTTTACAGTTATGGTTACAGCTCGCCAGCGCGGTTTTTGCCTCCGTCCGGCTGCATCCCCCCGCTTCCATCACAATGGCGATTTGCCGTTCAGTCCATTTGGTCGTGCTTGCCTCAAGATCCACGCGCAGGTTGCTGTAAACCCGTCCGGTTCGGACGGCCAGCCCGGTGGCAATCATCGAGAGGATCATTTTTTGCGCGATCCCCGCTTTAGTGTTGATATAGCCTGCGACGACGTCGGCCCCCAGCTCCGGAGCGATAACCATGCTTGCCAGCTGCGCGGCTTCACTGTGCGCATCACCGGTAATAATGGCGACCGGTGAACCCAGCGACCACGCATGGCGCATTGCCCCCCAGACCCACGGCGTTTTTCCGCTGACGGTCACGGCCAGCATCATATCGTATTCACCAAACTTGATGGCCTGCAGATCGGCAACGCCGCGCTCGTAGCTCCCTTCCCCTTCTTGTGCCGTAACGGCCATCACAGGGGTTTTACCCGGCGCATATTCATCGGCAACCTGTTGCGCTACACGCCCTGACGGCCCCGCGCCAACAACGATCAGGCGACCGCCGTGGCTGAGCGTCGCGGCGGCGTTGTCGACCACGCGGGCAATAGTATCTAAACAGGGGGTAATAGCAGCAGAAATGAGTGCATCATCCTGGTGAATGACTTTCAGCATGTCCAGCGTGGACAATCTATCAATATTCATCGTGCTGGCGTGCCGTCTTTCCTTGACCGAACCGGTAAGCATAACGCTCATAAACAGCCTCCTTATTATGAGTACCCACACACTATAAAGTGTTTTATATAGATGACCTGCGAGGAGGGTCACGAAAAGAGGACCAAATCCACGCCTTTACATGGCTTTAAGAAAAGCGCGTCATCGGCGATAATTACCCCTTTCTTAATCATCGCGGAGTGTTGATGAGCGATTTGCAGCCTTTCCTTACGACGCGCAAGCGCCCCATGAAGCTGAACACCCTGGTCACGCTGATGGTGTGCGCGATTATTGCCTCTGTGCTGCTGGTGGTTTTTGCGCTCTACTCCGTGCAAATCACCCGGGCGACCCGCGATGATGTTAAAGATACGGCTCTGGGTATCGCCAGAACGCTGGCCAACAGCCCGGAGATCCAGCGTGGCCTGATGCAGCCACCGCAGGCGGATATCATTCAGCCCATCGCCAAAGCCGTCACCCAACGCAACGATCTGCTGCTCACCGTGGTGACCGACATGCGGGGGATTCGCTACTCGCACCCGAACGAAGCCCTCATCGGCCTGCACTTTATTGGCAACGACCTGGAGCCTGCGCTGGAAGGTAAAGAGAATGTCTCCGTAAACCGTGGCGCCCTCGCGGAAGCGCTTCGCGTCTTCACTCCCGTTTACGACAGCCAGCACGACCAGATCGGCGTGGTGGTGGTCGGTATCTCCCTCAAAAAAGTGGAAGATCAGATTGCCCGCGGGCGGCTAAACGCCGTCTGGACCATTTTGTTCAGTATTTTTATGAGCTCGATGGCGATTTGGGGTCTGGTGCGGGTACTGAAACGCATCCTGTTCGGGCTCGAACCTTACGAAATTTCCGCCTTGTTCGAACAGCGTCAGGCAATGCTGCAGTCGCTTCGCGAGGGGGTGCTGGCCGTCGATATTCACGGGCGCGTGACGATGATCAACCAGACCGCCAGAGAAATATTGCTTCTCCCCTCCGGCAAGCAGACCGAAAACGCCAGCGCGCCCCTGCTGGCCAGCCTGCGCGAAGTTTCAAAGACGGGCGTCGCGCGTCAGGATCAGGAGATCAGCTGTAACGGGCGTCTATTGCTGTGCAACATGGTTCCCGTTAAAAGTCAGGATCGGGTGATCGGCGCCATTACCACCTTCCGTGATAAAACGGAAATCAGCCAGCTGATGCAGCGTATTGATGGCATGGTTAATTACGTCGACGCCCTGCGCAGCCATACGCACGAGTTTATGAATAAACTGCATGTGATCCTGGGCCTGCTGCACATGAAGCGCTACGACAAGCTGGAAGAGTACATCATCCAGACGGCACATAATTACCAGACGGATATCGGTACGATACAGAGCAAGGTAAAATCCCCGGTTATCGCCGGGTTCCTGCTGGGTAAAATCAATCGGGCGAAAGAAGCGGGCGTCACCCTGACGCTGGCGGATGAATGCCAGATACCGGATAGCGCGAGCGAAGAGCAGGTCGCGGTGCTGATCACCGTGCTGGGTAACCTCATTGAAAACGCGCTTGACGCGATGGAAGGACAGCAGGAAGGTGAGATCGGCCTGCTGCTGCATTATCAGAACGGCTGGCTCAGCTGCGAAGTCAGCGACGATGGCCCCGGCATTGATCCCGCTCAGCTGGAGGCTATTTTTACAAAGGGCTTCTCAACAAAAGGTGAAAACCGCGGCGTTGGGCTGTTCCTTGCTCGCCAGCAAATCCAGAACCTCGGCGGCGATATCACCGTCGAGTCTGAGCCAGGCGTATTTACCCAATTTTTTGTTCACATCCCCTGGGATAGCGAGAGGAATATCGCGTGATAAATGTATTAATTGTCGATGATGACGCCATGGTAGCCGACCTCAACCGTCTGTATGTCAACCGTGTTGAAGGTTTTAGCTGCTGCGGCGTCGCCTCCACGCTAAACCAGGCCGAGGCCATCATTAATAACCCCAGCCAGCCTGTCGATCTGGTGCTGCTGGATGTCTATATGCAGCAGGATAACGGGCTGGATCTGCTGCCCGTTATTCGCGCATCCGGTCGCCCAATCGATGTGATTATGATCTCGTCGGCTGCCGACGCCGCCACGATCCAGACTTCCATTCACTACGGCGTGGTGGATTATCTGATCAAGCCGTTCCAGTTCCCGCGCTTTGAAGAGGCGCTTAACGGCTGGAAGGCAAAGCATAGCCTGATGGGTTCGCACCAGTATTATGAACAGGCCGACGTCGACCGGCTGATCCACGGCGGGGCACCGGAGCTGGCGGACAGTAAAAAGCTGCCGAAGGGGTTAACGCCGCAAACGCTGCGCACGATTTGCCAGTGGATTGACGCTCACCCGGAGACGGAGTTTTCTACCGATGACCTGGCAAACGCCGTCAATATTTCCCGCGTGTCCTGTCGCAAATACCTGATTTGGCTCGCGCAAATCAACATTCTGTTCACCAGCATTCACTACGGCGCCACCGGGCGTCCGGTGTATCGCTACCGTCTCCAGCCGGAGCAGACCGGCTTGCTCAAGCAATACTGTCAGTAACGCGGTAGTCGTTATCCAGCAGGGTAAAGCGGAAGTGGTGCATTGATGAGATCACCACTTCTTTTGTTTTGGTCACAAAAATCGCTTCAATATCGGGGCGCGCGCGCAGGGCGGCACAGCCCTTCTCTACCCCCATGCCGTACATCAGCGTGGTCCAGATATCGCCGTCGATGGAATCTTTTGAAATGATGGTCACGCTGTCCAGCTCGTTGTCCAGCGGATACCCGGTGCGCGGATCGAGAATATGGTGATAACGCCTGCCGTTTTGCTCAAAGTAGCGCTCGTAGGTTCCCGACGTCACGACGGAGAGGTTCTCTACGGTCATCGTGCCGATCAGCGCATCACCGGCGAACGGTTTTTTCAGCCCCACGCTCCAGCCCCCTTCCGGTGAGCCTAACGTCTGAATGTTTCCACCGAGGTTGATCAGCCCCAGCTCAGCGCCCTCTTTATGCAGGTAATCACGCACCCTGTCGGCGATATAGCCTTTGGCAATGGCCCCCAGATCGATCTCCATCCCCGCTCTGGTCAGAAACACGCTGCTGCTGGCCTCATCAAGGAGGACATCTTCAGGACGGGTTATCGCCAGCAGCGACGCGATTTCATCGGCAGGCGGAACGCTGTCCCCCTGAAAGCCAATTTTCCAGCGCTTCACCAGCGGACCTATCGCCAGATTAAAGGCGCTGTCCTTGAGCAAACTTGCCGCTTTTGCACAGCGGATCAGATCAAACACCGGCCGGCTGACGGTAACCGGATGCTGGCCAGCTGCATGGTTGATGTCCATCACCTGCGAGTGCGCGCGGTTGACGGTAAGCAGATCTTCATACTGTTTGATCAGGCGAAACACGCGGGACGCGAGGGCTTCATCGTGGGAGAAGAGTTTCAGGAGAATGGGTGAGCCCATCAGGACGGCGGAGTAGCTGTAAACGCGATGGCTATCAGGCATAGCATGAGTCCTCAGATGTAGCCCCGGCAGGCACCGCGCCGCCGGGGAAAATGCCGGATAGCGCTGGGCGTATCCGGCCTACAACACAGGGGTCTTACTGCTTTTTCGAACGCATAGCCGCCTGATGTCCTGCAAGCGTACCAAAAATAATGATATCTGCCACTGCGTTACCGCCGATACGGTTACCGCCGTGGATCCCGCCGACCACTTCACCGGCCGCAAACGCGCCTGGCAGCACGTTGTGGTTGCTGTCCAGCACGCAGGTTTCGGTGTTGATGGTCACGCCGCCCATGGTGTGGTGCACGCCCGGCGCAATCTGAATGGCGTAGAACGGCCCTTCGTTGATTGGCGCGCGCAGCGCGGTGGTACGACCAAAATCGTCATCGTACTGTTTCTCAACGAAACCGTTGTAGCGTTCCAGGGTCGCCAGGAAAGCGTGGTGATCCATACCGAGCGCTTCCGCCAGAGCTTTTGGCGAGCTGGCGCTGGTCACGAAACCTTTGGCGATGTACTCATCCGCGGCTTTGTTTTTGGCACGTACGTGCTCGTCAAAAACGATGTATGCGTATTTCTCCGGCAGCGCGATGATTGACGCCGAGACCTTATCTCGGGTCGACATTTCGTTATAGAAGCGCTCCCCTTTCTGATTGACCAGAATCGCCCCGCCGCCGCGAATGGATTCGGAAATCAGGTACGAGGTGTTCTGCTCAACGGTTGGGTGAATTTGAATTTCGCCCATATCCACGGTACCCGCCCCGATGCGCTCCAGCAGCGCGATACCGCCGCCGGTTGCCCCTTTGTGGTTGGTGGTGACGAACCCTTCCAGATCCGGACGGTATTTCACCACCATCTGGCTGTTGGCGCTGAAGCCGCCGGTGGCAACAATCACGCTTTTGGTTGCCACGGTGACGGTTTCGTTCTCTTCAGTGGTCAGACGTACGCCGGTCACTTCGCCGTTCTCGAAGATGATGTCGCTGACGGAGGTATCCAGCATCACCTCGATGTTGCGTTTGTTGACGTTACGCACCAGGCCGCTGATGAGATAGCCGCCCACCGCTGAACCGTCTTTTGGACGGTGAGTACGGTCGATGCTCATCCCGCCGGTGGTGGTGATGTCGTTCAGCATGATGCCGCGCGTGGCCAGCCACTCAATTGCCTGCGGCGCGTTCTCGACGAAGCGGCGCAGCAGTTCCGGGTTGTTCTTGTTGCCGCCGCCTTTCAGGCTTTCCTGATAGAACAGCTCTTTGCTGTCCTGAATGCCCTTCACGCGCTGGAAACGGGTTTCGGCGGCGTTCATACCGGCGGAGGCTTTAATGGTGTTCCCGCCGATGGTCGGCATTTTCTCGACAATCAGCACGCTCGCGCCTTCGTCGTGCGCCTGGATCGCCGCCGCCAGACCGGCGCCGCCGCTGCCGACCACGACCACGTCCACGCTGCGGGTTTCGTTCGGGTCAACGCCCTCTTCCGCGGCCAGCGCTTTGCTGGATTTCAGCATCGCTTTCGAGACCGCTTTCTTCACCGCCTCGCTCTGGCTGGTTGCGCCGGTGATGGCATCCACGTGCGGGGTGTTGGCATCCAGAATGCGGGTACGGATCTCTTCAAAGCTGGTCACAAACTCAACGTCTTCGCTCGGGCCGGAGGCCAGCTCGATGTCCGCAATGCGGTCGGTCTCCAGGCTGACGTTGATCACCAGCTCGTTAGCGTCATCCTGCACTTTCTCAGCAAAGGTACCCGGTTTGAATTTGGATTCGCCCATGCTCATGTCGCGGATCATCGCTTCTACCAGCGAGAAGCGCCACAGCGGTTCAGGAATGTTCAGCGCCTCGCGCTGGGTGCTGTCCATAAACAGCTCAAGGCTTTCGCCCGCTGCAATGCGGTCGGTCCAGTCAGGGTACGCAATGGTCGCACGACCCACGGCAATCAGGTCGTAACCGTGGTCCAGCGCTTCATTCACGTCTGAAGCATTCACCACGCCGCCCACGCCCATGACCGGAACCTGCGCCAGCGTTTCAGAACGCATCGCGCAGTATTTTTCGATAAGCGGGGTGGGATCCTGGGTGTCGACAATAGAAGGACGCAGGGTCGCGCCGACGGAGAAGTGCAGATAGTCCACGCCGCGCGCCGCCAGTTTTTCCAGCAGGTACATGGTGTCGTCAAAGCGGATGCCCGGGACTTCCATCTCTTCAGGGGAGAAGCGGTAGCCAATAATAAACGCGTCGTCCGCGTACTGGCGCACCATTTTGTGGGTAATGTCCAGCACGGCCAGCGGGAACTTCGCGCGGTTATCGCGACTGCCGCCCCACTCGTCGTCGCGCTGGTTTGAATTCGGGGAGTAGAACTGCTGAATCAGATAGGTGTTCGCCCCGTGGATTTCCACGCCGTCGAAACCGGCCTGGATGGCTCGGCGCACCGCCTCACCAAACTTGCCGATCATGCCTTCCACTTCTTCAGCGGTCAGAGCAACCGGCGTTGCGGCACCTTCACGCGGCGCGGCTACGGCGCTCGGGCCAACCGGGGTACGGCCACCAATCAGTTTTGGGTCGACCATGCGGCCGCCGTGGTAGATCTGCAGCAGCGCCTTAGAACCTTTGGATTTGATGGCCTCCGCGATTTTCGCCAGCCCGGCAATTTTCTCATCATTATCAATACCGATGGCACCCGGGAAGGCGAGACCGAGATCGTCGACGAAACAACACTCCACAATGATGGTGCCAATGCTGCCGGAACGGGCCCGATAGTACTCCACCAGCTCGCTGGTGACGGTGCCGTCAAAATAGCCGGTACAGGTTGTCATAGGGGCCATTAACAAACGGTTTTTCAGTTCAGTACCATTCGGTAATGTGAAGGGGCTAAGAATGCGTTCGTTAGTGCTCATAATAGAAACTCCAAACTTTTAAAAATTAAGAATTCGTTATCGGATTGATTTTTTATTTCGTCGTTATTTGCCGATGTCATGATATTAATATAATGATTTTTTTAGTTTCTAAAGTTATTACGTTAGTTAAAAAACTATTTAATCCCCTCGATAACACAAATAACACATTGGTGTTAGCGATTGTAATTCAGCCATTCACAATAATTTAAAATTCGTTAAATGATTAATGGTAAAACCAATTCACCAAAGCGATCTCAAAATCAATAAAAACAACTAACTACGAACACACCAAAATCTAACCTGTTAAAGAAATGATAAAAAATACGCGAAAAACACGCAATAACCACATACGCCAGAGTGGTTATTAATAAAAGCATAAAAATAACGCTGCAATTCTATTTTTTTGATCGCGATCAATAGTTATGGCATTCAAAGGCGCAATATAAAAACATCATCATTTTTTAATTTAGCGCACACGAAAACGCGTTAAATCGCTATTACTGAAAAAACACGAAAGCACCTTTAATAACTAAAAAAAGCAAAGAAACTTAAGAAAGTGTTTTTTCAGTGCGACCGAATTTTTGACAACTTAAGACGTGAAACTATGAATACAAAAACTGCTGTAACGCCCCCTGTGGCGAACCAGGCATCAAATGGAAACGCAAAACGATTGCTGATGATGGCGCTACCCGTCATTGTCGCCGTACTGCTGCTGTTTGTTCCCGTTCCTGAAGGCTTGCCGCCTTACGCATGGCACTACTTCGCCATCTTTGTCGGCGTGATCGTCGGTCTGATCTTCGAACCGCTGCCGGGTGCGGTGATCGGCCTGACCGGCGTGGTCGCCATCGCCCTGTGCAGCCAGTGGGTGCTGTTCAGCCCCGATCAGCTGGCTGACCCGAAATTCAAACTGGCGGGCGCCTCCTTTAAATGGGCGGTGAGCGGGTTTGGTAACTCTACCGTCTGGCTGATTTTCGGTGCCTTTATGTTCGCCGCAGGCTATGACAAAACCCGCTTCGGCCGCCGTCTGGCGCTGATTCTGGTGAAGTACCTCGGCCGTCGCAGCCTGACGCTCGGTTACGCCATTACGTTTGCTGACCTGCTGCTGGCACCGTTCACCCCGTCCAACACCGCGCGCAGCGGCGGAACCATCTACCCGATTATCGCTAACCTGCCGCCGCTGTACGGTTCAAAACCGAATGACCCAAGCGCGCGTAAGATTGGTTCATACCTGATGTGGGTGGCGATCACCGCCGCCTGTATCACCAGCTCAATGTTCCTCTCCGCCCTCGCGCCAAACCTGCTGGCCCTGGCGCTGGTGAAAAGTACGGTTGGGATTGATATCTCCTGGGGCACCTGGTTCCTCGCCTTCCTGCCGCTGGGTATCCTGCTGATTCTGACCATGCCGCTGCTGGCCTACTGGTTCTACCCACCTGAAGTCAAAGTGAATAACGAAGTGCCGCTGTGGGCGACTCGCGAGCTGGAAAAACTCGGCAAACTGTCCCGCAACGAAATTCTGCTGCTGGTGTTCGTGTGCTGTGCGCTGCTGATGTGGATCTTCGCCGCCGCGTGGATTGAGCCTGCCATGGCGGCCCTGCTCATCGTCGGTCTGATGCTGTGGACAGGCGTGCTGGAGTGGAACGATATCACCGGTAACAAGGCCGCATGGAACACCTTCGTCTGGTTCGCCACCCTGGTGGCACTGGCGGATGGTCTCTCCTCCACCGGCTTTATCAGCTGGTTAGGTCAAGAAGGCGGCCTGTTGATGAGCGGTATCTCTCCGGGCGTGGCGACCATCGTCCTGCTGCTGGCGTTCTACCTGCTGCACTACCTGTTTGCCAGCACCACCGCGCACACCACGGCGCTGCTGCCGGCGATGCTGACCATCGCCTCCACCATTCCGGGCATGAATATGGAAGTGTTCGTTCTGCTGATGGTGACCTCGCTGGGCGTGATGGGGATTATCACCCCGTACGGTACTGGCCCAAGCCCGATTTACTACGGTAGCGGCTACCTGCCAACCAAAGACTACTGGCGCCTCGGCACCATCTTCGGTGCCATCTTCCTGGCGGCCCTGCTGCTGATTGGTTATCCGTGGATGTCCATGATGTTCTGATTCCTGACCGCCGGACTTCTCCTCCGGCGGTTTTATTTTTGTGGAGCAATACTATGTCGAATAAACCGTTTTTTTATCAGAACCCCTTCCCTCTTTCCCATGACGACACCGAATATTACCTGCTGACCAAAGAGCACGTCTCTGTTGCCGAATTCGACGGTCAGGAAGTGCTGAAAGTGGAGCCGGAAGCCCTGACCCTGCTGGCGCAGCAGGCCTTCCACGATGCCGCGTTTATGCTGCGTCCTTCCCATCAGAAGCAGGTTGCCGCGATCCTGAACGACCCGGAGGCCAGCCAGAACGACAAATACGTTGCCCTGCAGTTCCTGCGTAACTCTGAAATTGCCGCAAAAGGCGTGCTGCCAACCTGCCAGGATACCGGCACCGCGATCATCATGGGTAAAAAAGGCCAGCGCGTCTGGACCGGCGGCGGTGACGAAGCGGCGCTGAGCCAGGGCGTGTATAACACCTACATTGAAGACAACCTGCGCTATTCGCAGAATGCGGCGCTGGACATGTATAAAGAGGTGAATACCGGCACCAACCTGCCCGCGCAGATCGATCTCTACAGCGTGGACGGGGACGAATACAAATTCCTGTGCATGGCAAAAGGCGGCGGTTCTGCCAACAAAACCTACCTCTATCAGGAAACCAAAGCGCTGATCACCCCGGCGAAGCTGAAAAACTACCTGGTTGAGAAGATGCGCACTCTGGGCACTGCGGCCTGCCCGCCTTACCATATCGCATTTGTGATTGGCGGTACGTCAGCGGAAGCCACGCTGAAAACCGTGAAGCTGGCTTCCACGCGCTACTACGACGCGCTGCCGACGGAAGGTAATGAACACGGCCAGGCGTTCCGCGACGTTCAGCTCGAACAGGAACTGCTCCAGGAAGCGCAGAACCTCGGCCTCGGCGCGCAGTTCGGCGGTAAATACTTCGCCCACGATATCCGCGTGATCCGCCTGCCGCGCCACGGCGCCTCTTGCCCAATCGGCATGGGCGTCTCCTGCTCCGCAGACCGCAACATCAAAGCGAAAATCAACCGCGACGGGATCTGGATTGAGAAGCTGGAACACAACCCGGGCCAGTATATTCCTGAATCACTGCGCCAGCAGGGCGAAGGCGACGTGGTGAGCATCAATCTGGACAAGCCGATGAATGAGATCCTGGCGCAGCTTTCCGCGCACCCGGTTTCTACCCGCCTGTCGCTGAACGGTACCATCATCGTGGCGCGCGATATTGCCCACGCGAAGCTGAAAGAGCTGCTCGACAACGGTGAAGAACTGCCGCAGTACGTCAAAGATCATCCGATTTACTACGCAGGCCCGGCCAAAACGCCGGAAGGCTACGCGTCTGGCTCGCTCGGCCCGACCACGGCGGGCCGTATGGACTCGTATGTGGACTTACTGCAATCCCACGGCGCGAGCATGATCATGCTGGCGAAAGGCAACCGCAGCCAGCAGGTGACGGACGCCTGCCATAAGCACGGCGGCTTCTACCTGGGCAGCATTGGCGGCCCGGCAGCGGTATTGGCGCAAAACAGCATTAAGAGCCTGGAATGCGTCGCGTATCCGGAGCTGGGAATGGAAGCCATCTGGAAAATTGAAGTCGAGAACTTCCCGGCGTTTATCCTGGTGGATGACAAAGGCAACGATTTCTTCCAGCAGATCCAGAACAAACAGTGCGCGGGTTGTTCACAGCGCTAGGTTGAGACAGGCCGGGTGGCGCAACGCTGCCCGGCAGTCGCAGACAGACATGCGCCTGCGTCATGTCACAAAACCGTGATATCAGCCACTTAGCAAAAAGTGGTGAATAAAAAATCAATTAATTGTTAAGTTATTGTTGTCATTAATTGTATTTATCCCGCGAAGGCTATTCATGCAAAATGTGCATCAGCCGATGCGGCATTTGCGCTTATCTATTTCCTCATCCTGATCCAGTTTTCAAAAACAGACGCGTAAAACGTCAACAATAAACTGGAGATAACCATGTTTTCCTCAACCTCACCTGCAACCGTACGCTCGAAAGCGGGCGCCATACTCCGCGTGACGTCCGGCAACTTTCTTGAGCAGTTCGATTTCTTTCTGTTCGGCTTCTATGCCACCTACATCGCCCACACGTTCTTCCCGGCGAGCAGTGAATTTGCGTCGCTGATGATGACCTTCGCCGTCTTCGGCGCGGGCTTTTTGATGCGCCCAATAGGCGCCATCGTGCTTGGCGCGTATATCGACAAGGTGGGGCGCAGAAAGGGGCTAATCGTCACGCTTTCCATCATGGCGGCGGGGACGTTCCTGATCGTGCTTATCCCCTCTTATCAAAGCATCGGTCTGTGGGCGCCGCTGCTGGTGCTGACGGGCCGTCTGCTGCAGGGCTTTTCCGCCGGTGCGGAGCTTGGAGGCGTCTCGGTTTATCTGGCTGAAATCGCCACGCCGGGCCGCAAAGGGTTTTACACCAGCTGGCAGTCCGGCAGCCAGCAGGTCGCCATTATGGTCGCCGCGGCGATGGGCTTTGCCCTGAATGCCCTGATGGAGGAGAGCGCCATTCGCGAATGGGGCTGGCGCATCCCGTTCCTGTTCGGCTGTTTAATCGTGCCGTTTATCTTTTTCCTGCGCCGCAAGCTGGAGGAGACGGAAGAGTTCAGCGCGCGCCGCCATCATCTCGAGATGCGCCAGGTCTTTAAAACGCTGCTTGGCAACTGGCAGGTGGTGGTCGCAGGCATGCTGATGGTGGCGATGACCACCACCGCGTTCTACCTGATCACCGTCTACGCCCCCACCTTTGGCAAAAAGGTGCTGATGCTCAGCGCCTCGGACAGCCTGCTGGTCACCCTGCTGGTGGCGATTTCTAACTTCATCTGGCTGCCGGTGGGCGGCGCGCTGTCGGATCGCTTCGGGCGCAAGCCGGTGCTGATTGCCATGGCACTGCTGGCGCTGGCGACCAGCTACCCTGCCCTGACGCTGCTGGCGAGCGCCCCCAGCTTCTCCATGATGCTGAGCGTGCTGCTGTGGCTCTCCTTCCTTTACGGCCTGTACAACGGCGCGATGATCCCGGCCCTGACGGAGATTATGCCTGCTGAAGTGCGCGTGGCGGGGTTCTCTCTGGCTTACAGCCTGGCAACGGCGGTCTTTGGCGGCTTTACCCCGGTAATGTCCACCGCGCTGATCGAATACACCGGTGACAAAGCCTCGCCTGGCTACTGGATGAGTTTCGCCGCCGTGTGTGCCCTGCTGGCCACGCTCTACCTCTACCGCCGCCGCGCGGTATCGCTGCAAAACACCGTCAAGTCACAGGGGGCAGTATGAAACGCACTTATCGCTTTACCGCCAGCGCGCTGGTGCTGGCGCTCCTGAGCGTGAATGCCTGTGCTCAGGACGTGAAGGTCATGATTTCAGGCGGCTTCAAGGCCGCCCTGGAAAAGCTGGCCCCGGACTATGAACGTCGGACCGGGGATAAAATTGTGATCATCCCCGGCCCCTCAATGGGCGCTACGCCGCAGGCGATCCCAAACCGACTGGCGCGCGGCGAGAAAGCCGACGTGGTGATTATGGTGGGCGATGCGCTGGAGAAGCTCGAAAAAGCCGGCCAGACCCAGCCGGGTTCGCGAACCGAACTCGCGGACTCCCCCGTTGGCATGGTGGTGAAAAAAGGGGCGGAAGTTCCTGATATCAGCAGCGAGGCGGCTCTGCGTAACACGCTGCTGCAGGCCAGCTCCATCGCCTACTCTGACAGCGCCAGCGGCAGGTACGTCAGCCAGACGTTGTTCAAAAAAATGGGGATTGAAAAAGAGGTGGCGGGTAAAGCGACAATGGTCGAGCGTATCCCGGTCGCCTCAGAAGTGGCGAAAGGAAAATACGCCGTCGGTTTCCAGCAGGTCAGCGAGCTGCTGCCGGTTCAGGGCGTCACCTTTATCGGGAAAATCCCGGATAATCTGCAGTACATCACGCGCTTCGCGGGTGCGGTCACCCGTCACGCAGAACATCCCGCGGAGGGGAAAGCGCTGCTGACCTATCTCGCCTCACCGCCCTCCAGGGCCGTCATCGAGAAGACGGGGATGATCCCCGTTACGTCCGGCGATACTGTTCGGTGATCTGCTTTTCCAGTTCAGCCGCAATGTAGGACTGGATACGACCCCGGCGCCGGATAAGCCCCACGGTGCGTTTCACTTCCGGCGCCACCAGCGGCAGATGCGTCAGAAGCGTGTGCTCTGACGTCGGCATCGACATGGCGGGAACGGCAGCAATGCCGATCCCCGCCTCTACCATGCCGAGCATCGTGGTAACGTGGCGCGTTTCGCAGACGCTGGGGCGTTCGGGAACGATATCCCCCAGCATCCGATCGAGCAGGTTACGGTTACCTGACGTTTTATCGAGGGAGATATAATCCTGCTGGTAAAAGGCCTGCCACGTCAGATGACTCTTCTGCGCCAGCGGGTGATCCTTTCGGCACGCCGCAACATAGACATCCTCCACCAGCGGGAAAAATTCGATTTCGGACGGCAGGTTTCCTGCGAAGCTGATGCCAAAATCCGCCTGGCTTCTGGCCACGGCGTCAATCACATTCCCCGCGCTGCTGTCGATGAGCTTAATGCGAACCCGCGGATAGCGAGACTGAAAGCGACGGATCACATCGGGCATAAAGTAACAGGCGGCGGATGGGACCGTGGCAACCGTGATCAGCCCCGTCCGCTCTTCGCTGACCTTATCGACATCCGCCAGCATTGACTCAACGTTGTCGAGCAGCTGCGCGGAGCGTTCAGCAAAGTTTTGCCCGTATAACGTTAAGGCCACGCGGCGGGTGGTACGGTCAAACAGCCGGTTTCCCAGCGCGGCTTCCAGCTTTTCAATCCTGCGGCTCAGCGCCGACTGGGATAAGCAGATAGATTCAGCAGCGACACGGAAGTTACCGTATTCCACTAACGCTCTGAAAGCATAAAGATCGTTAAGGTCAAAATTCACGGGCATGGCGTCTGGATGTCCTGTCAGGGAATACGCAACAAAGTCAAAAATAATAGCGTCTTATTGACCCACCGCAACCGGCGCGGTGGTGAAATACGTCAGAGCTCGTTGAGATGCAGGCGAATATACCCGGCGCGATCGGCAATGGCCTGCCGCTCCTCTTCCTTCATGTCCGCAAGCTGTTTAAAGACGATGCCCAGGCGGGGATTGTTACCCAGACGCGCCTGGTTGCGCGCAAAGAAATCCCAGTAAAGGGCATTGAAGGGGCACGCCAGCTCTCCGGTACGCTGGGTGTGCTGATACCGGCACCCCTGACAGTAATTACTCATCTTGTGAATGTACGACGCGCTCGAAACGTAGGGCTTACTGGCCAGCAATCCGCCATCGCCAAACTGGCTCATCCCGAGGGTATTGGGCAGCTCTACCCATTCAAAGGCATCAATGTAGACCCCCAGATACCATTCATGAACCGCCTGCGGCGACAGGCCGCTGAGCAGGCTAAAGTTCCCAATGACCATCAGGCGCTGGATATGGTGGGCGTAAGCCTCGGTGAGCGACTGTCCAACGGCATGCGCCAGGCAGCGCATCTGCGTCCTGCCGGTCCAGAACCAGTCCGGCAGCGGGGCGTGCTGGTCTAAGGCATTCAGCTCCCGATAGCCCGGCATCTGCGACCAGTAAATCCCGCGCACGTATTCCCGCCAGCCGAGAATTTGTCGAATAAACCCTTCAACGGCTGGCAGCGGCGCATGGCCCGAACGCCATGCCTGCTCGGCGGCAGCCACCACTTCCCGCGGATTAAGCATTTTGGTATTCAGCGCGAATGAAATTAACGAGTGGAAAAGAAAAGGCTCCTCCGCGTGCATCGCGTCCTGCCAGGCGCCGAACTGCGGGAGCACGTGAGCGATAAATTCATCCAGCCTTGCTTTGGCTTCCGAACGGTTGAGCGGCCAGCGAAAATTCCCGGCCTGCGGTTCGCCGAAGGTGTTTACGCCGCAGCGTTGGATCTCCGCCCATAAGGCTGAATAATCGTGGCTGGGACGCGCGTCTTCCGGCGCGGGCGGCTCGCCGGACCAGCGTTTGCGGTTTTCAGCATCAAAATTCCATTTTCCCCCTTCCGGCTCGCCTTCTGAGGTTAACAGTACGCCGTGCTGACGACGCATTTCCCGGTAAAAGTACTCCATTCGCCAGCTTTTGCGTGCTGAAAAGAACGCGCTCACCTGTTCACGGGTGGTGAAGAAATGCTCGCTGCTGACGCAGGCCGTTTCGACGGACGCCGCTTTCGCCCACGCCTGCAGCTGCGTATCCAGGCGCCATTCGTCGGGCTCCTGCCATATCACCCTGTCGGCGCCGTAATGCGCGACCAGCGCGTTGAGATTGTCTTCCAGCGCGCCGCGGTTTGAGCCGTCAGAAAGCCGGACATACCTCACCCGATGCCCCTTCTCTTTTAACGCAGAGGCAAACGCGCGCATGGCGGCAAAAATGGCGATCACTTTCTGGGCGTGATGAAGCACGTACGCGGTTTCTGCCCGCAGCTCCAGCATCACGTAAATGACGTTCGGATTGCAGGCATCAAACCAGCTGTGGTGCGGATTAAGCTGATCGCCGAGGATCAGGCGCAGTTCGGTCAACGGTGGCTCCTGCGACAGCGCTCGGAACAGTATTTGACCTCATCCCAGCATTTCGCCCATTTCTTGCGCCACGTCATGGGCCGCTGGCAGTGCGCGCACGCCCGGCTGGGCAGGTTCTGCTTGTTACCTTTGAAATCGCTCATCTTTTCAATACCGTACTGATTTCTTCACTGAACCTGTGGATGAAGGCTACGACAGACTTCACAAAATGAAGGTGATGCCCGTAAACCGCTACCCACCGCTACGTACGAATGATAGTTTATTCAGGCTGGAATTGTCGCAGTGAGCGATTTTCTGGCATCTTAACCGAACCTGACTTTCCCATTTTTGTTCAAGTGACGAGTTTGCGAGCAAAGCGATGATAAAGTGGCCCTGGAAAACGAATGAAGCTGGCCGGGATATGGCGCTGCCATGGGATGACGCGCTGACGATCCCGGTTCTGGCTAATCTTAAGCCGGATGAGCAAGCGAAACTGGTTCAGCTGGCGGATCGTTTTTTACAGCAAAAACGCCTGGTTCCACTGCAGGGTTTCGAACTCGATCCCCTGAAAAACGCGCGCATCGCCCTGCTTTTCTGTCTGCCGGTGCTGGAATTGGGTATCGAGTGGCTGGATGGCTTCCACGAAGTGCTGATCTATCCGGCCCCCTTTATCGTCGATGACGAGTGGGAAGATGACATCGGGCTGGTGCACAACCAGCGCGTGGTGCAGTCCGGACAAAGCTGGCAGCAGGGGCCGATTATCCTCAACTGGCTCGACATTCAGGACTCGTTCGATGCGTCCGGTTTTAATCTGGTTATCCATGAAGTGGCGCATAAGCTCGATACCCGCAACGGCGATCGCGCCAGCGGAGTTCCGCTGATCCCGCTTCGTGAAGTGGCCGGATGGGAGCACGACCTGCATGCGGCGATGGAGAATATCCAGGATGAGATAGACCTGGTCGGCGAAAGCGCGGCCAGCATTGACGCCTATGCGGCAACCGACCCGGCCGAGTGCTTTGCGGTGCTCTCGGAGTATTTCTTCAGCGCCCCCGAACTCTTCGCGCCCCGCTTCCCGGCGCTGTGGCAGCGCTTCTGCCAGTTTTATCAGCAGGATCCCCTGCAGCGTCTGCGGCAAAATGAGGAGTCTGGCGGCCATTCCTCCCGCCAGATCCATTAAGGTTTTTCAGCAGGGGTCCGCTCGGTTGACCGTACCCCTATGCTCAACGCTAAAAACAGCAATGCCATTCCCCATGCGGCCACCGTTAAAGACTGCTCGCCGTAAAAACGCGTCACCACGGGCACCAGCAGCGCGCTGACGCCGTAGCCTAACGTGTGGCTGGTGGCGATGACGCCCGCGCCTTTCCCTGTGGTCAGCCTGTCGTTCAGCAGAAGCTGGTAGCCCGGCGTGGCCATCGCCGCCCCGAGTGAAGTGATAACAATCCCCACGTAGAACAGCGTTAAACCCGCGACGGTCATCAGCCCAAGCCCTGCGACCATTAACACCGCCGCGATGCAGAGCAACGTCACCGGAGTGAAATGCTGCGGGCGGACCACCAGAAACTGCGCCGCGAGCGTGGCCAGCGCGGCCAGGCTCAGCAGAAGCGCAACATGATGGCTGATCTCCCGGGCGTTGCCCTCCAACAGGGGGCTAAGATGCGGTGACAGGCCAAGCTGCATCAGGCTGACCAGCGCCGCCAGCAGCAGCGCCAGCAGCAGGAACGGCAGCATCGAGGCCTGCAGCCGGGTCGCCTGGTGTGCGACCGGCGGCAGCGGCGGGTCTGCGGCTTCGCGAAGCACCAGCAGCAGCGCGATTAACGGCGCGATCGCCATCAGCCAGAGCGGCGCCACCGGGCTGACGCTGAGCATCAGCGCCGCCAGCGGCGGGCCGAGCAAACGTCCGCAGCTGAGGCCGGAGCTTATCGTCGCCAGCGCCGCCATTCTCTTCTCCAGCCCCGCGCGCTGAATCGCCCACGTCTGGGCCGCGGGCACCAGCCCCGAGACCGTCAGTCCGTAAAGCAGACGTGAAAGAATCAGCCCCGCCAGTCCCCAGACGGTATCCAGCCTCCCGGCCGCCATCGCCCAGACCACCAGCGCCATCACAACAAAACTGGCCAGATAGCCGCTCAGCGAGGCCACCATCACGGCCTTACACCCCCGCCTCTCGCTCTGGCGTCCCCACCAGGGCGACGCCGGTAAAAAGAGCATGGATCCGAACATCAACAGCCCGGCCCAGACCGAGAGCGATAGCCCGGTCAGGGTCACCAGCTGCGGGAGCATCACCAGCAGGCCGTTTTGCCCGATACCTAATAAACCCGCACATAGCGCCAGGGGCCAGTTGGCTTTTGAGGTGACGTTTTCGGTCAATGTTTCTGAGTCAGCGCGCATGAGAATGTGAACATAGTGTCAATAAATGTGTGGAAATTATGAAGTTTATGAAAACAAATATTGCAAAAATGGTTGCGACTGTAAACAGAATGAATATCATAACGAGAATTATTATCAATCACGGAATGAGGTACATCTATGCGTGCTCTGCCCCGCTCTGCCGGTACAGACGTTGCAGCCCAGTGTTTTTTGAATGCCCTGTTGCGCGAAACGAAGGACTGGCGCTATCTCCCCGCTACCGATGCGGATGCGTTACCGAACATTCATATCCCGCTGTCCCAAACCCAGGCGCTTCGGGTTCCGGTACGCTATTTCTCTCCCACCCAGCATCATCAGTACCGTTTCCCGGCCACGCTTATTCAGAGCAACAGCGATGTGGGTGACGCCGTCACATTCGATCAACTTGTTGATTTAATTCTTGAAAAGCCATCAGTAAAAGGCTCACTGGATGCCGATACGCTGGCGCGTTTTAAGCAGCGCGTTCTCGAAAGCCATGCGCACACCTGGCAGGCGATCGATCTGCGCCACGGCTGGGCAAACCTGCGCGATAAGCCGCTGACGTTTGCCGAAGCGGAACAGGCGCTGCTGGTCGGCCATGCGTTTCACCCGGCGCCAAAATCCCACGAGCCGTTCAACGAAACCGAGGCGCGTCGCTATCTGCCCGATTTCGCCTCCCGCTTCCCGCTGCGCTGGTTTGCCGTTGAGAGCACGCTCGTTGCCGGCGACAGCCTGAACGTCTCCCTGCGCGAGCGTCTGCTGCGCTTCGCGGCCCAGAGCGCGCCTGAGCTGCTCGGCCACTTCACCGACACCCGCTGGCTGCTGCCGATGCACCCGTGGCAGGCCGACTATCTGCTGGAGCAGGAGTGGTGCCAGCGTCTGGCGGAAAACGGTTCACTGCAGGACCTGGGCGAAGCGGGCGCGCCGTGGCTGCCCACCAGCTCCTCCCGCTCGCTGTACAGCGAGACCAACAGCGACATGATTAAGTTCTCCCTCAGCGTGCGCCTGACCAACTCCGTGCGCACGCTGTCGGTCAAAGAGGTTAAGCGCGGAATGCGCCTGGCGCGCCTGGCGAAAACGGAACGCTGGCAAGACTTGCAGGCACGCTACCCGACCATGCGCGTGATGCAGGAGGACGGCTGGGCCGGGCTGCGTGACGAAAGCGGCGTTATTCAGGAAGAGAGCCTGATGGCCCTGCGCGTTAATCTGCTGTTCGATACGCCAGACACCCAGACCAACGTGCTGGTGAGCCTGACCCAGGCCGCGCCGGACGGCGGCGACAGCCTGCTGGCCGCGGCGGTGCGCCGTCTCAGCCAGCGTCTCGATTTACCGCTCGCCCAGGCCGCCCGCTGCTGGCTGGACGCCTACTGCGACCGCGTATTGCTTCCGCTGTTCAGCGCCGAGGCGGACTACGGTCTGGTCCTGCTGGCGCACCAGCAAAATATCCTCGTTGAGATGCAGCAGGATTTCCCCGTCGGGCTTATCTACCGCGACTGCCAGGGCAGCGCGTGGACCGAAGGGGCCGACGCGTGGCTGAAAGAGACGGGCGAAACGGAGGTGGAAAACCGCTTCGGTGAGAGCCAGCTGCTGCGCTACTTCCCTTATTACCTGCTGCTGAACTCTACCCTTGCCGTCACCGCCGCCCTTGCCGCCGCCGGTTTCGACAGCGAGGAGAGCCTGATGTCCCGCGTGCGCGACGCGCTGGCCGAACTGCGCAGCACGGCGAAGCAGACCCGCTGCCTCGACTACGTCCTCGACAGCCCGACCTGGAACTGCAAAGGCAACTTCTTCTGCTACCTGCACGATCGCAATGAAAACACCATCGTCGATCCGGCGGTGATCTATTTCGACTTTAGCAACCCGTTTTACAAGGAGAAGGCGTAATGACCATCGCGAATATCGTCCATTCCGGCTACGGCTTTCGCTGCACCGCAACGGATCGCGCGCTGCCGCTGACGTTGGGTCTCGACGGCAGCGCGGTGCTTGAGCGTCTGAATGGGATCCCGGACGGCTGGCTGGTCGAAGCCCTCGATCAGCTGTTTGTTGCCGCACCCGCGCTGACCGGCATTACCCTGCCCTGGGCGACTTGGCAGGATGACCCCCAGGCGCAGGCGCTGTTTAGCCTGGCCCACGGGGACTATCTGGCACGCGAAACCTTCTGGCAGCTGCCGCTGTGGCTGAAAGGCGAACGGCCGCAGGCCAGCGGCGGAATGCAGTTTGATGAGAGCCGTCAGCTGTACTTCCCGCTGCGTCCTCACCGCCCGCAGGGCGAAGTGTACCGTCGCTACGATCCGCAAATTAAGCGCACCCTCAGCTTCCGTGTGGCCGACGTGGCGCTGGACGGCGAACGCTTTACCCAATGGATGAACAACCCGCGCGTGAACGCCTTCTGGGAGATGGCGGGCCCGCAGGCCGAGCAGGAAAACTACCTGCGCCGTCAGCTTGACTCCACCTACTGCTTCCCGGTGATCGGCTGCTTCGACGACCAGCCGTTCGGCTATTTTGAGCTCTACTGGGCGGCGGAAGACCGCATTGGCCGCCACTACCGCTGGCAGCCGTTTGACCGCGGGCTGCACATGCTGGTGGGCGAAGAGAACTGGCGCGGCGCGCAGTACATCCGCAGCTGGCTGCGCGGCCTGAGCCACTATCTGTATCTCGATGAACCGCGCACCGCGCGCATCGTGGCCGAGCCGCGCTTCGACAACCAGCGCCTGTTCCGCCATCTGGCCTCCGCCGGTTTCGAGACAATGAAAGAGTTCGACTTCCCGCACAAGCGCTCGCGCCTGATCATGAGCCAGCGCCACCGCTTCTTCAGCGAGGTGGGCCTGTGAACGCGCTCTGGCAGAAAGTGAACCGCGAAATGGTGGCGAAGATCCTCGCCGAGCTGGAATACGAACGCACCCTGCGCGCTGAGCCGGTTTCGTCGGACGGCTGGCGCATCGCCATGGGCAGCGAGTCCTGGCAGTTTCGCGCCACGCGCGGGATCTGGGGCTGGCTGCACATCGATCCTGCCAGCCTGTCCACCGCCAGCGGCGAGGCCGTCGAAGCGGAAAGCGCGCTGCTGCAGCTGGCGACGGTGCTGGAGATGAGCGACGCGCAAACGGCAGAGCATATGGAAGATCTCTACGCCACGCTTCGCGGCGACATGCAGCTGCTTCAGGCGCGTGAAGCGATGGACGCGGACGCGCTGATCCACCTCGACCCGGACGAATTACAGTGTCTGATGAGCGGTCACCCGAAGTTTATTTTCAACAAAGGCCGCCGCGGCTGGGGGCTGGACGCGCTGCGTCAGTACGCGCCCGAGTATCGCGGACGTTTTCGCCTGCACTGGGTTGCCGTTCAGCGGGAGCATCTGGTCTGGAGCAGCGACGCCGATTGCGACATACACACTCTGCTGGCCAGCGCTATGGACAACGCCGAGCGCGCCCGCTTTGACGCCCGCTGGCAAGCGCTGGGTCTCGACGACGGCTGGCTGCCGGTGCCGCTGCACCCGTGGCAGTGGCAGCAGAAAATAGCCGTTCATTTTCTGGCGCAGCTGGCGCGCGGAGAGATGGTTGAGCTGGGCGAGTTTGGCGACGAGTATCTGGCGCAGCAGTCCCTGCGCACGCTCACCAACGCCAGCCGTCGCGCGCCGTATGACATCAAGCTTCCGCTGACCATCTACAACACCTCCTGCTATCGCGGCATTCCGGGCAAGTACATTGCCGCCGGGCCGCTGGCTTCGCGCTGGCTGCAGCAGCAGTTCGCTACCGACGCCACGCTTGCCCGCTCTGGCGCGCAGGTGCTTGGCGAACCCGCCGCCGGTTATCTGTCGCATCCGGGCTATACGGCTCTGCCGAAAGCGCCCTACCGCTATCAGGAGATGCTGGGGGTGATCTGGCGCGAGAATCCGTCCTGTTATTTAGAAGACGGTGAACAGGCGGTGCTGATGGCCGCGCTGATGGAGACCGATAACGCCGGGCGCCCGCTGATCGACGCGTGGATTAAACGCTCGGGGCTAAGCGCCGACGCGTGGCTTGAAAAGCTGTTTGAGGCAACGGTGATCCCGTTCTATCACCTGCTCTGCCGCTACGGCGTGGCGCTGATCGCCCACGGCCAGAACGTGACGCAGGTGATGAAGGATTACGTCCCGCAGCGCATCCTGCTGAAGGACTTCCAGGGCGATATGCGCCTGGTGGATGAGGATTTCCCGCAGGCACAGACCCTGCCGGAACAGGTGAAAGCCGTCACGGCGCGCCTGAACGCGGATTACATCATTCACGACCTCCAAACCGGTAATTTTGTGACAGTGCTGCGCTTTATCTCGCGCCTCACGCTGCAATGCGGCGTGAGCGAAACGCGCTTCTACCAGATTCTGGCCGGGGTTTTACGGGAGTATATGGCGGCGCACCCGGATCTGGCAGAACGCTTCGCCAAATTCGATCTCTTCAAGCCGCAGATTATTCGCGTGATCCTCAACCCGGTCAAACTGACCTTCTCCGAACACGACGGCGGCAGCCGCATGCTGCCTAACTACGTCACCGACCTTGATAACCCTCTTTTTCTGGCCTCACGGGAGTCAGCGCAATGAAAACCTATGATTTCATCGGCATTGGTATTGGCCCGTTTAACCTCAGCATCGCCGCTCTGGCCGAAGGGCTGGACGGCTTTAGCTCGCTGTTCCTCGAGCGTAAACCGCACTTCTCCTGGCACCCGGGAATGATGGTGCCGGACTGCCACATGCAGACCAGCTTCCTGAAGGATCTGGTCAGCGCCGTGGAGCCCACCAACCGCCACAGCTTCCTGAACTACCTGGTGCAGCGCAAAAAGTTCTACCGCTTCCTGACCACCGAGCAGCGCACCGTCTCCCGCGAGGAGTTTGCGGACTACCTGTGCTGGGCGGCGGAAAACCTCACCAATCTGTCCTTCAGCCAGCAGGTGCAGCAGGTGAGCTTTGATGAGAAAAGCGGCCTGTTTGAGGTAGTGACCCAGCGCGACCGCTTCCTGGCGCGCCACGTCTGCGTGGGGATTGGCAAACAGATCAACCTGCCTGACTGCGTCACCGCGCAGGACGATACCTGCTTCCACGCCAGCGAGATGATGCTGCGCACGCCGGATCTCACGGGCAAGCGCGTCACCGTCGTCGGCGGCGGCCAGAGCGGGGCCGACCTGTTTTTGAATATCTTCCGCGGCGAATGGGGCCAGCCGCTGAGCCTGAACTGGGTATCGCGCCGCAATAACTACAACGCGCTGGATGAAGCCGCCTTTGCCAACGAGTATTTCACGCCGGAGTACGTGGACAGCTTCTCCACGCTGGGTGAAGAGGCCCGTCGTCAGATGCTGCACGAGCAGAAGATGACGTCCGACGGGATCACCACCGAGTCCCTGCTGGCGATTTACCGCGCCATGTACCACCGCTTCGAAGTGCTGCGTGAAAAACCCTGGGCACACCTGATGCCGTCCCGCTCGGTGACGGCCCTGACGCGCCAGGAAAACGGACATCGCCTGAGCATTCAGCATCACCTCGACGGCGGCCGCGAGCAGCTGGATAGCGACGTGGTGATTTTCGCCACCGGCTACCGCGCCGTGCAGCCCGCGTTCCTCGCGCCGCTGTCTCACCGCCTGCATCTGGACACGGACGAAGCCTTCTGCATTAACAATGATTTCACTCTCGAATGGGACGGTCCGCAGAGCAACCGCCTGTTCGCCGTGAACGCCGGGATGCACCGTCTCGGCATTGCCGAACCCCAGCTCAGCCTGATGGCCTGGCGCGCGGCGCGAATTCTTAATCGCGCGCACGCCGACGAGCCGTTTGAGCTGGCCACCACACCCGGCGTTATCCACTGGCGCACCACCACCAGCCCGGACAGCAGCCCGGTTTTTAAATCATTAGCAAAAACCACCGAGTACTGACACACACAATCAGGATCAACATAACAATGAAACGTTCTCATCTTTGGGTTTTAAATCCTTGCTTGCTTGCAATGCTTTCTACCTCTGCGTGGGCGGAAGAACAAAAGGAAGAAAATATCGTTGTCTCCGCCAGCCGCGCGCACCGCAGCGTGGCCGAGATGGCACAGACCACCTGGGTCATCGAGCGAGCTGAAATTGAGCAGCAGGTTCAGGGCGGGAAAGAGATTAAAGAAGTGCTGGCGCAGCTGATCCCGGGCATGGACGTCAGCAGCCAGGGCCGTACCAACTACGGCATGAACCTGCGCGGCCGCTCCATGATGGTGATGGTGGACGGCGTTCGCCTGAACTCGTCCCGCAGCGACAGCCGCCAGCTGGACTCTATCGATCCGTTCAACATTGACCGTATCGAAGTGATCTCCGGCGCCACCTCGCTCTACGGCGGCGGCAGCACCGGCGGCCTGGTGAACATCGTCACCAAAAAGGGCCAGCCGGATACCGAAGTTGAGTTCCAGACCGGGGCAAAAAGCGGGTTTAATAGCCACAACGATCACGATGAGAACGTGTCGGCAGCCGTAAGCGGCGGCAACGACAACGCCTCCGGTCGTCTGTCGGTGTCCTATCAGCGCTACGGCGGCTGGTATGACGGCAAAGGCAACGAGGTGATTATCGATAACACCCAGACCGGCCTCCAGTATTCCGACCGTATTGATGTAATGGGCACAGGCACCATCAACATTGACGATCGTCAGCAGCTGCAGCTGACGACGCAGTACTACAAGAGCGAGTCCGACGGCAAGCATGGGCTGTATCTCGGGAAGAACTTCTCGGCGGTAACGGGCGATGCGACCGCGTACAACAAAGATAATCTCGATTCTGACCGCGTACCGGGTACCGAGCGCCATCTGATTAACCTGCAGTATTCCAATACCGACTTCT
This sequence comes from Enterobacter cloacae complex sp. SHL020, assembly GCF_049236945.1. Lineage (NCBI taxonomy): Bacteria > Pseudomonadati > Pseudomonadota > Gammaproteobacteria > Enterobacterales > Enterobacteriaceae > Enterobacter > Enterobacter cloacae complex sp. SHL020. Next base: position 254,514 of record NZ_JBMKJF010000006.1, read on the forward strand.
GGGGCCAGGATCTGGTCGCGCAGATTTACTATCGCGACGAGAGCCTGACCTATTATCCGTTCCCGACCCTGACCAAAGGCGTGGTGAGCAGCATCGGCGCGTCCCAGCAGAAAACCGATTTTTACGGCGGCAAGCTGACGCTGAACAGCAAGCCGGTGGACGATTTAACGCTGACCTGGGGTGTGGATGCCGACCACGAAACCTTCGATGCCAACCAGCAGTTCTTTAACCTGAGCAAGGCTGCGGCGAGCGGCGGCATGGAGCTGGATAACGCCTACAACGTGGGCCGTTACCCGGGCTACAGCATCACCAACCTCGCCCCGTTCCTGCAGGCCAGCTACGACATTGACGCCATCACCCTGAGCGGCGGCGTGCGTTATCAGTACACCGAAAACAAGGTGGACGACTTTGTCGGTTACACCCAGCAGCAGGCCATCGCCACCGGGAAAGCCACCTCCGCCGACGCGGTGCCGGGCGGGAAAACCGATTACAACAACTTCCTGTTTAACGCCGGGATCCTCGGTCGCCTGACCGAACAGCAGCAGCTGTGGTTTAACTTCTCCCAGGGCTTCGAAATTCCGGACCTGGCGAAGTACTACGGCTCCGGCACCTATCAGCTCAGCAACGGTCACTATCGCCTGCTGAACAGCGTCAACGTGAACGATTCGACGCTGGACGGTATCAAGGTTAACGCTTATGAGCTGGGCTGGCGCTACACCGGCGATAACCTGCGCACGCAGGTCGCGGCGTATTACTCGCTCTCGGATAAAACCATCACCATCAACAAGACGGATATGACCATCAACCTGGAAGACGACAAGCGTCGTATCTACGGGGTGGAAGGTCAGGTGGACTATTTCTTCACCGACAGCGACTGGAGCACCGGTGCGAACTTTAACGCCATCAAGTCTGAAACGCGCGAAAACGGGAAATGGGAGAAGCTGACGGTTGACAGCGCCAGCCCGTCGAAAGCCAGCGCCTGGGTCAACTGGGCGCCGGGCGACTGGACCCTGCGCGTGCAGAGCACGCAGACCTTTGACGTGTCAGATTCCGACGGCAAGAAGATCGATGGCTATAACACGGTCGACTTCCTGGGCAGCTACGCCCTGCCGGTGGGTAAGGTCAGCTTCAGCGTGGAAAACCTGCTGGACAAAGACTACACCACCGCCTGGGGCCAGCGCGCGCCGGGGCTATATAGCCCAACCTACGGCGCTCCGGGGCTGTATACCTATAAAGGCCGCGGACGTACCTTTGGTCTGAACTACTCCGTACTGTTCTGATCCTGCGCGCCGCCTGCGGGCGGCGCATTTTGCTGTGTAATTTCAACGCGAATTTGCTATAAAATCAGCGATTTGCTGAAATTGTCGGCAAACGAAAGAAAAGTGCGTTTTCACCCTTTGACAAGGCGTACCGAGGTCGCTACTATGCGCCTCGTTCACACGATTCCTCTGTAGTTCAGTCGGTAGAACGGCGGACTGTTAATCCGTATGTCACTGGTTCGAGTCCAGTCAGAGGAGCCAAATTTGAAAAGCCTGCTTTTGAAGCAGGCTTTTTGCTTTTCTGCGTCTCGACAATTTTCTGGTGGTGCTGCGCTTACCAGACCTACGGAACTGTATGCCCGGTCAGCGCAGCGCCACTGGCGCAGTAAACCGCAGCTTTCATCATTTTTCCTCAGTCTTATTTTCGACTAGCGGAAAGCCCCATAACGCTCACGGCAGCCTGGCAATCACCTTAATCTCAAACTGGAATCCGTACAGCCACGTCACGCCGATCCCGGTCAACGTCGGGTAAGGCGCTTCCCCCCAATATTCTGGCAGGATACTCCAGATTGCGTCGAGGTTTGACTCCGGATCGACGACAAAGAGGGTAACGTCAACCACGTCATCGAACGTGCAGCCCGCAGCTGCGAGAACAGCATTAAGGTTATCGAATGCCAGCCGGATCTGCGCGTTGAGATCCTCTTCAGGCGAACCATCCTCCCGGCTACCAACCTGCCCCGAAACAAACAGGAAGCCGTTAGATTTGATTGCCGGTGAATACCGGTTGCGCTCGTAGAGCGCCTGCCGTCCGAAGGGAAAAACTGCTTCGCGCGTTGTCATGTTTGTACCTTTGTAATTGGGCGAAACCCGCCCGGTGAACATAAAGACACTTTACAGGCGCCAGATCGAGCGGATAAACAAGCGACTTTGTCCATCATTGTTTGTAATATCCAAACAATCGATGAAAAGAGAGGACAAGGGATGGATCGTTTCGATGCGATGCGCGCCTTTGCTCGCGTGGTGGAAGCAGGCAGTTTCACAAAGGCTGCCCAAACGCTTCATATGAGCAAAACCACGGTGACGCAGCTTATTCAGCAGCTGGAAGCGCGCCTGCGCGTCAAGCTGCTTCATCGTACCACCCGCAGGCTCGGCGTCACTCCTGATGGTGCGGTCTATTACGAGCGCGTCATCCGCCTGCTGGCGGACATGGAAGATGCTGACAACAGCCTGTCCAGCTCGGCGAAAGCGCCCAGAGGACGGCTGCGGGTGGACGTGCCCAGTCCACTCGCCCGCCTTGTGCTGGTGCCCGCGCTACCGGCTTTTCACGCGCGCTACCCTGATATCCAGTTCGACATGGGGGTGAGTGACCGGGTGGTGGATCTGATCGGCGATAACGTGGATTGCGTCCTGCGCGGCGGGGGAATCAATGACCAGTCCCTGATCGCACGCCATGTTGGCGATTTGCAAATCGGTGTTTACGTCGCACCGAGCTACGTGGAACGCCTCGGCGCCCCTGCGCACCCGCGAGAGCTGGAAAACACGGACCATCGCATAGTGGGATTCTTGTCCTCACGCACCGGTAAGATTGATCCTCTGGTACTGAACGGTGAGAGTGAACGTATTGAAATCACGGGAAGCTATGTGCTTGCAGTGGATGATGGCAACGCCTACCTCGAAGCCGGGCTCGCGGGATTAGGCGTGATTGCGCTACCCGTCTATATGGCGGCAGCGCATCAGGCATGTGGTTCCTTGATTCCGCTATTTGAAAACTGGCGTATTGATCCAATGCCCCTGTATCTGGCATTTCCGCCGAACCGCCACGTTAACGTCAAACTGCGCGTTTTTATTGATTGGATCGTTGAATTGATGCAGCAGCATGTCCCCACTTCTACCCATAAGTAACTGCATCTATTCGTTCATCACCGCGAGTGACGGTCATGCTGGCGGTTTTGAAGCAGGTTTTTTTGCTTTTCTGCCCTACAGTACAAACTCATAGTGCGAGCCATCCGGCAGCTCCACATCAAGCCGCAGCTTTCCGCCCGCCGCCTCAACGTAGCGCTTGAGAGAAGAGAGTTTCAAATCGCGCCCGGGCTTTTCCATTACCGCAACGGTAGGTTGCCTGATACCCAACGCCTGCGCCATTTCTACCTGCGTTTTTTGTACTTTCTCGCGTAACTCAGCAAGATGAATGTTGAGCAAAATATCCGTTGCTATCGCCTGAGCGCTGGCGACAACCTCCGGCTTTTCATCCGCTATAAGCTGCTCAAGGGTTCTTCCCATCGCGCTATTCCCTCCCTTTTAATGTATTCAGCCAGTGAGTGAATTCCCGGTCAGCAACGAGAAGCATCTCATCGTAGAATCGCCTTTCATTGCCGACCTTATTACCCGCACAAAGCACGATACCCGTGCGGTTTGGATCAAAGGCGAAAAACGCCCGCAAGGGATCGCCCTTACTCTGAATACGTAGCTCTTTCATGTTGCTGTGACGAGAGCCTTTAAGCGTATCAGCGTAGGGTCTCGATAAACCCGGCCCCTTCTCTCGCAAAACAAGCAGTGCTGCAAGTACGCTGGCGCGTTCGGTATCGTCAAGCGAAGTGAACCAGCGATCAAACCTGTCCGTCGTGTTAATTGCCCACACAAGGCCTCCCATCAAATATAGATCAAAAGCTATATACATGCAAAGCTATAGCGATGATTATGCAGAGATGGAAAAGCAGAATCTTGTGGGGTTACGGAAAGACTGAACGCGTGCCGGAGTAATTCTGTGTATCCCTTGTTGGATATTCATTTTGTTACGAGCAGCATCGAAAAAAGTTCAGCAGCCCGTCAACTGCCGCCAGACCGCCACCTCCTCATCCAGCCATGCGACAAAAAGAGCCACCTCCGGCTTCGTCTCCGTTGACCGCGCTGTCACCAGCCAGTAAGGCCAGGGATACGGCGCGGTAATGGAGGTTAGCTGGACCAGTTCACCCCGGGTGATGGCATCCTGAACCAGAGAGCGGCGCTCCAGCGCGATCCCTTTCCCGAGCCGAACAGCTTCGATAATGATATTGGAGTCGTTAATGCATAAACCGCCAGGCACGATCTCTTTCTCCAGCCCCGCATTCACGCACCACGTTTTCCACGACTCCATGGAAAAAATAATATGACTTTTTGCAATCTCAGCCGGCGTAGCGGGCAACACACCGTCGTTATAGCCAGGCGCGGCCACCACAATGAGTTCATCGGAAAAAAGGTACTGGCTTTCACTCCCTTCCCAGTTTCCTTTCCCCATCCGTATCGAGATGTCTATCCCCTCCTGCTGCAGGCTGGTGACCGTCAGGCTGGCCTGGATCCGAAGGGTGATAAGCGGATATTTCGCCCGAAAGCGTTCCAGACGCGGCAACAGCCAGTGGCATCCAAAAGACGGCACCATCGCCAGCGTCAGCTCCTGCTTTCTCGGTTTCACCTGTACAAGCCGGGTGGCATCCGCAATATGGTTCAACGCCTCGCGTACCTGTAAGGCATATAGCCGCCCTTCTTCGTTGATCTGCACCCCGCGTCCCTGACGGATAAAGAGCTTTACGCCCACCATCTCCTCCAGCAGTTTGATCTGCTGGCTGATTGCGGAATGGGTAACGTGGAGTTCTTTCGCCGCCAGCGTCACGCTGCCAAGACGGGCGACGGCTTCAAAGCTTCGCAAACTGGCAATGGGTGGAAAATCCGACATGAAAGCTCTCCCTTATCCGCGCTGGATGTATAACGGCAACTTGCCCACATGTCAGTAATACTAACCTTTACGGTAAGATACTGAAGATATTCGCCAGGAAGTTTATATTGTACTGTCTGTTCATCCTCTTCAATGACGCGTTATTTCACAGAGACAGGAAAACGGGAACGATGATTAAGCTTGTTGGCATGATGGATTCACCTTATGTACGGCGCGTGGCGATCTCCCTTGAGCTTTATGGCGTTGAGTTTGAAAGCCAGCCGCTGTCGGTCTTTAGCACTTTCGAAGCGTTCTCCCGAATCAACCCCGCGGTAAAAGCGCCCACGCTGATTCTGGATAACGGAGTACGTTTGATGGATTCGTCGCTGATACTGAATTATTTCGAGGCTCAGGCCGCACCCGAGCGGAGACTCCTGCCCGTCGCGCCGGATGCGCTGGCAAACGATCTTCAGACGCTGGGCTTTATCCTCGCCGCCGCGGAGAAAGCCGTGCAAAATGTGTATGAACACCACCAGCGCCCGGTGGAAAAGCAGCACGCTTTATGGGTCGAACGCATTACAACCCAGCTGCTGGCGGCCTGCAGGGAATGGAATGCCTTGCTGAAGACGCGTCCGGCCTCCGCCGCTCCCGATCAGGTTGCCGTCACGAGCACGGTTGTCTGGACGTTTATTCAGTCGATGATCCCGCACGTCGTTAACGCAGCGGATTTTAGAGAGATTCAGGCGGCTGCCGAATCATTTGAATCACAGGCGGTCTTTAAAAAATATCCGTTCAACTAAATGACGAGCCCGGTCAGTGCAGCGCTACCGGGCATACCAGCGCCTAAATCTGATAATCAATCGCCACTTCTTCCGGTTCCATCACCTGGCGTTTAATCTCATCCACCGACAGCCCGGCGTTGCAGAGCTCGATAAAGCGCCACACGTAGTTGCGCTGCAGCTGCCCGCGCTTCAGGCCAAGCCATACGGTGTTAGCGTCAAACAGGTGACGCGTATCAAGACGCACCAGGTTCCCGTCCTCGCGTTCTCCGCTGGACTGTTCCGCCACCAGACCAATGCCCAGACCCAGCTCGACGTAGGTTTTGATCACGTCAGAATCCTGCGCGCTCAGCACCACGTCCGGCGTTAGCCCTTTGCGGTTGAAGGCTTCATCAATACGCGAGCGTCCGGTGATCCCCTGGCGGTAGGTAATGAGCGGCCATTTCGCAATGTCTTCCAGCGTCAGGGGAGAGACCTGATTGAGCGGATGATCGACCGGGAGTAATAAGCTGTGGTACCAGCGGAACCAGGGGAAGGCCACCAGCAGCGGGTCGTTGCTCAGGCGTTCGCTGGCTATGCCGATATCCGCCCCACCGTTTTGCAGCAGCACTTCAATTTCCTGCGGCGTGCCCTGGATAAGCTCCAGACGGACGTCGGGGAAAAGTTCGCGGAAGGCTTTAATCACCGGCGGCAGGCTGTAGCGCGCCTGGGTGTGGGTGGTGGCGATGGTGAGTACGCCTGAGGCGTCATTGGTAAAGAGATCGGCCAGACGACGCACGTTGCTGGCCTCATTGAGGATCCGCTCAGCGATCGTGAGCAAAGCCTTACCCGGCTCCGTCATGCCGAGCAGCCGCTTGCCGCGACGGATAAAGATCTCTATGCCCAGCTCCTCTTCCAGCTCGCGGATATGGCGGCTGACGCCGGACTGAGAGGTATAAAGCATATTGGCGACCTCGGTCAGGTTGTAGTCCCGCCTGGCCGCCTCACGGATAATTTTAAGTTGCTGGAAATTCACGATTCACTCCGGCGCATCTGACATAGCTCTATTGTTAGAGTCAGCCGCGCTGCAGAACAAATAATAAAAACCAGCATCTTATGCTTTTATGGAATATCAGCTCACGAGCTGAAGTTCACGATTCTCAAGCGACGGCTTGCTGACCAGCGACATCAAAATCTCTTTTACCGCCTGCGCCTGCGGCGTCAGCGAACCGCGTGCAGACATGTTCAGCGACAGCGGCAGGCTCATGGAAGGCGTGGTGATGCGTGCCATCCAGCCGTTCGCCGCGCTGCACAGCGAGCGGGCTGCAGATTCTGGCAGAACCGTCACGCCCATTCCGCTGGCAATGGCTGCGGTCAGCGTGGAGATCGAGTCGATTTCACCGATGATTTTGGCCGTCAGACGGCGCAGGGAGAACGCTTCGTCCACGCGCACGCGCACGGCGCTGTAGTCGCGCGGCAGATAAAGATTCATCTCTGCCACGGCGGTAAGGTCTACGCTCTGGCCCGGACAGTCGCGGGTGCCCACGAGGTAGAGATCTTCTTTCAGCAGCGGCTGGCTGGTAATGCCGGCGACCGGGGAGCGATCGTAAAGGACCGCCATATCCAGCTGGCCGTTGAGCAGTTTGTCATTCAGCATGGAACCGCTGTTTTCGTGCAGGTACACCAGCACCTCAGGCAGCTCGGCGCGGACGGCCTGCAGCAGCGGCATGGTAATAGAGGACGCGGCCGTTCCCGGCGCCAGGCCGATAGAAACGTGCCCGCTCAGGGTCTGGCCCACGTTATTCACCGCCAGCTGCGCCTGTTCACACTGGCGGAGGATGGTGCGCGCATGGGTATACAGGATCTTACCTGCTTCCGTTGGCGTAACGCCGCGTTTGGTACGAATCAGTAACTGCTGATCCATCTCGCCTTCCAGAGTAGCCACCTGCTGGCTCAGCGCAGGCTGCGCGATATGCAGCACTTCTGCCGCTTGAGTCAGGCTGCCGATATCGACGATTTTTACGAAGTATTTCAGTCGTCTTAAGTTCATTTTGCCCCCTGTTCGAAATGCTGTGCCGGAACCGGCTGTCGTTGTTGAACAGGTTTTGCAATATGAATGCCACTTTTACCAGGCGGTCTGAATTGTTCGCTAAGCGCCTGAAAATAAGGAAACCTAATCATGAAGGGGAGTATTATTACCGAAACAGCAGTTTATGATCTGCCCCATTAGGGGTATATCCGCACCATGACGGTGCATTCCGCTGTCAAAAACATCACTTTGCCGATTTTGTCAGCAAACGATCAAAAGGCGTTGATCCACCCTTTGACAAGGCGAACGCAGGTCGATAATATGCGCCCCGTTCACACGATTCCTCTGTAGTTCAGTCGGTAGAACGGCGGACTGTTAATCCGTATGTCACTGGTTCGAGTCCAGTCAGAGGAGCCAAATTTGAAAAGCCTGCTTTTAAAGCAGGCTTTTTGCTTTTCTGTGCAAGGTAAATGCAAAACGGCAACCTTGTTGCCGTTTTTAGTGTTTGCACCCTCTCCCGTGGGAGAGGGCTGGGGTGAGGGCACCAGCCCCCACTATCCCCTCACATGCCAATCTTAACCGGCATCCCCGACCGCCGTTCCAGTTCGGCTCCTGCCCCCTCGTTTATCAGCTGCGTCCGCTGCGCGGCGGAGATGGGCAGCGGCACCTTCCGGGTTGATTCAAACTCCGCACGGTTACGTGATAATGGCTCGTGAACTTCCACCCATCGGCTGCCGTCCGGCTCCGTGGTCATCTTTACAGGCCGATCGATAAGCTGCACGCGGGTACCTACGGGAACGTTATCGAAAAGATACTTGATGTCGTTATTGCGCAGACGGATACAGCCCTGGCTCACCCGCAGCCCGATGCCGAAATTCGAGTTGGTGCCGTGAATGGCATACAGCCTTCCGATATAAATCGCATACAGGCCCATCGGGTTATCCGGCCCGGCGGGCACGAATGCCGGCAGCGTTTTCCCTTCCGCCGCATAGGCACGGCGCGTATTCGGCGTCGGAGACCAGGTTGGCCCCTCCTGCTTACGCTCAACGGCCGTCACCCAGTTACGCGGGGTTTCGCGCCCGGCCTGACCGATGCCGATGGGCAGCACTTCAACGGTATTGCCGCCAGGCGGGTAGTAGTAGAGGCGCATTTCCGCCGCATTCACGATAATGCCCTCGCGGGCGGTGTCAGGCAAAATCAGCTGCTGGGGTATAACCAGCCGGGTGCCGGGTTTGGGCAAAAAAGGATCCACCCCCGGATTCGCTTCCAGCAGGTTGCTCAGCCCCTGCCCATACTGCGCGGCAAAGGCTTCCAGAGGCAGCGTATTGCCTTCGGGAACGGTGATGATAATCGGGGTTCCCACCAGACGACTGCCTTCCGGCGGGAGTGTATAGGTTACGGCAAACGCGCCGGGTACAGCGGCACACAGCGTAAGGACGAACCAGGTCAGTCGAATCATAGTTTTCTGCGCTCAAAAAAGAGAAAGCCCGGACTCAGGCAGGCTTTCTCAGTTTACGCTATCACGCCTCGGTTTTGCGCCACCTGCGGGTCAGCACTTTCTCCGCCTCGACAATAAGGAACATCACAAAACCAATCAGGAAGGTGATGACCCAGTAGCGGAACGGCAGCGCTTCGGTGCCAAACAGCATCTGCATGAACGGTGCGTAGATAATAAGAAGCTGTAACGCCAGCAGTACGCCGCTCACGATCCAAATTCCTTTGTTCGCCAGCAGGCCTTTGCTCAGCGAGAAGCCATCATTAACGCGGCAGTTGAGCATGTAGAACCACTGCGCGGTCACCAGGGTTTGCAGCAGCACGGTGCGGATAAATTCTGCCGAGTAGCCGCGCGGCTGTAGCCAGGCTTCCAGCACGAAAGCGCTAATGGCAATCATCAGACCGACAAACACCACGCGCCAGATGGCATAGCCGTCCATCACATGGAGATTCGCCTTGCGCGGTGGCCGGTTCATGATGTCCTTCTCACCCGCTTCAAATGCCAGGCCAAACGACAGGGTCGCCGACGTCGCCATGTTCATCCACAGGATCAGGACCGGCGTCAGCGGGATCAGGTTCCCCGCCAGCAGCGCGATGATGATCAGCAGAGCCTGCGCGATGTTACTGGGGATAACGAACAGAATGGTCTTTTTCAGGTTGTCGTAAACCCGGCGTCCCTCGTGCACCGCGCTGGCAATGGTGGCAAAGTTGTCATCCGTTAACACCATGTCGGCGGCTTCCTTGGTCACTTCCGTCCCCTTAATTCCCATGGCGATACCCACATCCGCCCGCTTGAGCGCCGGGGCATCATTTACGCCATCCCCGGTCATGCCCACGACTTCCTGCTTACTTTGCAGGGCCTGCACGAGGCGGAATTTATCCTCCGGGCTGGTTCGGGCGAAAATATCGTACTGCTGCGCGGCATCGCTCAGCTGACGGTCGTCCATCGCCTCCAGCTCACGTCCGGTGATAGCGCTTGCGGCATTACCAATCCCCAACATTTGCCCAATGCTCATGGCCGTTTGCGGGTGGTCGCCGGTGATCATTTTCACGCGGATCCCGGCCTGCAGACAGTCGGCAATGGCGGTAATGGCCTCCGGACGCGGTGGATCCATCATTCCGGCAATGCCCAGCAGGATCACGCCGTTATGCAGGTCCGGATGATCAAGCTCGCGCTGTCCCTCGTGGGCAGGTTTCCAGGCCGCGGCCACCATGCGCAGACCTTCCCGGGCATACTCTTCAATCTTCCCTTCCCAATAGGGCTGATCGAACGGCTGCAGCCCGTCATTCGTCTGCTGGTACTGGCAGAGGCGGAACAGGACGTCCGGCGCGCCGGTGATTAAAATCGCCTCTTCATCGCCCAGCCGGTACAGCGTGGACATGTATTTATACTGCGAATCAAACGGGATTTTGCTGCGCATTTCGGTATCGAGCGGTGGGAGCGGAATTTTCGCCGCCAGCACCTTCAGCGCGCCCTCGGTTGGGCCCCCGGTGATTTTCCACAGCCCCTGCTCGTCTTTGATCAGCTGGCTGTCATTACAGAGATCGATGGTGCGAAGATAGCGTTCCAGCAGGGAACCCTGCGTCACGCTGACGGGTGTCGGGTCATCTACGGGGTGAATATTCCCCACCGGTTCGTAGCTGTCGCCCTCCACGCGATAGGTCGTGTCAGCGGTGATCACCGCTTTGACCGTCATTTCATTCATCGTCAGGGTGCCGGTTTTATCCGAGCAGATGACCGTCATCGCGCCCAGCGTTTCCACCGTAGGCAGCTTGCGAATGATGGCCTTGCGACGCGCCATGGCCTGTACGCCAAGCGAAAGGATGATGGAGATAATGGCCGGCAGGCCTTCAGGTACGGCGGCAACGGCGAGGCTAATAAGCGACAGCACCAGTTCAGAAACCGGCATATCCCGGAACAGGAGGCTAAAGACAAACAGCGCCACCATCATCACCAGGATAGTGATGAAGATGGTCTTACCGAGCTTATCCATCTGCACCATCAGCGGCGTGCGGTGCTTTTCAATGTCGGACATCATCTGATTGATGTGGCCCAGCTCGGTCTCGCCCCCGGTAGCCACCACCACGCCTTTACCGCCGCCGGAGCTGACGGTGGTGCCTGAGTAGAGCAGATTATACCGGTCACCTAAAGGCAGTTCCCCGCTTAACGCATCGCTGTTTTTCTCAACAACGGTGGATTCGCCGGTCAGGATGGCCTCCTCCACGCGAAGGTTATGCGCTTCAATCACGCGCAGATCGGCAGGGATACGATCCCCGGCACGGATCACCACGATATCTCCCGGGACCAGCGCCGTAGTGGGGATCGTTTCATGATTCCCCTGTCGTACCACCACGGCTTCGCTGGAGAGCATATTGCGAATACTCTGCAACGATTTTTCAGCATTGCTCTCCTGAATATGGCCAATCAGCGCGTTAATGATGGCAACCCCAAGGATCACAAACATGTCTACCCAGTGGCCCATAAAGAGCTTAAGCAACGCGGCCACCAGCAGAACGTAAATCAATACGTCGTTAAAATGCGCCAGGAAGCGCAGCCAGGCGGGTTTGCCCTTTTTTTGCGGTAACGCATTCTCACCGTGCTGCTGAAGTCGGGCTGATGCCTCTGTGCCGCTAAGGCCTTCCAGGGTGGAGTGGATATTCGACAGGGTTTCGTCAACGGTTTGTTGATAGTACGGACGTTCAGGTTTTCCTGTTTTCATCGTTCCTTCCTCAGGTTCTATTCAGAAATCACCTTGCTTCTCTGTAATTAACGAATAACGAAAACAGGAACATGTGCGTAACGAACAATACTTGCCGCCTCTGAACCTAACAAATGGGTTTGAATATTGGGATTGCGGGAGCCGACGATAATCGCGCCGACAGCAAGTTCATCCGCCAGCTTAATAACCTCATCACGAACATTCCCGCTACGGACGTGGAGATGAACCCGTTCTTCTGGCAGATTCAATTTTTTGACCAGGTCAGACAGCTTTTCTTTCGAATTATTAATCATATATTCATCCATTTTGCGCGCATCTGAAATAAAACCACGCGTCAGTTCGGCTGAAAATTTGGGCATGACGTGCAGCAGATGAATGTCACCCGATGCGCTTTGCGCCAGAAACTGTGCATGCTGCAACGCTTTATCCGCCAGGCTTGTCTCGTAGACATCCACCGGAACGAGAATGTTTTTATACATATCGAGCATCCTTTTTATAACCAACACGAGAGTGAATGAAGCAAAAAAACGCATTAAATGCAGGGACTTGCCCTTAATGCCAGTTACGGTAAAAAAAGATGATTAATATTAAACGTAGCACAGGAATATCAGGTTTAGCGCTTCCCCACTGATAATGGTTATTTAACATTTATCTTTTCGCCGACTATGCTCATAGTCAGCTACCGCTTCCGGCTCATGGAGGAATGTATGTATGGTTTAAGCCTGATCCGTCTGGGTATGTTTATTGCGCTTGCCATTATCGCCAGCACGGCGATTGGTTTATTTACCTATATGGTCGTCACTGTTCTGGCAGAATAGTGTCACCCCTGTCCAGGCTATGGAATAAATAAAACAGTTATTTATTAGGGGAATACAGTGAACCGCTACCTCTCTCTTTTACCGTTCGTTTTGTTAACGCTCACGGCGTGCGACCCGAAACCGAAGCAAGCCGCCCCCCTGCCCAGGATGGTAAAAGTGGCGGAGGTGACGGTTCCCGGTCACGCCCAGCAGCGAATTTTTCCCGCCCGCATTGAATCGGGTGATGCCACAGACCTTTCCTTCAAGCGCGCAGGTCAAATTGAAGCGCTCGATGTGCGTCAGGGCGCAGCCATCAAGCAGGGGCAACAGCTAGCCAGACTGAACGCCCGTGAAGCCCAGCAGCGGGTTAACGACAGACAAACGGCGGCGACGCTGGCCCAGAGGCAATTCGATCGATTCCAGACGCTGGCGGGCCGCCAGGCGATTTCGAAAGCAGAAATGGACGTGCAGCGTGCGAACCGCGATTCGGCGAATGCGGCGCTACAGATCGCCCAAGAAGAGCTGAATCAGATGACGCTCGTCGCCCCCTTCAGCGGGACGGCGGCCAGCGTGCATGTCCGAAACCATCAGGTGGTGTCTGCCGGTCAGCCCATCGCGACGTTAACCCGCACCGACCTGCTTGACGTGGTGTTCAGCATCCCTGAAAACCTGTTTAAGACCTTTGATATCCGTAACGCCCAGTATCGCCCGGTGGTGAAAATCAACGCCATGCCGGATCGGGAGTTTACTGCCGTCTACAAAGAACACTCGGGCAGCAGCGACAGCAACACCCTGACCTGGCAGGTGATACTGACCATGCCGCGCCCGGATGATTTTCCCACCGTCGGTGGCGTAAGCGGTACGGTGACCATCAATTTAAGCAACCTCCCGGCGGGCGCGGGCGATCAGGCGCTGGTCGTACCGGTTGAGGCAGTCTTTAACCCGGACAACAGCCCGCGCAATGAGCCGCACGTCTGGGTCGTAACGGGCGAAGGCGACGCGCTCCATCTTGAAGACCGCAAGGTCAGCGTGGGGCAAGTGAGTACCGAAGGCGTGATGATTACCAGCGGGCTTAAGGCGGGCGAGCGGGTGGTGGCCGCTGGCGTTGGGGAGCTTCATGCTAACCAGCCGGTGCGTATCTGGACGCGTGAACGGGGACTGTAATGGATATCTCTCGTCAATTTATTAATAACCCCGTTCGCGTCTGGCTAACGATCCTGCTGCTGGGCATCGGGGGTATTTTTGCCCTGTTGAATATCGGCAGGCTGGAAGATCCCGCCTTTACCATCAAAACCGCAGTGGTGGTCACCCACTACCCTGGCGCATCCGCTCAGCAGGTTGAAGAAGAGGTGACGCTTCCGCTGGAGAATGCCCTTCAGCAGTTGCCCTATCTGGATAACGTCAGCTCTATCTCCTCAAACGGCCTGTCGCAGATCACCGTGAACATTGCCTCGCGCTATCACTCGAACGAGCTGCCGCAGATCTGGGATGAACTGCGCCGCCGCGTGGGCGATGCCTCGCGTCTGTTCCCGCCCGGCGTCGTCACGCCCTTTGTGAATGACGATTTTGGCGACGTGTTCGGCTTTTTCTTCGCCATTTCCGGAGACGAATTCAGTAATCCTGAACTGGTGAGATATGCGGAGCAGCTGCGCCGCGAGTTAATTCTGGTCCCCGGGGTCGCGAAGGTCGCCATCGGCGGGGCCATTGGTCAACAGGTCAACATCGATATCTCCCTGACCAAAATGGCCGCGCGCGGCATTACGCTGAACCAGCTTTCCGCCCTGCTCAGCAGACTCAACGTCGTTTCCAGCGCCGGAGAAATCACCTCCGGCAGCGAATCCATTCGCCTGCACCCGACCGGTGAGTTCGGGAGTCTTGATGAACTGGCGGACCTCATCATCACGCCTTCCGGCACCGGGGCGGCGACGCGTCTGCGGGATATCGCCACGCTGTCGCGCGGGCTGAACGAATCGCCAGCCAGTATCTACCATGCCAACGGCAAAAAAGCCGTCACCATGGGCGTCTCGTTTATTCCCGGCGTGAACGTGATCGACGTGGGCCACGCGCTGGAGTCAAAGCTAAACCAGATGTCGGCGGAAAAACCGGCAGGCATACAGATAGACCTGTTTTACGATCAGGCAGCCGAAGTGGGCCATTCCGTTAACGGTTTTATTATTAACTTCCTGATGGCGCTGGCGATCGTCATCGGCGTGCTGCTGATCTTTATGGGCGTACGCAGCGGGATAATCATTGCGGTTTCTCTCGCCCTTAACGTGCTGGGCACGCTGCTGATTATGTATCTGTGTGGCATTGAGCTGCAGCGGATCTCGCTCGGGGCGCTGATTATCGCCCTCAGCATGCTGGTGGATAATGCCATCGTGATTGTCGAAGGAGTGTTGATTGCCCGACAGCAGGGCTCCCCGCTGTTAACCGCCGTGAACTACATCATCCGCCGCTCCGCCCTGCCGCTGCTGGGAGCGACGGTGATTGCCATCCTGGCGTTTGCCCCTATCGGGCTGTCGCAAGATTCCACCGGGGAATACTGTAAATCCCTGTTCCAGGTGCTGCTGATTTCCCTGATGCTGAGCTGGTTCTCTGCGCTCACCCTCACCCCGGTGCTGATTAAGTGGTGGTTGTTTAAAAACGACAGCGCGCCCGATAAAACCGACGAGTCAGATCCTTACGACAAACGACTCTACCGCGCCTACCAGCGCCTGCTTAACACGCTGCTGCACCATAAGGCACCGACTCTGGTAGTGATGACTGCGCTGCTGGCGGCGTCCATTTGGGGCTTCGGCGCCGTACGGCAAAATTTTTTCCCGTCGTCTAATACGCCGATTTTCTTTGTCGACCTGTGGCTACCCTACGGGACCGATATCAAGTGGACCGAGAAAATGACCGGCGATATCGAAAAAACCATTAACGGCCAGCCGGGGGTGGAGACCACCGTCTCGACCATTGGTCAGGGCAGTATGCGCTTTATTCTCACCTACAGCGGACAGCGGCAGTACGGCAACTATGCGCAGATCATGGTGCGCATGGACGACCAGCGCAACATCTCCGCCCTGACGCGCCACGTGGACGAGTACATCGCGCGAAACTATCCGCAGGTCAACGCCAGTACCAAACGCGTGATGTTTGGCCCCTCCGGCGACAGCGCCATTGAGGTGCGCATTAAAGGCCCCGATCCTGACCGGCTGCGCCTGATTGCCAGCCAGGTGGACGATATTCTGGCGCGCGACCCGGCCACGGGGAGCGTCAGGAACGACTGGCAAAACCGCAGCAAGGTGATCCGCCCACAGTACGTTGCCGCCCTGGGCCGCGAGCTTGGCGTGGATAAGCAGGACGTCGACAACGCGCTGGAGATGAACTTCTCCGGCAGCCGGGCGGGGCTGTATCGGGAAGGCAGTGACCTGCTGCCCGTGGTGGTGAGGCCCCCGGAAAGCGAAAGGCTGGATGCCAGTCACCTGAACAACGTGCTGGTGTGGAGCCAGACGCGGCAGCAGTATATCCCGCTGAGTAACGTCGTCAGCCGCTTCTCGCTGGAGTGGGAAGATCCGCTCATCCTTCGACGCGACCGCTCGCGGGTGCTGACGGTGCAGACGGACCCGGACCCGCTGAGCCAGCAAACCTCCGGAGACATTCTCGCCCGCGTGAAGCCGCAGATTGATGCCCTTAGCCTGCCACACGGCTACAGTATCGAGTGGGGGGGCGACGCAGAAAACTCCAGCGAAGCGCAGCAGGGGCTGTTCACTACGCTGCCGATTGGGTATCTGGTGATGTTTGTTATTACGGTGCTGATGTTCAGCTCGGTGAAAAATGCCGTCGCCATCTGGCTGACCGTACCGCTGGCGCTGATTGGCGTCACGCCGGGATTTTTACTTACCGGCATTCCCTTTGGCTTTATGGCGCTGATTGGCCTGCTGAGCCTGAGCGGGATGCTCATCCGCAACGGCATCGTGCTGGTGGAAGAGATCGAACAGCAGAAAACGCAAAAGGATCAGCACAGCGCGATCGTGTATGCCGCCACCTCGCGCCTGCGCCCCATCCTGCTCACCGCGTTCACTACCGTACTTGGCCTGGCTCCGCTGCTGCTGGATGTTTTCTTCCAGAGCATGGCCGTTGTCATTATGTTTGGACTGGGGTTTGCTACAATCCTGACGCTGCTGGTACTCCCCGTGATCTACGCGTGTTTCCATCGTAAGGACGAAGCCAAACAACAATGAATGCGACAGGGCTGAACATTATCAAAACGCTGGGCTGTATGACGGCGGTCACCTTCTTCACCATCTACAATACCTGGGATCATTATGATTATGACTATCACTGGATCCTGGGGTTTTTAACCTTTATCTCGACGATTGCCACACCGCTGTTTTTTGTGGTGTCGGGCTATCTCGACGGACAATCGCGGCACGGCACGCGCTGGCAGCTGGGTAAAATTAAAAGTCTGGTGATTGTTTTTCTGTTCTGGATAACGATCTACTACCTGTGGGAGCCTTATCAGCGCGGGTATTTAATCCAGCCCTGGTTCGTATTCGCCTTTGTGGTGATTTACACCTTCCACCCGGCGGTGGAGTGGCTTAGCCAGCGGCGAGCGCTGTTCTGCGGCGCGATTGCTGCCCTGCTGCTCTTTTCCTACGGATACGATCTGCTATCGGCGCTTTATCCTGAAACGCATGTCCTTTCGCTTTCACCGCAGTATCGGCTGTGGACGTGGCTGCTGTTTTATCTGACGGGGCAACTTTTCTGTGACCCGAAAATCGCCGAGTGGATTAGCCGCAAAAAAGTCGTCAGGGCGGCGGTTGTCGCCATCCCGTTTATTTATCTCTTCACCTGGTTTTACGAGCGCCACTTCTTCTTCGCGCTGTTCAAGGCGGACAGAAACGCCTTTATCCTCACCGGCTCTCAAATTTACATTTTGATCATCGCGCTGGTGATTGCGGCGAACGGCGTGCGCTTTCGCCGCAATGCTGAATTTAAGGAGTCTATTCTGGCCGCCATCAGCAAAACGATGACCGGCGTGTATATTGTGCACTACTCGGTGTTTCATCTGCTGACGGCGCTGATACCGGTGACCTCTCTCGGTATGAAGCTGGCGTTGATTGTGCTCACGTTCGTCACCTCTGTTCTGTTCTCCATGCTGGTATTGTCTAACGCCGTGGCAAAAAAGGTGATCACCCTTTAAAAGCCTAAGCGCAGCCAGGCAAAGAGCACGTTGCCGTTATTATATGTCCCGGGAATATAGGTGAACTGGACGGTAACGCGCTTATACCCGGCTGAAAACAGCGGGAAGATGAAGGGGAGCGGGACATAGTTTGCAAAATCATCTCGCGCCGTGATGCCCGCTGCGGCACCGAGCCCAAGGCGGAAATCTTTGGCATTATCCAGGTACCAGCCCTTCTCCCAGCCATACCCCATCGCGGGCTGCCATTCGTTGTGCGAGTCCTTGAACATCATCGCGAAAAGCGCGCTCCAGTTGCCCTCTTCGTTATAGCGGGAAACGCCCAGACCACCGCCCCATGGCATTTCATTGTAATTGTCCGTTTTTTCCTTGTCGTACATAAAGCGAGCGTGCCAGCTCAGAAACGGCAGGTACAGGTCGTAACGTTGGGGCTCTTCCCAGGTTTGTGAAATATCATCCGTCAGCGCATTCCACCAGCCGCTGATACGCTGTTCACCATAGACGTTGGGCTCCGCATGAAGCGGTGCGACGAATAAAAACAGAATCATCCAGAATGCCGAAAAGGTGCGTTGCATCATTATTCCCTCAGCTTAACTCACGCGGCGGTCACTATTACTGTAAACCATTCAGCCTTTAACGGAACCAGAAGACACAATTATCTCGCCGCAGGCGAAGATGAAATTTATTTATTCAGCGCCTTCCGGAAAGATAAAAACGTTTTCTCAGGCGTTTTGTCGCGGTAGTCTCATAGGTTCCGTTTATATGACGGGCGCAATGTGAGTGACCTTTTCTTATACCAATAATTAAAAATTAGTACGGACAGGACAACTATGGACTCCACCCTCATCTCCGATCGTCCCAACGAGGAGACACCTTCGCTCAACCGTGCCCGCCGCGCAGCCTTAGGCAGCTTCGCGGGTGCCGTCGTCGACTGGTATGATTTTCTGCTTTACGGCATCACCGCCGCCCTGGTCTTTAACCGCGAGTTTTTTCCCCAGGTCAGCCCCGCGATGGGCACGCTCGCCGCGTTTGCCACCTTCGGCGTCGGCTTTCTGTTTCGCCCGCTGGGCGGTGTGATCTTCGGCCACTTCGGCGATCGCATGGGCCGCAAGCGCATGCTGATGCTCACCGTCTGGATGATGGGGATCGCCACCGCGCTTATCGGTATTCTCCCCTCGTTTGCCTCTATCGGCTGGTGGGCGCCGGTACTGCTGGTCACCCTGCGCGCCATCCAGGGCTTCGCCGTCGGTGGCGAATGGGGCGGTGCGGCGTTGCTGTCCGTTGAGAGCGCGCCGAAGCACAGAAAAGCGTTTTACAGCAGCGGCGTACAGGTCGGATACGGCGTAGGCCTGCTGCTTTCCACCGGTCTGGTATCGCTAATCAGCCAGGTTACTACCGACGAGCAGTTCCTGAGCTGGGGCTGGCGCATTCCGTTCATCTTCAGCATCGTGCTGGTCATCGCCGCGCTGTGGATCCGTAACGGGATGGAGGAGTCGGCTGAGTTTGAAAAACAACAGCTGGAAAAACCGCTCGCCAAAAAGCGTCTGCCTGTGATGGAAGCGCTGGTTCAGCATCCTGGCGCTTTTCTGAAAATTATCGCCCTGCGCCTGTGCGAGCTGCTGACGATGTATATCGTCACCGCGTTTGCCCTGAACTACTCGACGCAGAACCTCGGTCTTCCCCGCGAGCTGTTCCTCAATATTGGCCTGCTGGTCGGCGGGATCAGCTGTCTGACTATCCCCTGCTTCGCCTGGCTGGCGGACAGGTTTGGTCGCCGTCGCGTTTACATCACCGGGGCGCTGATTGGCACCCTCAGCGCCTGGCCGTTCTTTATGGCGCTGGAGGCGCAGTCGATCTTCTGGATTGTCTTCTTCGCCATCATGCTCGCCAACATCGCTCACGACATGGTGGTGTGCGTGCAGCAGCCGATGTTCACCGAGCTGTTTGGCGCAAGCTACCGCTACAGCGGCGCGGGCGTGGGCTATCAGGTGGCAAGCGTGGTCGGCGGCGGATTTACGCCGTTTATTGCCGCCGCGCTGGTGACCTTCTCCGGCGGCAACTGGCACAGCGTGGCGATTTATCTGCTGGCCGGCTGCCTGCTGTCGGCGGCGACGGCGCTGCTGATGAAAGAGACGAGCCACGGCTGATCTCCCTTTTGTTTCACGGGCGTGTGACATACTATCGGGTAGAGTCGCACACCTGTGGAACAAGGAGACAGAGATGAATAATAAGGGCTCCAGCCTGACCCCGGCTCAGGCGCTGGAAAAACTCGACGCGCTGTATGAACAGTCCGTCAACGCGCTGCGCAGCGCCATTAGCGAATATATCGAAACAGGGAAACTCCCCGATCAAAAGGCCAGAACCGAGGGCCTTTTTGTTTATCCATCGCTCTCTGTGACCTGGGACGGCAGCGCCAGCAGTAATCCCAAAACCCGCGCCTACGCCCGTTTTACCCACTCCGGCTGCTACAGTACCACCGTCACCCGCCCTGCGCTGTTCCGCCCGTATCTAGAAGAACAGCTTACGCTGTTGTATCAGGATTACGGCGCGCACATTGCCGTTGAGCCCTCGCAGCATGAGATCCCGTATCCGTACGTGATTGACGGTTCGGCGTTAACCCTTGACCGCTCCATGAGCGCGGGGCTGACCCGCCACTTCCCGACCACCGAGCTTTCGCAGATTGGCGATGAGACGGCAGACGGGATTTATCACCCGGCCGAATTTTCTCCTCTGTCGCACTTTGACGCCCGCCGGGTCGATTTCTCCCTGGCACGTCTGCGCCACTACACCGGTACGCCAGTCGAACATTTCCAGCCGTTCGTGCTCTTTACCAACTACACCCGCTACGTGGACGAATTTGTCCGCTGGGGCTGCAGTCAGATCCTCGACCCGGAAAGCCCGTACATTGCCCTCTCCTGCGCAGGCGGGATCTGGATCACTGCGGAAACCGAAGCCCCCGAGCAGGCCATTTCCGACCTGGCGTGGAAAAAACACCAGATGCCCGCCTGGCACCTGATCACCGCCGACGGTCAGGGCATTACGCTGATCAACATCGGCGTGGGCCCGTCAAATGCCAAGACCATCTGCGACCATCTGGCGGTACTGCGCCCGGACGTGTGGCTGATGATAGGCCACTGCGGCGGCCTGCGCGAAAGCCAGCTGATTGGCGACTACGTGCTGGCCCATGCGTATCTGCGCGATGACCACGTGCTTGATGCGGTGCTGCCGCCGGATATCCCAATCCCGAGCATCGCCGAAGTCCAGCGCGCGCTGTACGACGCGACCAAAGAGGTCAGCGGCATGCCGGGAGAAGAGGTTAAACAGCGCCTGCGCACCGGTACGGTCGTCACGACGGATGACCGCAACTGGGAGCTGCGCTACTCCGCATCGGCGCTGCGCTTCAACCTGAGCCGCGCGGTGGCGATCGATATGGAGAGCGCCACCATCGCCGCGCAGGGATATCGCTTCCGCGTTCCGTACGGCACGCTGCTGTGCGTCTCCGATAAGCCGCTGCACGGCGAAATTAAGCTGCCGGGCCAGGCCAACCGTTTCTACGAAGGGGCTATCTCAGAGCATCTGCAGATTGGCATTCGCGCCATCGACCTGCTTCGGGCGGAAGGTGACAGGCTGCATTCGCGCAAGCTGCGCACCTTCAACGAGCCGCCGTTCCGCTAATCACGATAAGGAAAAACAATGTCCAGCACATCACCGCTCTCTGCCCTGCGCCACTGGCTTGAGGCCAGCCATCTCGACGGGATGATCGTCCCGCGCGCGGATGCCTGGCAGAGCGAATACTGCGCGCCGTACGACGAAAAGCTGGCCTGGCTGACGGGCTTTGACGGCTCTGCCGGCGTGGCGCTGGTGCTGAAAAACAAAGCGCTGCTGTTCGTCGACGGGCGCTATCAGGTTCAGGCCCGCGTTCAGGTCAATATGGATGAGGTTGAGATCCACCACCTGCACAACGAGCCGCTGGCTGAATGGCTGGCAGAAAACGTTGAGTCAGGCACGCGCATCGGTTTTGACCCGCTGCTGATGACCAACGCGGAGTTTGAGCAACTGTCTGCCACGCCGTGCGAGCTGGTGCCTCTGAAGGCCTCGCCGTTTGACACCTTATGGACCGATCGCCCTGCCGCGCCGGCGGGGCTTATCCGCGAAATGCCGGTTGACCACAGCGGAGAACGCAGCGCGGACAAACGTCAGCGCGTCGCCGCAGTGCTGGCCGCAAACAACATTGATTATCTCGCCGTTACCCTGCCGGATAACATCGCCTGGCTGCTAAACGTGCGCGGTGCGGATATCCCTTACAGCCCGGTACCGCTCTCATTTGCCCTTCTTGGACGTGACGGTCACGTTGAGTGGTTTGTTAACGACAATAAGCTCAGCGCCCTGCCTGACGGTGT
The DNA here is from genome assembly GCF_049236945.1 of Enterobacter cloacae complex sp. SHL020. Lineage (NCBI taxonomy): Bacteria > Pseudomonadati > Pseudomonadota > Gammaproteobacteria > Enterobacterales > Enterobacteriaceae > Enterobacter > Enterobacter cloacae complex sp. SHL020. The sequence continues at coordinate 276,844 of NZ_JBMKJF010000006.1, forward strand.
GCGCAATGCGTTCACCATTGCGCCGCAGGATACCTTTATTGAACGCTGTCAGCAGATTGCTGAAGGCAAACGGGTGATGGTTGATGCCGATTCCGCGCCGGTTGCCCTGCGCTTCGCCGTTGAACCACGCGGAGAAATTGTCTGGCGGACCGACCCTATCACCCTGATGAAAGCCACCAAAAACCCGGTCGAGCTGGCAGGCTATCGCGAGTGCCATCACCGGGACGGTGCCGCGTGGGTTAACTTCCTCGCCAGGCTGAGCCGCGAAGTGCCGCTGCGCGAGGCGGCAGGGCAACCGCTCACCGAGCTGGACGCGCAGGCGCAGCAGCTTGCGTTCCGTCAACAGCAGCCGGGGTTCATCGAGCAGAGTTTTGCTACCATCTCCGCCTCTTCGAGCAATGCGGCGATGTGCCACTATCATTCGAGCGAGGCCAGCAATAAGCCCATCGGCCATGACCATTTTTACCTGAACGATTCCGGCGGCCAGTATGCTAACGGCACCACCGACGCCACGCGCACGCTGGCGTGGGGTAAGGTCGATCCGCAGCAGCGCCTGCACTACACCGCCGTGCTGAGAGGCTTTCTGTCGCTCATTACCCTGCAGTTCCCTTCCGGGACTCAGGGGCATCAGCTGGATGCGTTTGCGCGTCGCCCGCTGTGGGAGATGGGGCTGGATTACGATCACGGCACGGGGCACGGCGTGGGGCACCAGCTGCTGATCCACGAGAACCCGCATCGCATCGCCAAAAAGGTCAATCCGTGGCCGCTGGTGGCGGGCAATATCATGACTATCGAGCCGGGCTACTATCTGGGCGATAGCCACGGTATTCGCATTGAAAACCAGGTGGAGATTGTGGAGAGCCGTCCGGGGTTCTGCAAATTTGCCTCGCTGACGCTGATCCCGATCGACTTAAGTCAGGTTGAGCTGCATCTGCTGAGCGAGCAGGAAAAACAGTGGCTGGATGAATATCATCAGCAGGTACGTAAGGCATTGTCACCGCTGGTGGATAGCGATGCGCGTGAGTGGCTGGTTGAGGCGACGGCGCCGATTCCTGTGTAATTTCGTGCGGTCTGGTGCCCTCCCCCCAACCCTCTCCCACGGGAGAGGGTGCACACACTAAAAACGGCAACAAGGTTGCCGTTTTGCATTTGCCTTGCGCAGAAAAGCAAAAAGCCTGCTTTAAAAGCAGGCTTTTTAAATTTGGCTCCTCTGACTGGACTCGAACCAGTGACATACGGATTAACAGTCCGCCGTTCTACCGACTGAACTACAGAGGAATCGTGTGAACGGGGCGCATATTATCGATGCTCCCCCGGGATGTCAAAGGCAGAATGCACATTTCCGATCGTTTGCCGAATTATTCTCCACTTCGCGCAATTGTCAGGCACTCTTTCGCGGATATTTCCACAGCCAGCGCCCGCTGACCATCCGCCAGTAGAACAGCGCGCCCCGCACGGCCCAGTCGAGGAACATCCCCAGCCAGACGCCGACCACTCCCCATCCGAGCATTACCCCGAGCGTATACCCCACGACAACGCGACATCCCCACATGCCGAGCATCGATACCCACATCGCAAAGCGGGCGTCGCGCGCCCCCTTCAGCCCGGCGGGTAATACCCACGAGGCTGCCCAGATGGGCATAAAGGCCGCGTTGAGCCAGATGAGGATCTTAACGACCTCTTTAACGTCGTCTTCGTGGGTATAGAACGAAGCCATCAGCCCGGCAAACGGCGCAGTTCCCCAGGCGATCAGCGTCAGCCCAATGGTCGACAGCCAGAACACGTGCCGCAGCTGCCGCTCCGCCTGGCCTATCTGCCCTTTCCCGAGCCGTTTACCGGTGATAATGGTCGATGCCGACCCCAGCGCGTTACCCGGCAGGTTAATCAGCGAGGCGATGGAAAAAGCGATAAAGTTACCGGCGATAACGTCGGTCCCCATCCCGGCGACAAACATCTGCGTGAGCAGCTTCCCACCGTTGAATAACACCGATTCAATGCTCGCGGGAATGCCGATGCCCATCACTTCCCAGATAATGGCGAAATTAAAGGGACGGAAATAGCTTTTCAGCGTCAGACGCAGCGAGGGGGTAATCCCGGCCATCAGCACCCCGATGATGGCTGCCGCACCGATATAGCGTGAAATGGTTAAGCCCAGCCCGGCACCGACGAACCCCAGCCCCTCCCACGAGAACACGCCGTAGATCAGCACGCTGCTGATAATGATGTTCAGGATATTCATCCCGCCGTTGATCAGCAGCGGAATTTTGGTGTTGCCCGCCCCGCGCAGCGCGCCGCTGCCAATCAGGGCAATGGCTGCCGCTGGATAACTTATGACGGTCATCTCGAGATAGGTCAGCGCCAGGTCTTTAACCTCGTTCGTGGCCTCCCCGGCGACAAAATCGATAATCTCTTTACCGAAATAGTGGATCACCGCCGCCAGAACGATCGAAAAAATGGTCATGATCATCAGCGACTGGCGGGCCGCCTCGCGTGCACGTTTGGGATCCAGCTTGCCGAGGCTAAAGGCCACCACCACCGTCGTCCCTAGGTCTATGGCGGCAAAAAACGAAATCACCACCATGTTAAAGCTGTCCGCCAGTCCCACCCCAGCCATCGCCTCTTTCCCCAGCCAGCTCACCAGGAAGGTGCTCAGAACCCCCATCAGCAGAACGCAGGTATTTTCCAGGAAGATAGGCACGGCAAGAGGGGTAATTTCACGCCAGAACAGGACACGATAGCTTTTACGTTTTGCATACCATGGCGTGCGCGTTATCGCCTGGCGTAAGGAGGCAGTGACGTTCAAAATGGACCTTAGCGAAAAAAGTTGAAACTCCATTTCAAATGATGGGGGACAAATGCTAATCCTGCAAAGTATTTTCCAGAAAAAGATGTGTGGATTTACAACAAACTGACGACAGAATCAGCAATCAGTCGATTTTCCCTAAGATCAGGTTTGACAAAACTTTTTTCGCCGCTAAGATAAGCCTCCACAACGATTCCTCTGTAGTTCAGTCGGTAGAACGGCGGACTGTTAATCCGTATGTCACTGGTTCGAGTCCAGTCAGAGGAGCCAAATTTAAAAAGCCTGCTTTTAAAGCAGGCTTTTTGCTTTGCGGATGAGGGAAAATGAACGCTCTGTTTGTCTACGGCACGCTGCGCCCGGGCCACGCTAATGCGCATATTCTTGAAAACATCGGCGGCGAATGGCTGGCCGGTTCCGTATCCGGCACGTTTTACGAACGCGGCTGGGGCGCTGCGGCGGACTTCCCGGGAATTGTGCTCCACCCTGACGGACCCCGCGTTGAAGGCTATCTGTTTATCTCGGATAACCTTGCCGCACACTGGCAAATGCTGGACGAATTTGAAGACGGCTACGATCGGGTTGAGGTCACGGTAACCACCCTTGAAGGCAAGCAGTTTCAGGCCTGGATTTATCAGCTACAGCCGCGTTCTGAGTCATAAAAAAAGGCTCTCTGTCACCAGAGAGCCTTTTTCACCATTCGCTGCGATTACTCGCCTTTTGCTTCGCCGTTTTTGATTTCGCCCATCACTTTCAGCTTTTTAGAGATGTCGCGACGCTCTTTGGACAGCTCAGCGTTTTTGATGATGTAGTCATCAACGCGGTCTTCATAGTCGCTCTTCATGCTGGCGATGATGCCCTGAATAGCTTCAACGCTCATGCCTGGCTTGATGTAGTCGCTAAGGTTGTCGAGCAGTAGAACACGTTTCTGGTTGTCACGGATCTTCTTCTCAACGTCCTGGATTTCACGCTGCAGCTTGTTTTTGCGGCGGAACAGGCGGACGAATTCCAGAACATCCTGGAACGAAGGCTTGGTAGTTTCCATTTTTACACCCCTGATAATGTGAGATTCGGATTCGTTAAGGCAACCGTTGTAACAATAACCTTACTGACAGCGGCTGCGAATGACAATGAGTATATCGTTTAAAGCTATCATAACCCCAATTGCTGCTGAATCGAAGCAGCAGGCGTCACATACGCCTTTTATTTGCGCAGCGCCCGGCAAATAAGGTGCGATAACAGCTCAAGCTGCCGCGCCAGTTCCATGCTCAGCCAGACGTAGCCATGAATAGGCGTTTCCGCCACGTTATCGCTCTGGCGTTCGTTGATTAACTGCTTCAGCTCGGCGACGATCTCATTCAGCCGCTCGCTGTTGGCCAGTATCGGCTGCGGGTTGCCTTCATAGAGCGCATGGGCAATGGTCAACAGCGTTTGCTGCGTCATCTGCTGGGTCTCTTTGAGGGTCTGCGCGTTAAGCATCAAAAGATGGCTGGGACGCGAAGCCCAGTGGGCGTTGATTTGCAGTTCAAGCATGCACACCAGGTTGCGGCTTACCGTCTGGATGGCTTCGAAAATCGCTTTCTGAATACGGGTTTCTTTGCTGGCGGGCGTGATCAGGCCGCGCATTTTGACCACGTCGTTGAGGATCGTTTGCAGATGCTTTTCCAGCCGCGGGCGCTCGACCAGATTAGGAGAAAAACCGGCCTGATAGACGCGGTTAAAGGCGGTGACGTAGTTCGCCATCTGAATACGCCAGTGCAGAAAAGCGCGCTGCGGCCAGATACCGGTGAAGAGCATGGCCAGCAGTGACCCCAGGATAACATCCCCGCTTCGCCACAGCGCCGTGGTCATATCCCCGGCGGGTGCGCCAACCACCACCGCAAGCGTGATACCAATCAGCAGCGCCTGATAAGGACGCTTACCCAACGCCAGCCAGCCGCACAGGAACATGGCGGCACCGCACCATGCCAGCATCACGGGAAATGAGATGAGCTCCAGCTTCAGGGCAATAAGCCCGAGGGCCGAGCCTAACACCGTCCCGCCAATTCGCTCAAAGGCGCGCGGAACAACGTTCCCCCAAAACGAGATGGGTCCCATTACCACCACCAGGGTGATCAGCGGCCACGTCCCTTCCGGAACATCCAGCAAACGGACCAGTACAAACGTCAATACGAACGCCAGCGCGATGCGACACCCGTGCACCACGCGGTAATGTTTGTACAACCGAATTTCAAAAGGGGTTAATGATTTGTCGGGACGCACACCCGCTCTCCAGCTACACGGCAAATCACAATTGTACTGTGTTTTCAGCCGGGCGGATCGCTCCCGGCTGAAAAACCCTTCGTTTAGCAGGCTTAAACCGTTTTGTGCTCTACTGCGATAAACATTTCGATATCCCAGTAGCCGTCTGCATTGCCGTCATTGAGATAGCGTTCGAAGCAGGGTTTAAGCGCCATCTGGTACTTATTGTCCTGCAGCAGAGAGTTGAAGAACTGATACCACGGCGTGGCGAAGTCGTAGTTTTCCACGCGCGCCGTCGCCACGGCATAATCCCCGGCCGCGATTTCCGTCATCATGACGCCTTCGCTGTTTTCCGGGATAACGAAATCGTCCGGTACCGTAACGGCCGTATCGCAGCGCAGTTTTTCTGCCGGGACTTCATCGGGGTTATCGTAGTAGACCGCAACCCACTCCAGCGGCTCAATGTGGCGCCCGTCCACCCACATGACCAGCTGTTCAAAGCCCTGTTTTACCGTTTGTTCCCACGGTCCGACCAAATGAAAACCGGCAATCTTACGTTTCTGTTGCTGCTTGATGCTGTAGTCCATGCTGCCTCCATTTATTACTGTATATTTATACACTATAAAGCTGGATTACTATTATCGGCAAACGAGGAGTGTTTATTATGTGAGCAGACTCGCAACCCTGCCAGTCTGCCCATCAGCGGTTAAAGCGTGTGGTGGAGATAATCGCTCATGCGTGAGAACAGGCCGCCCTTATCAACGGCTTCCAGCGTCACCAGCGGCCAGTGTGCCACCACTTTGTCGCGATCGTAGAGCTGGATCTCCCCGACCCGCTGGTGCGCAGCAATCGGCGCTTCCAGCTCTTTTTTATCCAGCACGTATTTGGCTTTGATGTTCGGCACTTCCGCTTTCGGCAGGGCCAGCCAGAAGTCCTGGTCGGTGCCCAGTTTCACCTGCTCCTTATCGCCGTACCAGATACGCTCTGTCCCCACTTTTTTACCGCTATGCAGGATTTGCACCGTATCGAAGTTCTGCTGCCCCCAGTGCAGCAGTTTCCGGGCCTGGTCCTCACGCCCTTTCGGGCTGTCCGCCCCCATCACCACCGCGATTAAACGGCGCTGCCCGTCAACGGCGGACGCAATCAGGTTAAAGCCCGCCCCCGAGGTGTGCCCCGTTTTAAGGCCGTCCACGTTCATGGTTTTATCCCACAGCAGGCCGTTACGGTTTTGCTGGGTGATCCCGTTCCAGGTCAGGCTCTTTTCGCTGTACATATGGTAAAACTCAGGCTCGCCGTGGATGATGGCCCGGGAGAGGACGGCCAGGTCATAGGCGGAGCTGTGCTGGCCCGGCGCGTCCAGCCCGTGGACGGTTTCAAAGTGCGTATCGCGCAGGTTCAGCTTCTGCACGTAGTCGTTCATCATCTTCACAAACTGCGGCTGACCGCCCGCCACGTGATCGGCCAGCGCCACGCAGGCATCGTTGCCGGAATCGACTATCAGGCCGCGGCTCAGATCGCGCACGCTGACGCGATCGCCCTCTTTCAGGAACATCAGAGACGAGCCGTCAAAAACCGGGTTGCCTTTTGCCCAGGCGTCACGCCCTACTGTGACAATGTCGTCCGGCGTAATGCGATGGCTATCAATGGCCCGATCAACCACATACCCCGTCATCAGCTTGGTCAGGCTCGCCGGATTACGTTGTTGATGTTCGTTGCCCGCCGTTAAGATCTGACCAGTCGTGTAGTCCATCAGCACCCAGGAGCCAGCCTGAATGGCCGGAGGCTGCGGCGAAAAATCCAGCGGTTCGGCCGCAAAAGCAGATGAGACACTCGAAGCGAGTAAAGAAACAGCAATAAACAGACGGCGTTTCAACGGTATATCCTCAGGTCATTAAAAATCGATGACCTTTTTACGGGAGTTCTGATGTCGTTACCTGGCTTAATTGCAAAAAAATGTGACAGAGCACAGATTTTTCTCTGAAGCTGACGCGCAAATTTGCGACGCAGAGGTGCTTTTTATTCGGTCTGAACCGCACGATCGTTTACCATAGTGACGTCATTTTTTAACAGGATGGTATTACTGGTGTCTGACTCTGCCGCTCGCCCGACTTTTTTATTCCATGACTACGAAACCTTTGGCACGCACCCGGCGCTGGACCGACCGGCGCAGTTTGCCGCCATCCGTACCGACGACGAATTCAACATTATTGGCGAGCCTGAGGTCTTTTACTGCAAACCGGCTGATGACTACCTGCCGCAGCCCGGGGCGGTCATGGTCACCGGGATCACGCCTCAGGAAGCGCGGGAGAAAGGCGTTAACGAGGCAGAATTCGCCCGACGCATCCACGATCTGTTTACCGTCCCCAATACCTGCGTGGTCGGTTACAACAACATCCGCTTCGATGACGAAGTAACGCGCAACATCTTCTATCGCAACTTCTACGATCCCTATGCCTGGAGCTGGCAGAACCGCAATTCACGCTGGGATTTGCTCGACATCATGCGCGCCTGCTATGCCCTGCGTCCTGAGGGCATTAACTGGCCGGAAAATGAGGAAGGGCTGACCAGCTTCCGGCTGGAACACCTGACGCGCGCCAACGGCATCGAGCACAGCAATGCCCACGACGCGATGGCGGACGTCTATGCCACCATTGCCATGGCGAAGCTGGTGAAAAACGCGCAGCCCCGGCTGTTTGAGTATCTGCTGAGCCACCGCAGCAAGCAGAAGCTCATGACCCTTATCGACGTACCGCAGATGAAACCCCTGGTGCATATCTCCGGCATGTTTGGTGCCTGGCGCGGTAATACCAGCTGGGTCGCCCCGCTGGCCTGGCATCCGGACAACCGTAATGCGGTCATCATGGTGGATTTGGCGGGTGATATTTCGCCGCTGCTTGAGCTCGACAGCGATACCCTGCGCGAACGGCTTTATACCCCGAAAAATGAGCTCGGCGATCTGCCTGCGGTGCCGGTCAAACTGGTGCATATCAATAAATGTCCGGTACTCGCGCAGGCGAATACGTTGCGCCAGGAAGATGCGGACAGACTGGGCATTAACCGTCAGCACTGCCTCGATAACCTGAAAGTGCTGCGCGATAACCCGCAGGTGCGCGAGAAAGTGGTTGCCATCTTTGCCGAGGCGGAGCCGTTCGTGCCGTCTGAAAACGTGGATGCCCAGCTCTATAACGGTTTCTTCAGCGATGCCGACCGCGCGGCGATGAATATCGTTCTGCAAACCGAGCCGCGTAACTTACCGGCGCTGGATATTACTTTCGCAGATAAACGCATCGAAAAGCTGATGTTTAACTACCGCGCGCGTAACTATCCCGGCACGCTGGACGAAGCAGAGCAGGATCGCTGGCTGCAGCATCGTCGCAATGTCTTTACCCAGGAGTTTCTTAACAGCTATGCCCAGGAGCTGGAAATGCTTTATGGCCAGTATGAGGGGAATGCTGAGAAACAGGCACTGTTGAAATCCCTGTTCCAGTACGCTCAAGAGATTGTCTGAGCGAGGGGTATAAAAAAAGCCGGAGGCGATGTCTCCGGCTTTTTTTTTGCCCGATGGCGCTGCGCTTACGCGACGTCTTCGTACTGTGGAACCGGGTTACGGAAGCTCTTCGTAACGCAGGCCAGGTAAATCAGACCGATAGCACCCCAGATCAGACCCAGAACCATAGAGCTCTCTTCCAGGTTAATCCACAGCGCACCCACCGTCAGGGCGCCACACATTGGCAGCACCAGATAGTTGAAGTGGTCTTTCAGCGTTTTATTACGCTTCTCGCGGATCCAGAACTGAGAGATCACCGAGAGGTTAACAAAGGTAAATGCCACCAGCGCACCAAAGTTAATCAGCGCGGTTGCAGTCACCAGGTCAAATTTAATGGCCATCAGTGCGATTGCGCCAACCAGCAGTACGTTCCACGCCGGAGTACGCCATTTCGGATGAACGTAGCCGAAGAAACGGGTTGGGAACACACCATCACGACCCATTACGTACATCAGGCGAGAAACACCTGCGTGTGCCGCCATACCGGATGCCAGTACGGTTACGCTGGAGAAGATCAGCACGCCCCACTGGAAGGTTTTCCCTGCAACATACAGCATGATTTCAGGCTGTGATGCGTCCGGCTCTTTAAAGCGAGAGATGTCCGGGAAGTACAGTTGCAGGAAGTAGGAAGCCCCGATAAAGATCATGCCGCCAATCAGCGCGGTCAGGAAAATCGCTCTCGGGATCACGCGCTCGGCGTCTTTGGTCTCTTCAGACAGAGAAGAGATACCGTCAAAGCCCAGGAACGAGAAGCACAGGATGGTCGCACCGGTGATCATCGGCACAACGTGCGCGCCTTCAGACCAGAACGGACGGGTGCTGGCCAGCGTACCCGCGCCTTCACCGTGGGACACGCCGTAAATGATTAACCCCACGATAACCGCAACGATACCCATCTGCAGAATAACAATCAGGGTGTTGAAGTTCGCCACGGTCTTGATGCTGCGCAGGTTAGAGATGGTCATAAAGGCCACCAGCGCGACAACGAAGATCCACGATGGAACAGAAGGCACCAGCGCTTCGAAGTAAATTTTTGCCAGCAGAATGTTGATCATCGGCATGAACAGATAGTCCAGCAGAGATGACCAGCCCACCATAAAGCCAACCGCCGGGCTAATGGATTTCTGAGCATAGGTATAGGCAGAGCCTGCAGACGGGAAACGGCGAACCAGTTTTCCGTAGCTCAGCGCTGTAAAGAGAATGGCGACCAGCGCAAAGGCGTACGCCGTTGCAACGTGACCGTCAGTAAGGCCTGATACGATACCGAATGTATCGAACAGCGTCATCGGTTGCATATAGGCCAGGCCCATCATAACAACCGGAATCAACGTAAGCGTTTTACGTAATTCCACGCGAGAGGTGTTTGGAGTTGCGTTATGCGACATAGTTATTCTCCTTTACGGTGATAACCGCCACGTAAGCGAAAAATTGCCCCATTTGTTTCTTCCTCAGCGACAACAACTGTCGGATTTTAGTAAATATCTATCCGGTACGAAGCCCGGCCTCTTGGTTTTTAGTTTCGTTTCGTACATGCAAAAAAAAATAACCGACGCCTTTTATATCGTCGATTATTCATTTGGTTGCAGCGGCCGCATTTTGCCCCACTTCGGATACAAAAGGCAATACTTTGCAAAGCGCGGGTCGATTTTCTTTTTGCTAACTGGCTGATTTCTGGACGCCGGGCTGAGAGTAAACGGCGGCGATAGCACTATTTGCTAAAATTTCGTCCCGCCACCAGGCGCAGGCAAGCCCGGCAGTTTGTTCATTCCAGCCGACCCACACCGATTCATTACTGCTTTGAGCAAGTACCTGTTTTTCAACAAGCGCACCGCTGTCAATAAACCGCTGCGCCAGATAGCGCGGTAAATAGCCGCAGCCGAGGCCACTTATTTGCAGTTCCAGCTTGGTTTTAAAGTCGAAAACGGTAATGGCTTCCTGCTCATCAAGCAGCTGCGAGGAGACCGAGCATTCCGGACGAGAGCTGTCCCCGACCACGATTGCGCGGTAGCCTTTAATCACGCGACGGTTAAGCGGCTCGGGTTCCTGAGCCAGCGGGTGATGGGGCGCCACGGCAAATACCTGCTCCAGCACGCCCAGCCGGGCAAAACCAAATTCACTCAGTTGGGGAGGCTCATGGAGCGCACCGACGAAAATGTCCGCCCTGCCCTGCGTCAAGGCCTCCCAGGAGCCACCCAGCACACCGTTGATAAAGATAAGCCGGGTCACGCTGTGGTGTTGATAGAAGGCTTCAATCAGCGGCGTCAGGAGTGAAAACGGAAAGGTATCATCCACGCCAATAACCAGCTCGTTTTCCCAACCCTGATGGAGTTTTACGGCCTGTTTTTCGAGCTCACGAACGGTATGGAGGACTTCACGTCCTTTTTCCAGCAGCATCTGTCCGGTACGGGTGAAACGTGCGCGGTGTCCGGAACGATCGAGGATCTGGATATTGAGATCGCTTTCCAGTTTTTGAACGGTATAGCTCAGCGCAGATGGGGTTTTGTAGAGCTTTGCTGACGCAGCGGCAAAGCTCCCCTCTTTTTCCAGAGCATCCAGAATAATAAGAACATCCAGCAGCGGTTTCATGCTCGCCCCCTTCTGGTGCGCGATCGTCTCCGCTGCGGGTCTTATTCCATGGGCATCACCAGCGGATCGGGATAGTGATACTCAAACCCCAGCTCATGACAAATGCGATTGCCATCAACAATTTTGCCTTTGCTGTCATCCTTTGCCTCACCGAAAACCGGCGCCGCCAGGCCCAGCTGACGTGCCATCAGCGGGTAAAACGTGCTGCGCGCCGGATGAGAAGGTGCACATATATTATAGATGTGTCCACCTTTCGGAGCCTGTAAGAGTAGCTCAATCGCGCCTACAACATCGTCAAGATGTACAAGATTGACGACATGCTGGCCGTCTGGCGCAGACTTACCGGCAAAAAAGCGTCCCGGATGGCGGCCTGGACCCACCAGCCCCGCCAGACGTACAATATCGACCTGCGTGCCGGGAAGATTATGCAGCCAGTCTTCCAGCTCTTTCAGAACCTGACCGCTCGCCGTCACTGGACGGCGCTCGGAACTCTCTTTCACCACGCCCTCAACTTCGCCATACACCGACGTCGAGCTGGTAAAAATGATACGCGGAACATGGTGCGCCAGCGCGCTGTCGACGATCTCCTGCATCGCCTGCAGATAAAACGACTCGCCCGGGCCACTGCGCCGCGCGGGGAGCGTGATCACCAGCGCATCGACGTTCATCAGCGTGTCCAGATCGTCAGCATCACACACCAGCTCCGGTTCAAGGCGCAGCTCAACGCCGTCAATACCGCACATGCGCGCCGCCTCTACCCCATCCGCCGTGGTTTTGCTCCCGGTCACCTGCCAGCCTTTCGCGGCTAATGACATCGCCAGCGGCATTCCCAGCCATCCTAAACCGACAATCGCGACCTTTTTCATGCAAATTCTCCTGACTCTCACTCGTCTTTTATAAGGCTACGCCAGCCCGGCAGAACACACAATTCATAGCATCAATATGAAATGAATTAATGATCAAAAAAAGCCCTTGCAATATGTCGTACAACTGGTTTAGGTTAAAAGACATCAAATGAATAAGCATTCATCGAGAATTTATATGACACGCGTTCAATTTAAACACCACCATCATCACCATCATCCTGACTAGTCTTTCAGGCGATGTGTGCTGGAAGACGTTTGGATCTTCCAGTGGTGCATGAACGCATGAAAAAGCCCCCGGAAGATCTTCTTCCGGGGGCTTTTTTTTGGACCGAATTCAGACAGGTTAAAACAGGTTAACGAGGAATAAAGAATGTTAGATAACTCACGCTTACGCATAGCTATTCAAAAATCAGGCCGTTTGAGCGACGATTCACGCGAACTGCTGGCCCGCTGCGGGATTAAAATTAACCTGCACACCCAGCGCCTGATTGCTCTGGCTGAAAACATGCCCATCGACATTCTGCGCGTGCGTGATGACGATATTCCCGGCCTGGTCATGGATGGCGTCGTTGACCTCGGCATCATCGGTGAAAACGTGCTGGAAGAAGAGCTGCTGACCCGCCGCGCGCAGGGCGAAGATCCGCGTTATTTCACCCTGCGTCGTCTGGACTTCGGCGGCTGCCGCCTGTCCCTGGCTACGCCGGTTGACGAAGCGTGGGACGGCCCGGCCGCGCTGAACGGCAAACGTATCGCCACCTCTTACCCTCACCTGTTAAAGCGTTATCTCGACCAGAAAGGCGTGCAGTTTAAGTCCTGCCTGCTGAACGGCTCCGTTGAAGTGGCGCCGCGTGCGGGTCTGGCGGACGCCATCTGTGACCTCGTCTCTACCGGCGCGACGCTGGAAGCCAACGGTCTGCGCGAAGTGGAAGTGATCTACCGCTCTAAAGCGTGCCTGATTCAGCGCGACGGCGACATGGCCGATGCCAAGCAGCAGCTGATCGACAAGCTGCTGACCCGCATTCAGGGCGTGATTCAGGCGCGTGAGTCCAAATACATCATGATGCACGCTCCAACCGAGCGTCTGGATGAAGTGATTGCCCTGCTGCCGGGCGCTGAGCGCCCAACCATCCTGCCGCTGGCGGGCGATCAGCAGCGCGTGGCGATGCACATGGTGAGCAGCGAAACCCTGTTCTGGGAAACCATGGAAAAACTGAAGGCGCTGGGCGCAAGCTCAATCCTGGTGCTGCCTATTGAGAAGATGATGGAGTAATGGCCATGAGCTTTAACACAATCATCGACTGGAATACCTGTAGCGACGCACAGCAGCGCGAGCTGCTGATGCGCCCGGCGATTTCCGCCTCTGAAAGCATCTCACGCACCGTGGCGGAGATCCTGGATAACGTCAAAGCCCGTGGCGATGACGCGCTGCGTGAATACAGCGCGAAGTTTGACAAGACGGAAGTCGGTGCATTACAGGTGACCGAACAGGAAATCAATGATGCCAGCAATCGTCTGGGTGACGATATCAAGCAGGCGATGGCTGTTGCGGTGAAAAACATTGATACCTTCCACACCGCGCAAAAGCTGCAGACCGTGGATGTCGAAACCCTGCCCGGCGTGCGTTGCCAGCAGGTCACGCGCCCGGTTGCGTCCGTCGGCCTCTATATTCCCGGCGGCTCTGCGCCGCTTTTCTCCACCGTACTGATGCTGGCGACTCCCGCGCGAATTGCCGGGTGTCAGAAAGTGGTGCTGTGCTCTCCGCCACCGATTGCCGATGAGATCCTCTATGCGGCGAAGCTGTGCGGCGTGCAGGCGGTCTATAAAGTGGGCGGCGCGCAGGCGATTTCGGCCCTGGCGTTCGGCACGGAATCCATTCCTAAGGTCGACAAAATTTTTGGCCCGGGCAATGCGTATGTGACCGAAGCCAAGCGCCAGGTCAGCCAGCGCCTGGACGGCGCAGCCATCGATATGCCTGCCGGTCCGTCTGAGGTGCTGGTGATTGCCGACAGCGGCGCAACGCCGGACTTCGTGGCGTCCGACCTGCTTTCTCAGGCGGAACACGGCCCGGACTCGCAGGTCATCCTGCTGACGCCGGATGCCGATATGGCGAAACGCGTGGGCGAAGCCGTTGAGCGCCAGCTTGCCGACCTGCCCCGCGCCGATACGGCACGCCAGGCGCTAGCGGCCAGCCGCCTGATTGTGGCGCGCGACCTGGACCAGTGCATTGCCATCTCCAACCAGTACGGCCCGGAGCACCTGATTATTCAGACCCGCAGCGCGCGCGATCTGGTCGACAGTATTACCAGCGCAGGCTCGGTGTTCCTCGGCGACTGGTCACCGGAGTCCGCGGGCGATTACGCCTCCGGCACCAACCACGTGCTGCCCACGTATGGCTACACCTCAACCTGTTCGAGCCTGGGTCTGGCGGATTTCCAGAAACGCATGACCGTGCAGGAGCTCTCCCGCGAAGGGTTTGCGTCACTGGCTTCAACTATTGAAACCCTGGCCGCCGCCGAGCGGCTGACCGCCCACAAAAATGCCGTTACGCTGCGCGTTGCAGCCCTGAAGGAGCAAGCATGAACATTGAAGAGTTAGCCCGCGAAAATGTCCGTCGCCTGACGCCTTACCAGTCGGCGCGTCGTCTGGGCGGTAAAGGGGATGTCTGGCTGAACGCTAACGAATTCCCGACGGCGGTACAGTTTGAACTGTCGCAGCAAACGCTGAACCGCTATCCGGAGTGTCAGCCGAAAGCGGTGATTGAAAACTACGCGCAGTACGCGGGAGTGAAGCCAGAGCAGGTGCTGGTCAGCCGCGGCGCGGATGAGGGCATTGAACTGCTGATCCGCGCCTTCTGCGAGCCGGGCAAAGACGCGGTGATGTACTGTCAGCCGACCTACGGCATGTATAGCGTCAGCGCGGAAACCTTCGGCGTGGCGTGCCGCAACGTGCAGGCGCTGGAAAACTGGCAGCTGGATCTGCAGGGCATCGCCGACAATCTCGATGGCGTAAAAGTCGTGTTTGTCTGCAGCCCGAACAACCCGACCGGACAGATTATCAACCCGCAGGATATTCGCACCCTGCTGGAGATGACGCGCGGTAAAGCGCTGGTGGTGGCCGACGAAGCCTACATCGAGTTCTGCCCGCAGGCGACGCTGGCAGGCTGGCTGGAAGAGTATCCGCACCTGGTGGTGCTGCGTACGCTGTCGAAAGCCTTTGCCCTCGCGGGCCTGCGCTGCGGATTCACCCTGGCGAATAAAGAGGTCATCGACCTGCTGCTGAAAGTGATCGCCCCATACCCCCTCTCGACGCCGGTTGCCGATATTGCGGCACAGGCGCTGACGCCACAGGGGATTAACGCGATGCGCGAGCGCGTGGCGCAGATCCTGGAGGAACGTCAGTACCTGATGACCGCCCTGAAGGGTATCCCTTGCGTGGAGCAGGTGTTCGACTCGGAAACTAACTACATCCTGGTGCGCTTCACCGCATCGAGTGCCGTATTTAAATCTTTATGGGATCAGGGCATTATCTTACGAGACCAGAATAAACAACCTTCTCTGAGCGGCTGCCTGCGCATTACCGTCGGCACCCGTGCAGAGAGCCAGCGCGTGATTGACGCCCTGAAAGCGGAGAAAGTATGACCCAGAAGATCCTTTTCATCGATCGTGACGGCACCCTTATTTCGGAGCCACCAGCCGATTTTCAGGTCGATCGATTCGACAAGCTGGCTTTTGAACCGGACGTGATCCCGGTGCTGCTCAAGCTGCAAAAAGCAGGCTTTAAGCTGGTGATGATCACCAACCAGGATGGTCTGGGTACCGACAGCTTCCCGCAGGCGGACTTTGACGGCCCGCATAATCTGATGATGCAGGTGCTAACCTCTCAGGGCGTGGTATTTGATGAAGTGCTGATTTGCCCGCACATGCCAGCCGACGAGTGCGACTGCCGTAAGCCAAAGGTGAAGCTGGTAGAACGCTACCTGGCTGTAGATGCGCTGGATAAAACCAACAGCTATGTCATCGGCGATCGCATCACCGATATTACGCTGGCGGAAAACATGGGCATCGCGGGGCTGCGCTACGACCGTAACAACCTTAACTGGGCGAAGATTGGCGAACAGCTGACAAAACGCGACCGCTATTCCCACGTTGAGCGCAACACCAAAGAGACGCAGATTGATGTGAAGGTCTGGCTGGACCGTGAAGGCGGCAGCAAGATCCACACCGGCGTCGGTTTCTTCGACCACATGCTCGACCAGATTGCCACCCACGGCGGTTTCCGCATGGAAATTACGGTAAAAGGCGATCTCTACATAGACGATCACCACACCGTGGAAGATACCGGCCTGGCGCTGGGTGAAGCCCTGAAGCTGGCGCTCGGCGACAAGCGCGGCATTAACCGTTTCGGCTTTGTCCTGCCGATGGACGAGTGTCTGGCGCGCTGCGCGATGGACATCTCCGGCCGTCCGCACCTGGAATACAAAGCTGATTTCACCTACCAGCGCGTGGGCGATCTGAGCACCGAAATGGTGGAGCACTTCTTCCGCTCACTGTCCTACACCATGGGCCTGACGCTGCACCTGAAGACCAAGGGCAAGAACGACCACCACCGCGTGGAGAGCCTCTTCAAAGCCTTTGGCCGTACCCTTCGTCAGGCAATTCGCGTAGAAGGTGACGCCCTTCCCTCGTCGAAAGGAGTGCTGTAATGAACGTGGTCATTCTGGATACCGGATGCGCCAACCTGAACTCCGTCAAATCGGCGATTGCGCGCCACGGCTATGAGCCGGTGGTAAGCCGTGACCCGGACGTGGTGCTGCGCGCCGACAAACTCTTTTTACCGGGCGTGGGCACCGCGCAGGCGGCGATGGATCAGATTCGCGAACGCGAGCTGGTCGACCTGATCAAAGCCTGTACCCAACCGGTGCTGGGTATTTGTCTGGGCATGCAGATCCTGGGCCGCCGCAGCGAAGAGAGCAACGGCGTCGACCTGCTGGGCATTATTGATGAAGACGTGCCGAAAATGACCGATCGCGGCCTGCCTCTGCCGCATATGGGCTGGAACCGCGTTTACGCCAAAGCGGGCGATCGGCTGTTTCGCGGCATCGAAGACGGCGCGTATTTTTACTTCGTGCACAGCTACGCCATGCCGGTGAACGTGAATACGATCGCCCAGTGCACCTACGGTGAGGCTTTCACGGCGGCCGTACAGAAAGACAATTTCTTCGGCGTGCAGTTTCACCCGGAGCGCTCTGGCGCCGCGGGCGCGCAGCTGCTGAAAAACTTCCTGGAGATGTGATGATTATTCCCGCATTAGATTTAATTGACGGTACGGTTGTCCGTCTGCATCAGGGCGATTACGGCCAGCAGCGCGACTACGGAAACGACCCGCTGCCGCGTCTGCAGGATTATGCCGCCCAGGGTGCGCAGGTACTGCACCTGGTGGATTTAACGGGCGCGAAAGACCCGGCGAAACGCCAGATCCCGCTGCTTAAACAACTTGTTGCGGGTGTTGATGTGCCCGTCCAGGTCGGCGGCGGCGTGCGTACGGAAGATGACGTCGCGGCGCTGCTGGACGCTGGCGTGGCCCGCGTGGTGGTGGGTTCAACCGCCGTGAAAGATCCTGAGACCGTGAAAGGCTGGTTCCGCCGCTTTGGCGCCGATGCCCTGGTCCTGGCGCTGGACGTTCGTATTGATGAACAGGGTAATAAGCAGGTGGCCGTCAGCGGCTGGCAGGAAAACTCCGGCGTGACGCTGGAAGAGCTGGTCGATATCTATCTGCCCGTTGGCCTGAAGCACGTGTTATGCACTGACATCTCCCGCGACGGTACGCTGGCTGGCTCCAACGTCTCGCTTTATGAAGAGGTTTGTGCGCGTTATCCGCAGGTGGCGTTCCAGTCTTCAGGCGGAATTGGTGATATCGGCGACGTGGCCGCGCTGCGCGGTACCGGTGTGCAGGGCGTGATTGTGGGCCGGGCCCTGCTGGAAAGTAAATTTACTGTGACGGAGGCGATTCAATGCTGGCAAAACGGATAATCCCCTGCCTGGACGTACGTGACGGCCAGGTCGTGAAAGGCGTGCAGTTCCGCAACCACGAGATCATTGGCGACATCGTCCCGCTGGCAAAACGCTATGCCGATGAAGGCGCAGACGAGCTGGTCTTTTATGATATCACCGCCTCCAGCGATGGACGCGTGGTCGATAAAAGCTGGGTGGCGCGCGTGGCGGAAGTGATCGACATTCCGTTCTGCGTGGCGGGCGGGATTAAGTCCGCTGACGACGCCGCCAAAATTCTCTCGTTTGGCGCCGACAAGATTTCTATCAACTCCCCTGCTCTGGCCGACCCGGAGCTGATCACCCGCCTCGCCGATCGTTTTGGCGTGCAGTGTATTGTGGTCGGGATCGACACCTGGTATGACGCCGCAACGGGAAAGTATCACGTCAACCAGTACACGGGAGATGAAAGCCGCACGCGCGTGACGCAGTGGGAAACGCTCGACTGGGTGCAGGAAGTGCAGAAGCGCGGCGCGGGCGAGATTGTCCTCAACATGATGAACCAGGACGGTGTGCGTAACGGGTATGACCTCGAGCAGCTGAAAAAAGTCCGTGCGGTCTGCCACGTTCCGCTGATTGCCTCCGGCGGCGCGGGCACCATGGAACACTTCCTCGAAGCCTTCCGCGATGCGAACGTGGACGGCACGCTGGCCGCGTCCGTGTTCCACAAACAGATTATTAATATTGGTGAGTTGAAAACGTACCTGGCCGACCAGGGCGTGGAGATCAGGGTATGTTAACAGAGCAACAACAGGCGCAGCTGGACTGGGAAAAAACTGACGGATTACTGCCGGTGGTTGTCCAGCATGCCATCTCAGGCGAAGTGCTGATGCTAGGGTATATGAACCAGGACGCGCTGGCGAAAACGATCGACAGCGGCAAAGTGACCTTCTACTCGCGTACGAAACAGCGCCTGTGGACCAAAGGCGAGACCTCGGGTCATTTCCTGAACGTGGTCAGCATGGCGCCTGACTGCGATAACGATACCCTGCTGGTGCTGGCAAACCCAATCGGCCCAACCTGCCATAAGGGCACCAGCAGCTGCTTCGGCGAGGCGAGCCACCAGTGGTTGTTCCTGTATCAACTGGAACAGCTGCTGGCAGAGCGTAAAACGGCGGATCCTGAAAGTTCGTATACCGCGAAACTGTACGCCAGCGGAACCAAGCGTATCGCACAGAAGGTAGGAGAAGAAGGCGTTGAGACCGCGCTGGCCGCGACGGTGCATGACCGCGAGGAACTGACCAATGAAGCGTCTGATTTGATGTATCACCTGCTGGTGCTGCTGCAGGATCAGGAGCTGGATTTGACGGCGGTGATTGAAAATCTTCGCAAACGTCACAAATAAAAAAACCGGGGAATATCCCCGGTTTTTTTAAATCTGCAAATCAGACTTTTGGTTTGTAGTTGCGCAATGCGTTGCGGCCAAGCACAAAACCGGAACCAAGCAACCCGCCCAGCAGTACAGCAAGAATAAGCGTAATCGCTGTTTTCGGGCTGTCACGATGTACAGGGAGTTCGGGCTTCATAACATAACGGTAAACGTGGATCGTTTCCGGGTTTATGTTCAGATTCTGGATGTCCAGCAGATTTCGCCTGGTCTGGTAATAGGCTCTTGGGAAGACCAACGGGAGAGAAGCTTCGTTGTCAATCATTGATTTCAGTCCCTCACTTCCCAGCAGGAACATCGTTTCCTGAGTCACTTCCTGTGTTTGCTGAAGCTTAGGCGAGGTAATTTTCGCCGCTTCAGCGTTCTTCAACGCCTCAGCAATCTGTTTGATACGCAGATCTTTTTGCTCCTGAGCTACCCTCTCCTGATTTTTCAGAGAATCCTTCAGGGTCTTGATCTGCTCCTTAATGTTGTCATTAAGGTCAGCGGCGAGCTCTTTAGCCGTTTGCTCATCTACCTGCTGGATGAACTGTGCCAATTGCTTTTGTGCAGCGTCTGCAGAAGTACTGGTATAAGAGACACTTAACGGTAGTGGCTGCCCTTTAACCGTTGACTCAATGATAAGTTTCTCAGGCACAGCCTGATTTTCGAGCGCCTGTGACAATGCCGAGAATGAGGCGTTAAAACGGCCAATCGCGCGCGTTTGGTTGTCAACCATTGTAGGTGCTGCGGTACCATACAGGATATTTAACGCATTAGAATAGCTGGCAATTTGAGCCGCATCTGGTTGCGTAATAATCGCACTTGAGGTCCATTTTTCCTTTGCGACAGAGATATATCCAATTGCCAGGGTGATACAAACAACAACAAAGGCTGCTATCACCCACTTCCCACGCCACAGCTGGAACACTAAATCAAGTAAATCAATTTGCTCAGGGTCATTGCTTCTGATGACCTGGCTATTATTGTTTTGCGTCATACAATCCCTAACTGATAAAAAAAGGGCAAACATAATTAAGTTTGTATAGTTTAACGATTACTGGCGATTTTTCTATAAGAATCCGATGAGTAATATCGGAAAGATGGGTTATGTAACTAACACCCTTCGCGCTATCATAGACGTCATCTGATGCGTTACGGTATCTAAAGAATAGGGTTTATGAGGGAAGCTATGAAATTTTTGGTCACGGGTGCAGCAGGTTTTATCGGTGCGAATGTCAGTAAACGCCTCCTTGAGGCTGGTCATCAGGTTGTCGGTATCGATAATCTCAATGAATACTACGATGTCAACCTGAAGCTGGCACGCCTGGAACTGTTAAAATCTGAGCGTTTCACCTTTCACAAGCTGGAATTAGCCGATCGGGAAGGTATGGCCACGCTTTTCGCGGCTGAGAAGTTTGATCGTGTGATTCATCTTGCCGCGCAGGCGGGTGTACGCTACTCCCTGGAAAACCCGCACGCGTATGCTGATGCCAACCTTATCGGGCATCTCAACGTGCTGGAAGGCTGTCGCCATAACAATGTTCAGCATCTTCTGTATGCCTCATCGAGCTCAGTATACGGTCTCAACCGCAAGATGCCTTTCTCCACTGACGACTCCGTGGATCATCCGGTCTCGCTCTATGCCGCGACTAAAAAAGCCAATGAGTTGATGTCGCACACCTATTCGCATCTTTACAACTTGCCGACCACTGGGTTGCGCTTCTTTACCGTGTATGGTCCATGGGGCCGCCCGGATATGGCGCTGTTTAAATTCACCAAAGCGATGATTGAAGGCAAAAGCATCGACGTTTACAACTACGGCAAGATGAAGCGCGACTTCACGTACATCGACGACATCGCCGAAGCCATTATTCGTCTGCAGGATGTTATTCCTCAGTCAGACACAAACTGGACCGTTGAGACCGGCTCCCCGGCAACCAGTTCAGCGCCTTACCGGGTCTACAACATCGGTAACAGCTCGCCGGTCGAACTGATGGATTACATTACCGCCCTGGAAGACGCGCTGGGTACAAAAGCAGAGAAAAACATGCTGCCTCTCCAGCCAGGGGATGTTCTGGAGACCAGTGCCGATACCCAGGCGCTTTATGAGGTGATCGGATTTAAACCGCAAACCTCGGTTAAGGATGGAGTGAAAAACTTCGTTAACTGGTACCGAGAGTTTTACAAAGTCTGAAAATAAAAAACCCGGCATATCAGCCGGGTTTTTTATGGAGCAAGAGAATTAGTCGCTACCGAAGAGATCGCGGGTATAGACTTTGTCAGCTACGTCAGCCAGTTCTTCAGCCATGCGGTTCGAGATGATCACGTCCGCTTCTTGCTTGAACGCATCCAGATCACGAATCACTCGGGAGTGGAAGAACTCATCTTCCTGCATTGCAGGTTCATAAATGATGACCTGCACGCCTTTCGCCTTAATACGCTTCATGATCCCCTGAATGGAAGAGGCGCGGAAGTTATCGGAACCGCTCTTCATGATCAGACGGTACACGCCGACCACTTTCGGTTGACGCGCAAGGATGGAATCGGAGATGAAATCTTTACGTGTACGGTTAGCGTCAACAATCGCCGAAATGAGATTATTCGGCACCGCCTGATAGTTTGCCAGCAGTTGCTTCGTGTCTTTTGGCAGGCAATAACCACCGTAGCCAAATGAAGGGTTGTTGTAGTGGTTACCAATGCGCGGATCAAGACATACCCCTTCAATAATCTGGCGGGTATTCAGTCCAAGACTTTCTGCGTAGCTGTCGAGCTCATTGAAATAAGCTACTCGCATTGCCAGGTAGGTATTCGCGAAGAGCTTGATCGCCTCAGCTTCAGTGGAGTCGGTAAACAGCACCTGAATATCTTTCTTCACTGCGCCTTCCTGCAGCAGCGCAGCAAAACGTTCAGCGCGCTCGGAGCGTTCGCCAATAACGATACGCGAAGGATGCAGGTTATCGTAAAGCGCTCTCCCCTCACGCAGGAATTCCGGCGAGAAGAAGATATTATCAATACCGAATTTTTCTTTAATGGATTTGGTAAAACCGACAGGAATGGTCGATTTAATGACCATCACGGCATCAGGGTTGATCGCGATAACGTCTTTAATCACCGCTTCTACCGTTGAGGTGTTGAAGTAGTTGGTTTTAGGATCGTAGTCAGTAGGCGTCGCAATGATGACGTAATCCGCATCGCGGTATGCATCTTCTTTATCTGTCGTGGCGCGGAAATTCAGCGTTTTATGGCTGAGATAGTCCTGGATCTCTTTATCCACAATCGGCGATTTTTTCTGATTAAGCATGTCCACTTTGGCCTGCACGATATCCAGCGCAACCACTTCATGATTCTGAGCAATCAGAATGCCGTTAGAAAGACCGACATACCCTGTTCCGGAGATTGTTATTTTCATTCGCTAATGACTTCTGTGAGTTAACTGTACTGATGGCCGCCAGACCATCGCGATAAACATAACTGTTGGGCTTTGTACCTCCTGGCAAACTGAACTGTCAAGGCAAACCAGGAGTAATCACTACGAGCGGGGCGAGATTCAGACTACTTCGAATAACAGGCGACATTTTTTGCATAAAAAAACCCGGAGACAGGCTCCGGGTTTTGATTACAGCGAGTAAGTTAACTTATTCCATCCATTCGGTATGGAACACGCCTTCTTTATCGGTACGCTTGTAAGTATGCGCACCGAAGTAGTCACGCTGTGCCTGAATCAGGTTAGCTGGCAGCACAGCAGCACGGTAGCTGTCGTAGTAGGCTACAGCAGCAGAGAAGGTCGGAACCGGGATACCGTTCTGGACAGCGTAGGCAACCACGTCACGCAGCGCCTGCTGATATTCGTCCGCAATCTTCTTGAAGTATGGTGCCAGCAGCAGGTTGGCGATACCGGCGTTTTCAGCATAGGCATCGGTAATTTTCTGCAGGAACTGCGCACGAATAATACAGCCAGCGCGGAAGATCTTCGCGATCTCACCGTAGTTCAGATCCCAGTTGTTCTCGTCTGACGCCGCACGCAGCTGAGAGAAGCCCTGCGCGTAAGAAACGATTTTACCCAGGTACAGTGCACGGCGCACTTTCTCAACGAATTCGGCTTTATCACCCGCTGGTTTAGCCTGCGGGCCAGACAGCACTTTAGATGCCGCGACGCGCTGCTCTTTCAGAGAAGAAATGTAACGCGCGAAGACGGATTCGGTGATCAGAGACAGCGGTTCGCCCAGATCCAGAGAGCTCTGGCTGGTCCATTTACCGGTACCTTTGTTGGCAGCTTCATCCAGAATCACATCAACCAGGTATTTACCCTCTTCATCTTTCTTCGTGAAGATATCTTTGGTGATGTCGATCAGATAGCTGTTCAGCTCGCCTTTGTTCCACTCGGTGAAAGTTTCCGCGAGTTCTTCATTGGAAAGGTTCAGACCGCCTTTCAGCAGGGAGTATGCTTCTGCGATCAGCTGCATATCGCCGTATTCGATGCCGTTGTGCACCATTTTCACATAGTGGCCAGCACCGTCCGGACCGATATAGGTCACGCACGGCTCGCCATCTTCTGCAACAGCAGCGATTTTAGTCAGAATAGGCGCAACCAGTTCGTAGGCTTCTTTCTGGCCGCCAGGCATGATAGATGGGCCTTTCAGAGCGCCCTCTTCACCGCCGGAAACACCGGTACCGATGAAGTTGAAGCCTTCAGCAGACAGCTCACGGTTACGACGAATGGTGTCCTGGAAGAAGGTGTTACCGCCATCAATGATGATGTCACCTTTTTCGAGGTAAGGCTTCAGGGAGTCGATAGCTGCATCGGTACCTGCGCCCGCTTTCACCATTAACAGGATACGACGAGGCGTTTCCAGAGACTCAACGAACTCTTTCACCGTATAGAAAGGAACCAGTTTCTTGCCTGGGTTCTCGGCAATCACTTCTTCGGTCTTATCACGGGAGCGGTTGAAAACGGAGACGGTATAACCACGGCTTTCGATGTTGAGCGCCAGGTTGCGCCCCATCACTGCCATACCGACAACGCCGATCTGTTGCTTGGACATTACATACTCCTGTCAGGTGTGGTCACCACGGCTTATGCGCGGCTTGAAATGTGGTTGAGATGTTAACTCAGTATTAGGTGACATGAATAGCTTTTGCTGATCTATGTCACACTGATTGCACAATCCAGGTACAGTCAAGCCGCCAGAAATACGCTGGCGGCAGACCCTCACTCCCTGAGCAAAGCCAGAATTTCTTGTGTCTTCTCTTCCATCAGCGCTGTATCAGCACGGGATTCCACGTTCAGGCGCACCACCGGCTCGGTGTTGGACGAGCGCAGGTTGAAGCGCCACTGCGGGAACGCCATGCTGATGCCGTCCGTACGGTCAATTTCCAGCGCGTGGATCGCAAAGTGCTGCTCCACGCGGGCAATGGCCTCGGCCGG